>JAFSYF010000273.1 GCA_017443695.1 Butyrivibrio sp.
CAGACTCAATGCAGCGGATTACTGTATCCTGCATTGGATCACGATACTGCTGCAAAACAGACATTTTGAACTGGAAACGCCTCTGGCAAGAGAAGCGTACCGGTATCTATGCAGTCATTTCGATCGGGATTTGAGCGGAATGGATCTGATCATAGGATACAGAGCGGACGACAGTTATTTCTCTTATGCAAGCGACTTTATTGATGGTGTCATTTCGGTATCGCAGCTATCAAAGGCAATGCGCCTGGGAGAACTCGGGGCGCAGGTATTTGTGAGAAGCGAAAGGGCATTTGACAGATTGCGTTTTGTCGGTTACGAACCGGTGTCTGCTGCGGACTGGTTTATGAAGAAAAAGGAGAGGGACAACAGAGCGCGGAGTGCCTACAGGAATCTCAATAAGAAAGCGTATATCCCGGGTGACCTGTATATGATACGCATCATTGACGAAGAGGTGAAGGCAGATGATCCCTGCCTACAGTGAGCTGTATCTGAGCAATGCGCGCAAGAGGCTGGCAAACAGCTTTGATTACGCGGTGTACTCCATGGAGTATTCACTGGAGGAGTACTTCCAGATGTTCCTGCACAGCGGCATTGCTGAGAAATTCGGCAGCGGGGATGCGCGCTATATCACTGGCATGTCTGGCATTGAGCTGGCACTCAGGGTGATAGAGGCCAGTATCGGCAGGTATGAACCCAGGGAAAGGGTGTATCTGGACGGGAAGAGCCCGGAGTACTGGGTAGGCTGGGCACTGGCATACTATCAATGGTATAGCGCGTGCTCCTTTGCAGGATTACAGAAGGAGGTCCCAATCACGTTAATGCTGGAGATGTATGATAAATATCATGAGATGGACATCATGCATTTCGTGGACAGGATCAACGAGTTACGGCGTGGGAAACGCCTGCACACTTACCTCAGGATATACAGGGAACGGTGTGGAATGAGCCAGAGTGAGCTGGCCGAGCTGACGGGAATCCCCGTGAGGACGGTGCAGCAGTATGAACAGCGGCAGAAGCTGATCAATCATGCCAGGGCGGAATATGTGATCGCATTGGCAAATGTCCTGAACGTGCAGCCTGTTCAGTTGATGGAGATACCGGGGTGACCCGAAGGAAGGATGACCAAATGAGCAAACTAACCATAGCCATGTACCATTACACCAGGGATCTGACCCATAGCCGCTATCCGGAGATCAAGGGGTTGGATCTGCCGCTGTTCCGGGAGCAGATCGCCTTTTTTAAGAAAGAATTCCATCCGGTGCGGATGGAGGAGGTGCTGGCAGCGGTGAAGGGGGAACAGGCGCTGCCGGAGCGGGCGCTGCTCCTTACCTTCGACGATGGCTACGTAGACAACTATACGTACGCACTCCCGATTCTGGAGGAAGCGGGGATGCAGGGCTCTTTCTTCATCCCGGGCAAGACCTTTACGGAGCACAAGCTCCTGGATGTGAACAAGATCCACTACATCCTGGCCAGCGCGGAGCCGGATGCCCTGCTGGCCGATGTCTATGAGCGGATGGACCATTACCGCGGCGCGGAATATGATTATCCCTCCAATGAAGAGCTGTTTGCGGAATACGGCGTGGCGAACCGTTTCGATCCCGCGGAGACGATTTTCATCAAGCGGGCGCTGCAGACGGTTCTGCCGGAGGCCGTGCGCAGCCGCATCGCCAGCGATCTGTTCGAGCGGTATGTCGGCGTCCCGGAGGAGGTACTGGCTTACGAGCTGTACATGACAGAGGATCAGATCCGCACGATGAAGCGCCACGGGATGTTCATCGGCATCCACGGATATGACCACTACTGGCTGGGCAGACTCTCACCGGAGGAGCTGACCCGTGACCTGAACCGGGCACTGGAGGTGATGGATCCCTTCATCGACCGCAGTGCGTGGGTGATGAACTATCCCTATGGCAACAGCAGTCCGGAAGTGCTCGCACAGTGCAGGGCGCACGGTGCGGTGCTGGGACTCACCACAGAGGTCCGGATGGCGGATCTGGAGGCGGATGATCTGATGCTCCTGCCGCGTCTGGACTGCAATGACTTCCCACCGAAGAGTACGAGATATGAAGAGATCAGATAACGAAATGAAACAGTATTCGGGGCAGCCTGTCCGGATCATCGCCGAGGCCGGTGTCAACCATAACGGGGATATCACGCTGGCAAAGAAGCTCGTCGATGCGGCATATGAAGCCGGCGCGGACATTGTGAAGTTCCAGACGGGCAAGGCGCAGAACATCACCTCGCGGTATGCGCATAAGGCGGCCTATCAGATCGAGAACACCGGGGACGCGGCGGAATCCCAGCTGCAGATGCTGCAGAAGCTGATGCTGCCCTATGAGGACTTCGCCGAGCTGAAGCGCTACGCGGAGCAGAAGGGGATCGAATTCCTGTCCACGCCTTTTGATATAGAGAGCGCGGACGTCCTGCATGACATGGGCCTCAGGCTGTGGAAGATCCCCTCCGGTGAGATCACCAACTACCCCTATCTGGTGCATATCGCAGGCTTCGGGGAGCCTGTCATCCTGTCCACCGGGATGTGTACGCTGGAAGAAGTCCGCGCGGCAGTGGAGCTCCTTCGTGAGCACGGCTGCGGCACGCTCACACTCCTGCACTGCACGACCCAGTATCCGACGCCGTATGAGGATGTCAATCTCCGCGCCATGCTGCAGCTGCGGGAGACGTTTGGCTGTGCGGTGGGCTACTCCGATCACACGAAGGGGATTGAGGTACCGATTGCTGCGGTGGCCATGGGAGCCACGGTGATCGAGAAACATTTCACCCTGGACCGGACACTGCCTGGGCCGGATCACGCGGCGAGTCTGGAGCCGGATGAGCTGGCAGCCATGGTGGCCGGCATCCGCCATATCGAGCAGGCTCTGGGCGACGGCGATAAGAAGCCTGCCGCGTCCGAACTGGCCAATCAGGCCGTTGCGCGCAAGAGCATCGTCGCGAGATGCGCAATCCATCAGGGCGAGCTGTTCACGGAGGAGAATCTGACAACCAAGCGTCCGGGAGACGGCGTCAGCGCCATGCGCTGGCCACAGATCCTGGGAAAGAAGGCCATCCGGGATTTTGCGGAGGACGAGCTGATCGAGCTGGGGGAGGACGTATCCCCTGTAGAAACATAAGCATTCGGAGAGAGGAGCGCGGGAACCATGGACAGGGTACTTGGCATCTATGGCGCAGGGGGCCTGGGACGGGAGATCCTGGAGCTGGCAGAACAGATCGATCCCGGCCATGAGCGCTGGGATCGAATTGTTTTCGTCAACAACGGAGATCCGGCAGCGCCTGTGCATCAGATCGAAGTGATCTCAGAGGAGATCGCGGCAGAACGCTACAAAGCGCAGCTGGATGCGGTGGTGGCCACCGGAGAGCCCGCCCTGCGGGCACGGATTTGTCATAAGCTCCGGACGGCAGGGATCCCGATGGTGACACTGATCCATCCGGGCGTGCACATCCCGGCTTCTACTGAGATCGGAGAGGGCGTGACCATTGAGACAGGCGCCGTGATCAGCGTGGATGTCAGGATCGGCGCGAATACCCATATCTACGCTAACACCGTCATCGCACATGATTGCAGGATCGGCGAACACTGCGTCATCTGTGCGGGTACGCAGCTCTCCGGAGATGTGGTGCTCGGCGACCGGAGTTTTGTGGGCTTTGGGAGTGGTGTGAAACAGGGGCTGCGGATCGGCGCGGACGTGATCATCGGCGGCGGTTCCGCGGTATTTCATGATGTGCCGGATGAGACCGTCGTTATGGGGAACCCCGCGCGGGTCATCCGCAGGAATGAGGCCCATCGTGTCTTTGGATAAGAAGGCTTTGGAGAAAAAGGCTTTGAATCAGAAGGAATACAACATCTGCTTCATCACGGCAGCCCGTTCTGAGTATGGTCTGCTGCGGTACCTCATGGAGGAGATCCGTCAGACACCGGGTCTGTGGCTGCAGCTCATTGTGACCGGAGGGCACCTCCTGGCGGAGCAGGGACATACCATTGACCGAATCCTGGCGGACGGATTCCAGGTGGATGCCCGGATCGATGCCGGCCTGGATACGACCTCAGAGGAAAGCATCGCCGCAGCCATGGGACGCCTCGGAGAGCAGCTGGCTGCTGTTTTCGGCAGGTTGGAGCCGGATCTGCTGGTGGTGCTGGGAGATCGTTACGAGCTGCTGCCGGTCTGCCAGACCGCGCTCATCATGCAGATCCCCATCGCGCATATCAGCGGCGGGGACATCACGGAGGGTGCCATTGATGACGCCGTGCGGAATGCGGTATCCATGATGGCAACCTGGCATTTCCCAGGGACGGAGGAGGCGGCAGAGAACCTGCGACGGATTCGGGGCAGTGCGGACCATATCTGGGTGGTCGGGGAGCCGGGACTGGATGCCCGGTACCGGATCGAGCCCATTGCAAGGGATGCGCTGGCGGCAGATCTGGGACTGGATCCGCAGAAGAAATGGATCCTCTGCACCTACCATCCGGTGACACGGGGATCCGTGGAGAACGACCTGCGGACCGTGGACGACCTGATTCAGGCACTGCTGGAGGCAGGAACGGAGTATCAGACATTATTCACCTATGCGAACGCCGACTTCGGCGGGGCGCAGATCAACCGGCGCATGGGAGAGGCGGCCGCAGCCCATCCGGAGCGCTTTCGACAGATCCCTTCCCTCGGGCAGCAGCGCTACTGGAGCTTCATGCAGGAGGCGGTACTCGTCGCCGGCAATTCCAGCAGCGGCATTCTGGAGGCGCCGTTTGTGGGCGTGCCGGTACTGAACATCGGCGACCGGCAGAAGGGGAGATATCAGTGCGGCAATGTCGTACAGTGCGGGGTGACCGGGGAGGAGATCAGAGAGGGCCTGTCCAGGGCGTTGGCACTCCGGGTGGATCCGTCGGATGCGGATCACTGGGGGGATGGCCATACGTCGGAGCGGATCGCGAGGCTGCTGGTCGAGCAGTGCTGTGGTTCCACCCCATTGGACAAACAGGTGAAAGAATAGTATAATTTATAGGCTAACACATTGAGACATGTCTGGCCAGCCGGAGTGGTACACGCCGCCCGGCCATGCTTGCGTGGACATATTGCGGCGCGCGGCGGTCACGGGGTTCCGGAAGGAACCGCGGGAGACGGCGCAGCTTGCTTGTACAGGGGACACCTATGTGGTACGTGGTACAGACAGAGAGCGGCAACGAACACCTGATGAGACAGCTTCTTCTTAAGATTGCACCGGAAGGCGTCGTCAGGGCTTCTTTCATCCCGCTCTATGAGGATGTCTGGCGCCGGCAGGGGGTGGGCCACATCTCCATCCGCAGGCTTTTCCCCGGGTACTTCTTCGTGGATACGGATGAACCGGAGACGGTTTCCAGGGTCATGCGGTGGATCCCGGAATTCAAGCGCGTCCTCGCCATGTGGGAACGGGACGGCACCCGGACTTTTATGCCCGTTCTGCCGGATGAGCAGGCGTTCCTCGACAGTCTCATGGAGACAGGCCTCATGCATGTGAGCTTCATTCGCCGTACGAAGAGCGGCCGCATTGATACCATCATCGGACCGCTGTCCCGCTACAGCAACCGGATCACCAAGCTCGATGTGCCGCACCGCAGGGCCATCGTGGAGACCGAACTCTTCGGCAAGCACAGGAAGATCAAGTTCGGCCTGTGGACAGATGATGACCCGCACCTCCCCTGGCTCGACCGGATCCTGGAGGAGGACGGTCTCTCCGGCGACGTCCGGCACATATCCCAGTTGAACAACGTGGCAGATCTGGGCATCCATCCGGGGGACAGCGTCAGGGATACCAGCGGCGTCTACGGCGATCAGGTCTTCCATGTCACCGCCGTTGACATCCCGCGCAGACTGCTGCGCACCACCACAGAGATGTTCGGCACGAGCATCGTGGTAGAGCTCTCCGCCGACGACGTGGAGCAGGTCTGAGTATCTGCCGCATGACCTCGAAGTTCATGCGCGCGGCACAGCGAGCTGTTTTGAATAGATACAATGTCAGATAAGAGGAAAAAAGTCATTACATACGGATCCTTCGACCTGTTCCATGAGGGGCATTACCGGCTCCTGGAGAGGGCGAAGGCACTGGGTGACCATCTCACGGTGGGGGTCACCACGGAGCATTATGACCTGATGCGGGGCAAGCTCAATCTCGTGGACCCGATCATGACCAGGATCGAGAACGTCAGGAAGACCGGCTTCGCGGATGAAATCATCGTGGAGGATCACGAGGGACAGAAGATCGAGGATATCCAGCGCTACGGCATCGACATCTTCACTCTGGGGAGTGATTGGACCGGCCGCTTCGACTATCTGAAGCAGTACTGCGAGGTGGTCTACCTGCCCAGAACCTCCGGGATCTCCTCCACCGCGCTGCGCAAGGCACGGGAAGCAATCGTCCGCATCGGCATCATCGGCACCGGTCGTATCGCCACCCGTTTCTTCAAGGAAACCAGCTTCGTCTCCGGTATCGAGACCGTCAGCGCCTACAATCCGGAGGTGGAGAGTGCGCAGGCATTTGAAGCGATGCATCAGGTCAGGACGCGGTCCGATGATTTCGACGCGTTTCTGGAGGAGACGGATGCGGTGTATGTGGCCTCTCCGAACGAGACCCACAGCGGTTACGTGCGGCTGGCCCTGTCCGCCGGCAAGCATGTCCTGTGTGAGAAACCCATGACCTTCACCCATGCGGAGGCCGTAGAGCTGTATGATCTGGCCAGGGAACGGGGCGTTATCCTGATGGAGGGCATCCGGACCGCGTATCTGCCCGGCTTCTCCCAGATCCTCTCTGTCGCGCAGAACGGCACCATCGGAGAGGTCTGCGACATCGAGGCCTGCTTCACCAGGCTGGGAGATCCGGACTCCAGGGAGATGTCCGATGCCAGATACAGCGGCGCTTTCCTGGAGTATGGCAGCTATTCCATGCTGCCGATCATCAAGCTCTTCGGCAAGGACTACGAGGACATCCGGATCGAATCTGTTTATGGTAAAAACGGCATCGACATTTTCACCAAGGTCACATTTTATTATCAGAACAAACTGGCCACAGCCAAGGCCGGTGCCGGCGTCAAGTCGGAGGGACAGCTGGTGATCTCCGGGACGAAGGGCTATATCCTGGCAAAATCCCCCTGGTGGCTCACACGGGAATTCGACGTGCGCTATGAGGATCCCAACCAGATCGACCACTACGAATCCTCCTTCAGCGGGCAGGATGGTCTCCGGTATGAGATCGCGGAGTTTGTCTCCAAGATCAACGGCACCGGGGGCAATGACTACAAGCTGACCGCCGGAGAATCCATCACCATGGCCCGTGTGGTGGAACAGTTCATGCGCATACGCCAGGAGATGCAGCGATCGATCAGATGAAGCTCGGCATCATCGGCACGGGGCGCATCGCCGCCCGGTTTGTTCCGGAGGCCGCACAGGTGGCCGGCATCCGGCTCACGGGTGTCTACAATCCGCATCCGGGGAGCGCGGAGCGGTTCGTGCAGGCCCATGGCGGGTCGCAGACGATGACGCCCCTCACGGATCTGTCCTCTCTGTTCGACCTCTGCGATGCCGTCTATATCGCATCTCCCCACGAAACCCACTATGACTATATCATGGCAGCACTGGCGCATGACAAGCATGTCCTGTGTGAGAAACCCATGGTGCTCAGCGCGCAGGAGGTGGAGCAATGCTTCCGTTTGGCCCGGGAAAAGAACCTGGTGCTCATGGAGGGACTCAAGACCGCCTACTGCCCAGGGTATCAGAAGCTGCTGGCGGTTGCTGCGGACGGATGCATCGGCGAGGTCCGGTTGATCGACAGCTGCTTCACCAAGCTGGAGGATCCCGGGCGCAGGGAACTGACCGACCGGGTATACGGCGGCAGCTTCACGGAACTGGGCAGCTATGTCCTCCTGCCGATCCTGGATCTCTTCGGCAGCGGGTATGAACGCATCCTTTTCTCCAGCATCCGGAATGCATTGGGACTCGACATCCTCACCCGTGCGGAGCTGACATACCCGGATCGCCTGACCTCCGCCACCTGCGGCCTCGGGGTCAAGGCAGAGGGGCGGCTGCTGATCAGCGGGACGAAGGGCTATATCCATGTCGAAGCGCCGTGGTGGAAGACGGCCCGTTTCACGGTTCACTTCGAGGATCCCACGCATCAGATGAGCTATGAGGCACCCTTCGAGGGAGACGGGCTCAGATATGAGATCGCGGAATTCATGAGACAAATCAACAAAACGGACAGCGCGCGCATGGATCCCGGAGCAGTCGGTCGCTCGATCTGCCTGGCGGATCTGATGGCGCGTTTTCTGGTATCGGAGGTTCATTCGTAAATATGCGCCGATATTTCAAGGAGCAATGTGTTGCCCTGTTGGCCTCTCTGGAAAAAGCGGATCAGCAGACCCTGGACCTGATCCGGCAGGGTCAGCATGAGGTGGCGATCCGGATGCTGGCGGACTGCCAGCAGAGCGCCATCCAGCTGGGCACCACCATCGACACGCTGGAAGGAGAGGGTTCAAAACCGGTCCATACACTGGAGGAGTACTGCGAGGCGGTCTACCAGCTGCGGGAGCGCCTGATTGCGGGTGAGTCTGTGGCATTGCAGCAGGCGGAGGCGGATCTGCACCAGCT
Organism: Butyrivibrio sp.; assembly: GCA_017443695.1. Lineage (GTDB taxonomy): Bacteria > Bacillota > Clostridia > Lachnospirales > Lachnospiraceae > Butyrivibrio. Next base: position 8,631 of record JAFSYF010000273.1, read on the forward strand.
CACCGACCGGACGAAGCGTGAGATCAGGGAGGACTTAAGGACGCAGTTCGAGGCGGTGTTCTGCCCCTACAAGGCGGCCATGTGGGATTCCCTGGAGTCCATCTACCGGGCGGCGGCCGCGGATCCGGACTGTGAGGCGGTCTGCATCCCGATTCCCTACTATGATATGGAGGATGACGGCAGCAGGCGGGCCGGGCATTATGAGGGGGATCAGTTCCCGGTGGATATCCCCATTGTCCGTTTCGACACCTATGAGCTGGAGAAACGCCACCCGGAGATGATCTTCATCCACAACCCCTATGACCAGTACAACAAGGTCACGACGGTGCATCCCCGCTTTTTCTCAGAGAACCTGAAGAAGTACACCGACTGTCTCGTCTATGTGCCCTACTATGCGACTGCCGGTGCGATGGCGGCCTCCCAGGCGATGCTGCCGGCCTATGATCACGCGGATTACATCATCACCCAGTCACCGGAGATCAATGATTTCTTCGATCCCCGTGTGAAGGGCAAGCTCGTACCACTGGGCTCCCCGAAGTTCGACAAGGTGATCCACACCTGCGCCGAGCCGCCTGCACCGCCTGAGGCATGGCGCGGTCAGCTGGAGGGCCGGCGCGTGTTCTTCTACAATGTCAGCCTCCAGGATTTCCTGGCGGACACCGGGGCAGCGCTGCAGAAGATGGAATATGTCTTCCGGACATTCCGGTCCCAGCAGGATGCCTGCCTCCTCTGGCGCCCGCATCCGCTGCTGGAATCCACCATCGACACCATGCGCCCGGCGGCCAGAGAGCCCTATGAAGCGCTGAAGCAGATGTTTATCTCGGAGCGAATCGGGATCTACGACGATACCGCGGATATCGAGGCCTCCATCGCGCTGTCCGATGCCTACATCGGCGACAGTGC
>JAFSYF010000274.1 GCA_017443695.1 Butyrivibrio sp.
AACTGGAGGAGTTGTAGCCAAAGGAATAGGTATCCATCACGAGATTATACAGGAAGGAATTGGTTGGGCGCTCATCGTGCGTCTGGATCATTTCCTCACAGTAGCCACTCTCCTTCGCCGCCCGGGTCAGCAGATCCTTATCGTAATACTTGATCCCGAAATGCTCTGCCACCTTCTCGCCGATTTCCCGTCCGCCGGAGCCAAACTGTCTGCCTATGGTAATGATGGTATTCATAGAGAATCACCTCCTTTATGCGATTGATAACTCTATTATATCGGTTTATGCCGTAAAAATCAAAAAGCATCCGATCCGCAAGATCTCACCGTAATTTACTCAGAATATCCTTAAAATATGAAGGAAGCGGTGCATCGGTCTGGATCCATGTTTCTGTCACCGGATGGAGGAAACCCAGTTCCTTGGCGTGGAGACACTGTCCTTCCGTATGAAAGCGGCTCTTCCGGTCGCTGCCATAGACCTCGTCGCCCAGTAACGGATATCCCAAATGACTCAGATGGACGCGTATCTGATGGGTTCGACCTGTCTCCAGACGACAGGCCACATAGGTCATCTGATCCTGGGGAAAGCGCTCCAGTACACGTACATGGGTCACAGCCGGTTTTCCGGCAGGATCTGCAGGATCCAGCACCGCCATCTTCTTACGATCCGTACGGCTGCGTCCCAGCGGCGCATCAACGGTCAGCTCATCCTTTCGCAGGATCCCACGGCAGATCGCATGGTAGACCCGGTGAATGCTGTGTTCTTTCAGCTGTGCAGCAATATGCTGATGCGCAACATCCGTTTTGCAGACCAGCAGCGAACCCGTGGTATCCCTGTCGATGCGGTGAACAATCCCCGGCCTCGCCACGCCACCAATCCCGGAGAGCTGTCCCGAACAATGATACAATAGCGCATTGACCAGTGTCCCATCCGGGTGACCGGGGGCAGGATGCACCACCATACCTTTAGGCTTATTCACCACAAGCAATGCCTCATCCTCATACAGGATGTCCAGTGGGATATTCTGTGGCAGGATCTCCGGCAGTGCCGCAGGCGGCACCTGCAGTTCCCACAGCTGTCCCTCATGAACCGGCGTAGAGACCTTGGGTGGCCTGACGCTTTCCGCCCCTTTTGTCTCTGCTGGCAGGAGCGTTACATGTCCCTCCCGGATCAGCTTCTGCACATAGCTGCGGGAAAAATCCTCCGACTCCTCCGCCAGAAATGCATCCAGCCGCTGACCATCGGCCTCCTCCTGTACCAGAACACGGATCGTACGTTCGGCCGGGTCTGCAGTCATTTACTTAAAACCCCGGTACTTATGCTGCTGACGGAATGTCAGGAAATTGAAGTCTCTCTCTTCATAAAAGAAGAGGAACAATATCACGAAGATGAAGGTGGCGACTGTAATATAGATATCCGCGACATTAAAGACTGGAAAATTGATGATGATAAATGAAATGAAATCCACCACATAGTCATGCCGGATCCGGTCGATCATATTACCCGCCGCACCTGCAGCAATGGGCAGCAGCAGAAATTCCATGGAAAGAAACCGCTTCTCCTCCGGCAGACGAATCAGCACATAGGCGATCACCACCAGAATCAGTACAGCGATCATGATGAAAAACACCTTCTGGTTTTGCAGTATACCGAAAGCCGCCCCATTGTTTTTCAGGAAGGTTAACTCCAGGACACCGGGAATCAGGCGTATGGCATCCTGATCCTTCAGATACAGTACCGCGAGATATTTTGTGACTTGATCCAGGGCGATCAGAAGCAGGATCACCAGCAGATCAATGACAAGATGTCTTTTTTTCCTGGCTGACAGATGCATCGGTTATTCCCCGTCCTCGCGCCATAGAATTTCTTCCACCGCGGCTGAAATCTCTTCATCCGTAACATCCGTTCTGATCACGGCATGTCCCAGCTTCTCCAACAGAATGAAGCGGATGCTGTTCCTGTCCGCCTTCTTATCGGAGTGAACCAGACGTACAATGTCCATCGGATTCACATCCTCCACAGAGATCGGCAGGCCAAAGGGCACAAACATATCCCGGATCTCGTAATACTCATCATCTCCGATCATCTTCCGCCTGGCCGAGATATAGGCGGCTGCCACACAGCCCAGCGCAACACATTCCCCATGCAGCAGTTCAAAATTCTTTGCCTTCTCAACCGCATGCCCGATGGTGTGGCCAAAGTTCAGAAGCGCCCGCTCTCCGCGCTCCTTCGGGTCTGCCTCGACAACCGCCCGTTTGATTTCACAGCTCTTCTGCAGCATTTCGGCCAGAACTGCAGGATCACGGTCGTTGATCTCATAGAGATGATCCACCAGCCACATATAGAAGGACTGATCCTTGATGAGTCCGTGCTTCATAATCTCCGCAAACCCGGAGGAGAACTCCCTTGCCGGCAGTGTCTTTAGCACGGAGAAATTCATATAGACCAGACGCGGCATATAGAACGCGCCAACCATATTCTTATAGCCGGAGAAATCCACACCGGTCTTGCCGCCTATGCTGGAATCCGCCTGCGCCAGAAGTGTGGTGGGCAGCTGGACAAAGGAAACGCCCCGCAGATAGGTCGCAGCACAGAAACCGGTCATATCACCCACAACACCGCCCCCCAGGGCGATCAGCAGGTCGTGCCGGTCGAAATGCGCCTCAATCAGCGCCGCGTAGAGCCGTTCAATCTCTGCGAGTGTCTTATTCGATTCCCCTGCCGGAATGGTACAGATCAGAACTTCGGAAGAAATACGCGCCAAAGAGGAGGCCACTGCCTCTGCATAGAGTGGCCCAACATTGCTGTCCGTGATAATGGCAATCCTGCGTCCGGAAAAGCCCAGCTGATCAATGCGGGCTGCCAGCTCACTGTAGGAATCATCCAGCAGGATGTCATAACAGGGTGCGCCGTTATAATTGACGGTGATCTCCCTCAAGCCAGACTCCGATGCCGATCACATCTGGAACGGTCCATCGCCGTTCCCACTCATGCCGTGCAGGATATCCTGGAAATCTCCAGAGATATCCACACTCGGCGGCGTAATGATGAAGATGTACTTGGAAATCTTCTGCAGATTACCGGAAATTGCGAAAGTGGAACCGGAGGTGAAATCAATGATACGCTGGGCGATCTCCACGTCCAGTCCCTCCAGGTTGAGAACCACCGTCCGATTGGCGAGAAGCGTTTCCGTGATCTCCCGGCCTTCCTCAACAGAGGTGGGCTTGATCACACAAACCTCCATCCCGGAATTCATCACCGATCGTCTTGTCTTCGTGGCAGGCATCGGTCGCGGCAATACAGACTTGGATCGTTCTGAATCCGCATCTGCGCCGGACGATACCGGTGCCATCTTATGAACCGGCTCCTCCGACTCGTCGTAATCCCCCTCCGACGTGTAGTAATCGTCATCATCCTGACTGAGCTTCATTGCGTTGAGAAACTTATCCATTACATTCATAACAAAATCCCCCGCGACTATGATACACATCTGCAGGGGGATTTGTCAATCATTTATTAAAAAAATATAAACTATTTATAAAATCAAAAGATCTCTCTTTACCAGAAGTCCTTCCAGAGTTTGTAGGTACCCTCGCAAAGGCATTCGGCTGCATGGATCTCCAGCTGCTCCATGTTCTTCCAGCTGGCATATTCGCCACAAAACATCACGATGCGGTTATACAGCTCTTCCTGTCCTTCCTCCCGGATGGCCTCCTTGATACGGCCCAGCCACTCTGTGTCGCGATAATCCCCTGAGGGGGTGTTGATGATCGCGACATCCTGGAGGATCGGCAGCATCCTGTCTCCGCGGCCGGGGATCTCGCCGATCTTCTCGGATCTGTGCAGATGTGAATTTGGGAACAGTTCCTTAATGGTCATTTCTGTGCAAATTACCCCAAAGTCACCCGTTTGAATGTCTTCTTACCGCGCCGGACGAGTACACCTTCTCCCGCAAAAACCTCTTTTCCGTAGGTTGTATGAACATCCGTCACCTTTTCATCACCGAAGGTCACACCGCCCTGTTCCACGGCACGACGGCCCTCACTGCGGGTCTGTACAAGACCAGCCGAGAAGAGTACGCCACAGATATCAATCTGACCATCACGGAAGTCTTCCTCCTTTAATGCCGCGGTCGGGACAAGCGAACCGTCCCCGCCGCCGGCGAAGAGCGCCCTTGCACCGTCCTGTGCCTTTTTTGCCTCCTCAGCGCCATGTACAAGTGCCGTCAGCTCATAGGCCAGAATTTCCTTCGCCTCGTTGATCCGCGCATCCTCCCACTTCGACATCTCCTCGATCTGCTCAATGGGCAGGAAGGTCAGCATCCGCAGGCATTTGTCCACATCGGCATCATCCACATTACGCCAGTACTGGTAGAAATCATAGGGTGTCGTCTTGTCCGGATCCAGCCATACCGCGCCTTTGGCGGTTTTTCCCATCTTCTTGCCCTCAGAATTCAAAAGCAGCGTGATGGTCATTGCGTAGGCGTCCTTTCCGAGCTTCTTGCGGATCAGCTCTGTACCGCCCAGCATATTGCTCCACTGATCATCGCCGCCGAACTGCATATTGCAGCCATAGCGCTGGTACAGCTCCAGGAAGTCGTAACTCTGCATCAGCATGTAGTTGAATTCCAGGAAGGTCAGTCCTTTCTCCATCCGCTGCTTGTAGCACTCAGCCCGCAGCATATTGTTGACGGAGAAGCAGGGGCCGATATCGCGGATGAACGACAGATAATTCAAATCGCGGAGCCAGTCCCCGTTGTTGACCATCAGCGCCTTTCTGCTGCCGGCATCGAACTGATCCTCGAATTCTATGAAACGGCTCATCTGTTTCCGGAAGCATGCACAATTGTGGTCGATGGTCTCCAGGGTCATCATCTGACGCAGATCGGACCGGCCGGTGGGATCCCCGATCATACCCGTACCGCCTCCCACGAGGGCAATGGGCTTATTTCCGGCATCCTGCAGTCGCTTCATCAGGCACAGAGCCATGAAATGCCCCACATGCAGCGAATCCGCCGTGGGATCAAATCCAATATAGAAAATGGCCTTACCGGCATTGACGAGCGAGCGGATCTCTTCTTCATCCGTCAGCTGCGCCAGCAGACCTCTAGCTTTTAATTCCTCAAATACCTGCATTTTCATATCCTCCCATTGATTGTGTTATCCTATATGATGCAGCGCATCGGTCTCTTCCTCTGTCAGTGCCCTGGCCTGTCCCGGTTGGAGATCTCCCAGCTTCAGGTTCTCAATCCGGATTCTGAGCAGATGCAGAATTGTCGTATATCCCAGTGCCCTGCAGGTACGGCGGATCTGACGGTTCAGGCCCTGT
>JAFSYF010000037.1 GCA_017443695.1 Butyrivibrio sp.
CGAATGCTGGAATCCCACCTGCAGAGCATTTCGAACGGATAAACATACCATTCTCTGTCAAAAGGGTCGTATGTAGTTATAAAAACAATAACGGACTTTTTCAGCTTGCCAACATTTTCTCCCCTTGTGACGATATCTACATCAATCGCACTTTGATAGTATCGGAATCTTTTGCCAAAGTGTGGTTTTTGAGAAGCCTGCATTTCCACATCATAAACCGTGTTTTCATCATCCTCAATAAACACATCCATCCGGATACCTCTTGAATCATATCCTGTTTCCTATGTTTTCTCTGTATCCACAAGGACAATCTTCCGGATCTTCTTTCCGATGACCATTTCTAGAAGCGGCTTTACGTTCTTAACATTCCTCATCACCGCTTGAAACATGTAGTTATCGGTAATGGTGAGCTCATCAAAGGGCTTTTTTATCGGCGTTTTTTTGATGTTGCTGATTCGACCCATCTATTCTTTCCCTTTCATTTGATTCCCATCCAAACTCATGTTCCGCCCTCATCCAACAAACAAACTCTCCGTAACGAAGGTGATCTCCTCCACGTTCTGCGCATGCGCCCGGAAATCCTGCATCATCTGGCGGATCTCGTCGTTGAGCTCGTCCCATTTGTTGTCCGGGTTCAGCGTCGGCATATGTTCATCGGCGTAGGACTCGTTATACTGATGCTTGAAGCCATCGAATCCGGCGATGGCCACCTGTGTCACACCCAGGATGTCCAGGAGACGCAGGCAGTCGATCACGGCATTGTCGAAATACCGCCAGCCACCCTTGTAGACCCGCTCGAAACCAATCAGCAGCTCGTTGTCCCCCGCCCGCTCCCGGACATTGGAGAGGAGGATCTTGGGGGTATGGACGAATTCTGCCCCGCCGGTCTCTCTGGAGTACCGGTACCGGACGCTGCTGCAGTAGAAGAGGTAGTCCACCGTATAGCCGGCATTGACGGCGTTGACACCGATCACCAGCGGATGATTCTGATCCATGTATTGCTGCACCTGTTCCCGCTGTGTGACAATGGACCGGCCGGGGGCAAGGAGCATCACCTGTCTGCCTGCGGTCACGCGGCGCAGCTCCTCCAGCGCCTCGTCATCCCGCACCTTGCGGCTCTGGTTGTCCAGATACCGCTGTTCCAGAAGGTCATAGTCGTAGTGCCGTCTCTCCTCCGGCGTCAGGGATTCGATAATGGCCCGCATATCCCGCGAGCTCGTCCTGTGGTTGGTGAGCAGATAGGCAATGTTGTTCACATGACTGCCGTAGAGTCCGGCGATGAAGTAAGGTGTGGAATACCCCCACTGGTATTTCTCCTGGAAATAGGACATGTAGAGATCGATGGCATCCATGATCTCGTCCATGTCATAGTGTCCGTGATGACACCTGTCCAGGTAGCTCGCCAGAAGCTCCGTCGTCGTATTGCCCGCGCCGCGCCCCATGCCGCAGAGGGAGGCATCCACGATGATGCTCCGCTCCGACTGGGCAAACATCCTGACGAAAGCCATGGATAATGCAAAAGAAAGCTGCTGATTGTTGTGAGAATGGAAACCCAGACGGATCCGGGGATCCAGCCATTCATCCAACAGCCCCGCGATGTGTGTCAGATCCTCTTCATACATGGCACCGAAGGTGTCCACTACAGAGAGCCCCTGCGTGCTGCTTCCGTTGACGGCTTTTGCCAGCTCGATCAGCTCCTCATCGGTATAGGCCATTGTCCCCGCTGCCTGGAGATAGATCTGGTAACCCTTATCGGCGATCCGCTGTGCGATCTCGATCCCCTCCCTGTGACGCCCCCGCGGGAAGACCACACGGACGGCATCGATCGTCTGATGATCACATACCGGAAGTACGCTGTCATCATAGCGGTCCCAGTCAATCATCGCCACCAGGGGCGTGCTGCCCTTCTCGACCTGCAGGTATTTGGCAAAATCCTCCGGCACGTGATAGAAGGAGGTGCCGAACTCATGCCGTTTGTCCTTGAGCCAACCGCATTCGATCAGATCAACACCGGCACTTAAGAGCTTGCGGACAATCCCACTGATCGCCTGTGAACCAAACCTGGCATCAACGATATATGCCCCATCCCGTAATGTGCAATCCAGAAGCTGTATGCTGCCCATATCCCGTTCCTCACTCAAGAAGTTAACCGCTGCGACGTATCCTCAGACCGGTGTCCCGCTGCTGGCCGGCAGCGGCTCAATGATCATCTCCTTGAAGAACAGCTCGCGATCCAGCCAGGGCGCCTGATCCTCGATGGGGCGGTATCCCATCTCCCTCTTGTTGTACCGTACAAATCCGTTGTGCAGGTCCACCTGATCCGGATCGGTACGCACCTCAAGGATGCACGGGCCCTCTGTCTCAAACAGCTTGTCCAGACTCTCATCGATCTGATCCGGCCTCGACACGCAGACATACGGGATGCCAAACGCCTCCGCCACCCTGCCGAAATCAGGGAAGTCCAGACCGTCCGCAGATCCCGTGCCGATGGTCTTACCTCTGAAATGGGCCCGCTGCCCATGCCGCACACCAGAGTAGCCATCGTTACTGTTGATGATCAGCTTGATATTGAAGTGGTTCCGCACAACTGTCTGGAACTCCTGCAGATTCATCATGATGGAGCCGTCCCCCGACACAGCGACGATGGCGGCATCGGGTACTGCGGCCGCGGCCCCCAGCGCCCCCGGAAGCACGAAGCCCATCTCGCCCTGTGCATAGGCGTGGATCATCCGTCCCCTGGGTCCCAGATGGCAATTAGCTGATGTCATCGCACCGGTGGTTCCTGCGTCCGACAGCGCTACGACATTCTCCGGCAGATGGCTGCTCAGCCGGTTGAAGAAGTACTTGATATCGATAGGGTCTGCCGTCTGCGCCTCCGGATTGTGGATGTCCGGGAAGATCTGTTTCCAGTGGTTGATCCTGTCGATCCAGGGCTTCGTATCTGGCATCTGGAACCTGGCCTGGATGAGGCCCTCCAGAGTCGCCCCGGCATCCGCGAACACCAGGTTGTCAATGTGTACGCCATCCTTCTGATGCTCTGTCTGATCGATATCTATCACGATCACTCTGGCCGCTCTGGCGAATTCCTTCTGCGCAGGCCCTGTTGTGTCTATAGAGAGTCTGTTGCCGATGCACAGCACCAGATCCGCATTCTGTACGAGGAAATTGGCGTAACGGTTGGCGCTGAAGGAGCATACCACCCCCATGTTGAGCGGATGTGTGTATTCCAGCAGATCAACAGAAAACCTGGTAAATACCACAGGCAACTGATACTGCTCGACAAAGGTCCTGAGCTGATGCACGGCATGCGCGCTGCGGACACCATGACCGGCGAATACCACCGGACGCTCTGCCTTGCTCAGTGCCTCCGCAATCATCCCAAGCTCTGCCTCTGAGGGAGCCTGTCGTTCCTCTTCATAGGTCTCTCTCTCCAATGTAGCCTCATCCACCATGCTGTTCTGGACCGGAAGCGGGATGTCGATCCAGACCGGTCCGGGACGTCCCGTGGTCGCCTGATGGATGGCCCTGTCCATGACAATGCCCACTTCCTTCGGATTCGTGAGCATATGCGCGTATTTGGTGATGGGCTCCACCAGACGGACGATATCAGCTTCCTGTACGCCGATCTGGCGCAACGGCAGATCAGAGCAATGTGTCGTATGCTCCGGCGCCTGCTGCCCGGAGATGAAGATACAGGCCAGCGAATCCTGCCAGGCATGCAGGACACCGGTCATGGTATTCGTCCCTGCGCAGCCCGTCGTGACCAGGCAGGCTCCGAGGTGCTCTCTGTACTGGGAATAAGCGATTGCCGCCATCGCGGCAGCCTGCTCATGGTGTACGCCGATACCTGTCAGATCCTCAGCTCTGCGCAGGGCGTCCATCAGGAATACACACTGACCACCGGGGACATAGAACAGATGTCTGACGCCCTCCTCTGTCAGCCGTTTCATTACATAGTCTGCAACTCTGATCATCCCATAACCTCACTCGCGTCTCTGATTGGGCCGGTCCTGATCCGCATCCGCCTTGCAGATGACGAAGTTGTCCGGCGCGTCACTGTTGAACCAGCAATCCACATTTCTCTGAACAAACGGTTCAAAATAGTTCGGTATCACATTGGTATCCGTATCGTCTCTCTTGACAAATCCGGCAGCACAGATGGCTGATTCATCGTACCCGTAGGTGTAGAAGTCAATATACTCACAGTCGGGTGTCATCAACCCCGCCAATGCCCGGCTCACCCCCTGCAAAGCATGGATATCTCCCAGGTAGTCTACGATCCTCCATACGTAATGCTCCCCCACTGTAACCCTGCGCATCACCAGAATCGCCCTGGCCTGATCGCCCTCCTTTAACAGGAAGACATCATAGTGATACACCGGATGGTGGAAGAAGCGTCTGTCCACATACCAGGCATCCTTAAAGGGGACTGTCGTAATCTGTGTCTCAAACGAGAAACAGGACTCAATCTCCCGCATGCTCTCCACCGGCTCAAGGCGGAGCGTGTCCGCAGGGGGGAGCTGTGCCTCCCGCCACATGTTCACCGCAGCGATCTGAAAAGCCTCCTGCGGCATCTCCCGGTTCAGCATATAGAAATGGTTCAACCGCCCGGTTACGAGCTGATAATGATCCCGCTCCAGAGGAAGAGCAGTCTCTGTGTTTACCCCCACGCCAATGCTGTACCGGTATCCCACCTGGCGATAATACTCATTGGCAATCTGAATCCCCAGCATGGGCAGGTTGGGATGGTCCTTGCGGACAGTCCACATGCTTCCCCAGATATCAAATGCCTTATAATCCCGTCTCGCCGAGGTGTAATAGAATCCGTCCATCCCCTCGATCTCACCGGTCTCTCTGTC
>JAFSYF010000275.1 GCA_017443695.1 Butyrivibrio sp.
ACTGCCAGATCTTCAGTTCCGGCCCGACGACGATAACCGAACGGCCGGAATAGTCCACACGCTTACCCAGCAGGTTCTGACGGAAGCGTCCGCCCTTACCCTTGAGCATGTCAGAGAGGGACTTCAATGCACGGTTGCCGGGTCCTGTGACCGGACGTCCGCGGCGGCCGTTGTCGATCAGTGCATCCACAGCCTCCTGCAGCATACGCTTCTCATTGCGGACGATGATGTCCGGCGCGCCCAGCTCCAGCAAGCGGTTCAGACGATTGTTGCGGTTGATGATGCGGCGGTACAGATCATTCAGATCACTGGTGGCGAAACGGCCGCCATCCAGCTGTACCATGGGACGCAGATCCGGCGGAATCACCGGGATGCAGTCCATGATCATCCAGGAGGGATCATTGCCGGACTCGCGGAAGTTCTCCACCACCTCGAGACGCTTGATGATGCGGGCCTTCTTCTGGCCGCTGGCATTCTCCATCTCCTCTGACAGTGTGCGGTACTCCTCCTCCAGATTGATGGAGAGCAGCAGCTCCTTGATGGCCTCCGCACCGATGCCTGCACGGAAGTGATTTCCCCACTCCTCGCGGGCATCCTGATACTCCTTCTCAGACAGGATCTGCTTGTACTCCAGCGTGGTGTCCATGGGATCCAGGACGATGTAGGAGGCGAAATACAGCACCTTCTCCAGCACGCGGGGAGACAGATCCAGGATCAGACCCATACGGCTCGGGATCCCCTTGAAATACCAGATATGGGACACCGGCGCCGCCAGCTCGATATGGCCCATACGCTCACGACGCACGGAGGCCTTGGTCACCTCAACGCCGCAGCGGTCACAGACCACGCCCTTGTAACGGATCTTCTTATATTTGCCGCAGTGACACTCCCAGTCCTTGGTGGGACCGAAGATCTTCTCACAAAACAGACCATCCCGCTCCGGCTTGAGCGTGCGATAGTTGATGGTCTCCGGCTTCAGCACTTCACCATGCGACCATTCCCGGATCTTCTCCGGCGAGGCGAGACCGATGCGGATGGCGTCAAAGGTCATCGGCTGGTAGGTCTGCCTGGAAGACGGGCGGCCGCCGGCCACCTCGTTGATCGCTCTGTTCATTGTGGAATCGCTCATGCTCGCTCCTTCCTTTATTCCTCTTCGTCCTCATCCAGACCGATGGATGCGTAATCCGGCTCTTCTTCCTCTTCCTCGTCATCAGAGACCAGATCGCCGCTCTCCTCGTCAAAGCGTCCGGTTGAGAAGCCGGCTGCGCCGAAGTTCTCCTGACTGTAATCGCGATCTCTGTCGCCCTCGATCTCGTAGCGGAAATCGGAATCCGTATAATCCACAGCCTCCATGATCTCCACCTCGGTGTTGTCGTCCTTCAGGACTCGCACATCCAGACCCAGGGACTGCAGCTCCTTCAGAAGCACCTTGAAGGATTCCGGCACGCCGGGTTCAGGGATGTTGTCGCCCTTGATGATGGCCTCATAGGTCTTGACACGGCCGATGACATCATCGGACTTCACCGTCAGGATCTCCTGCAGCGTGTATGCGGCACCATAGGCCTCCAGTGCCCACACCTCCATCTCACCGAAACGCTGTCCGCCGAAC
>JAFSYF010000276.1 GCA_017443695.1 Butyrivibrio sp.
CCGTGCGCAGCTCTTTCAGCGAGGTTTCCAGATCCCTGCGGAACTGCTCCGGTGTCTTCGCTCCCGTCTTGGTGGAGATGATATAGGAGGAGCGGGATATACCCGCAAAAGCCTCTCCGATCTTGGATTCGCTGTCTGAATAGGCCCGTGCCGTATCAAACCACAGCATACCGCCTTCCAGCGCACGGCGCAGAAGCTTTGCTGCCGTCACACGGTCACACCGCTGTATGGGCAATGCACCGAAAGCATTCTGCGGAACAGAGATACCGGTTCGCCCCATGGTTATTGTTCTCATCATCAACCCTCCTCAGCTGTTATACTTGCTCGCGGTGCGAATCCGGTTTAATGCCCGCGCCATTGCGGCCTGTGACAGTGTATATTCCTTGATGGACTGCTGCTGACGCAGCTGCTCCTGTGCAATCTCCAGGGCTTCCTGTGCACGGCGGACATCAATCTCCTCCGGCCGCTCCACAGTATCCGCCAGGACGATGACACGCTTCTCCTCGATCTGGACGGAGCCGTCTCCGATGACCGCAGGGATCGTCTCTCCTTCCGGATCCGTGATCCGCATCTCCCCGCGGTAGACAGCCAGAATCATTTCCTCATGCCCCGCCAGGATTGCTGTCTCCCCGTCAATACATGGGAGTACGATACAGGTTGCCTTTCCATCGTAGAAGATCCCGTTGATGGACATAACCCGCAGACGGAAGATCCGCTCTGACAACAGTTTTTTCTTTTTTCCCTGCTCTTTTTTCTCTATCTCAGCCATCTGAGGCAGTGTCCTCCATCAGCTTCCTGGCCTTGGCCTGCACATCATCAATGGTACCCGCATTGAAGAATGCCGCCTCCGGATAACTGTCCACCTCTCCGCCGACGATCGCCTCGAAGCCGCGGATCGTCTCCTCCAGCGGAACATAGACCCCCGGTATGCCGGTAAAGGTCTCCGCCACATGGAAGGGCTGAGACAGAAAACGCTGGATCTTCCTGGCGCGATAGACGGTCTCCTTATCCTCGTCACCCAACTCCTCCATACCGAGGATGGCGATAATATCCTGAAGCTCCTTATATTTCTGCAGCATCTCCTGCACACGGGTCGCCACCTTGTAGTGTCTGGCGCCGACGATATCCTCCTCGAGAATCCGGCTGGAGGACTCCAGCGGATCCACCGCAGGATAGATACCCTGCTCCACTATCCGGCGCGACAGCACGGTCGTCGCATCCAGATGGGCAAAGGTCGTTGCGGGCGCGGGATCTGTCAGGTCATCGGCCGGGACATAGACCGCCTGCACGGATGTGACGGATCCTTCCGTTGTCGAGGTGATCCTTTCCTGGAGCTGCCCCAGATCTGTCGCCAACGTGGGCTGGTATCCAACAGCCGAGGGCATCCGTCCCAGAAGTGAGCTCACCTCCGAACCCGCCTGCACGAAACGGAAGATATTGTCTATGAACAGCAGCACATCCCGGTGCTCCGCATCTCTGAAATATTCCGCCATGGTCAGTCCGGACTCCGCCACACGCATTCTGGCGCCCGGCGGTTCATTCATCTGTCCGAAAACCAGCGCCGTCTTCTCAATAACGCCGGAAGCGCGCATCTCACTCCAGAGATCATTGCCTTCACGGGAGCGCTCTCCGACACCGGTGAAAATCGAATAACCGCCGTGTTCGGTCGCGATATTCCGGATCAGTTCCTGAATCAGCACCGTCTTGCCAACACCGGCCCCGCCGAAGAGACCGATCTTACCGCCACGCGCATAGGGCGCCAGCATATCGATGACCTTGATACCGGTCTCCAGGATACTGGTTACGGGACTCTGCTCTGACAGTGGCGGCGGATCACGGTGGATCGGCATCCGCTGCACGTTCTTACCGATGGGGGCACCACCATCAATCACATCCCCCAACACATTGAACATCCGTCCGAGTACCACCTCTCCTACCGGAACCTTGATCGCGCCTCCATGACGCCGTACCGGCATATCCTTGGCCAGTCCTTCTCCCGGTGAGAGGAGGATGCAACGCACGGTTCTGCCACCGATATGCTGTGCCACCTCCATCACACGGCGCTCATCATTCACTATGGTTTCCAGCGCATCTCCGATATAGGGCAGCTCAACGATCTGTGCGGGATCTGTCGACTCAAAACGCACATCCACCACCGGACCCATGACCTGTGTGATCTTGCCTTCTCTCATCCGTCTGCTCCTGACTGCTATTTCCTGCGCAGCGCCCTCGCGCCGCCCATCACTTCCGTGATCTCCTGTGTTATCAGTTCCTGGCGCCTGCGATTGTATTCCATTCCAAGCCTCGCAATCATCTCCTCCGCATTCCGTCCGGCAGATTCCATTGCTGTCATACGGGAGTGCTGCTCACTGCAGAAGGTCTCAACCAGGGCGCCGTAGATATAACCATTGACATAGTTCGGAACGATATTGTCCAACACGGCCGCAGGGGAGGGCTTCATCATGAAATCCTCATAGAACTCTCCCGACGCGCTTTTCTTCCGCACCACATCTGTGATCAGATCCAGCGGCAGGAGCTTTTCAAAGCGCGCCTCACAGACACCTGCCGCCTCCATGACCGTATAAATCAGATAGACCTCATCCAGACGACGCGACATGTAATCCTCTATGACGCTTGATGAGATCTCCCTGGCCCGGTGCATCGTAGGATTCTGTGCCGTATAGCGGAACGCCTCGTCCACCGCCATCTTACGGTTCAGGAAGAAATGACGCCCCATCTCTCCTACCACATACAGCTTATAGTTATCGCGAATATTATCCTCGCTGATATGCTGCAATGCCAGCTTCAGAACATTATGGTTATAAGCCCCGGCCAGTCCCTTGTCCGCCGTCAGTATGAGGTATCCCTTTCTCCGCTCCTTCGCCGGCACATCACTGTGGGTCTCCAGAAAGACATCCTCCGTCCCCGCGGGGATATTCCTGGCAATACGATCAATCATCGCTCTGAGCTCGTGGAAATAATCCTCCGTATCGTCCAGCATCTTCCGCGCCTTGCGCAGTTTGTTGGACGAAATCATATACATGGCGTTCGTGATCTTCCTGGTATCACGGACGCTGTTGATATGCTCCCGGATCTCCTTGAGGTTGCTCATCCCTTCCGCTCCCGCTCGAGATAGGCTTCTCCGGCCGCCAGGATCTTACTCTTTAAGTTATCCGACAGATCTCTCCGCTCTGACAGTTCCTTGCAGATCTGCTGCTGGCGCTGTTTGAAATGGCGCAGTACATGGCGCTTGACCTCTGCCACCCTGGCCTTGGGGATCATATCCATCAGTCCGCTGTTCGCCAGTACCAGCAGAATCACCTGTTCCTCCATGGAGAGCGGATGCCCCAGCGGCTGCTTCAGCAGTTCCATCAGGACCTCGCCATGGCGGAGCTGCCGCTGTGTGATCTCATCCAGATCCGAAGAAAACTGCGTAAACACAGCCATCTCACGATACTGGGCAAGGTCGATGCGGATGCTGCCGCTGGCGCGCTTCATCGCGCGGCACTGCGCCGCCGAACCCACACGCGAGACCGACAGGCCCACATTCACCGCCGGCCGCATACCGCCGAAGAACAGATCGGCCTCCAGGAATATCTGACCATCCGTGATGGAAATCACATTGGTCGGAATATAGGCGGACACGTCACCACCCTGCGTCTCAATGATGGGCAGTGCCGTTATGCTGCCGCCCCCCAGTGCCCTTGACAGCTTGCTGGCGCGCTCCAACAGTCTGGAATGCAGGTAGAACACATCTCCGGGATAGGCCTCACGCCCCGGCGGACGCTCCAGCAGCAGCGAAAGTGACCGGTACGCCACCGCATGCTTGGACAGATCGTCATACACGATCAGGACATCCTTGCCCTCATGCATGAAATATTCCGCCAGCGCAGTTCCGGCATAGGGTGCAATATACTGTAAGGGTGCGGGATCTGCCGCCGTGGAGGAAACAACAATGGTATACTCCATGGCACCGCTTGTCTTCAACGTGTTGATCAGACGGGCAATGGTGGAGGCCTTCTGTCCGATGGCCACATAGATGCAGATCACATTGCCGTTCTTCTGGTTCAGGATCGTATCCAGTGCAATGGAAGTCTTGCCGGTCTGCCGATCCCCGATGATCAGTTCACGCTGTCCACGCCCGATGGGGAACATGGTGTCAATGGACAGAATCCCCGTCTCCATGGGCTCACTGACCGGTTCTCTGTCAATGATCCCCGGTGCAGGCTGCTCCACCGGCCGATATCCGCTCTCCCGGATCTCTTCACCACCATCCAGCGGTGCGCCCAGAGCGTCCACCACACGTCCGAGGAAGGCCTCCCCAACGGGGATGCCAGCCTGACGGAAGGTCCGGATCGCTTTGCTGCCCTCCCGCAATCCATTTTCTTTGCCGAAGAGGATACAGCCGACAGAGGTTTCCCGGATATCCATGACCATGCCCTTGGTACCGTCGTCAAAGACAATGATCTCCCCGTAAAAGGCGTGATCGATACCGGCGATCAGCGCGATCCCATCACCGACATAGCTCACATGGCCGACCTCATCCTCCTCCAGCTGAAGCTCAAACCGTTCCACCTCCTCCTTCAGGATAGAGATCAGTCCGCCGGACGTGGGATCCGCCGCACTGCGGTGTCCCTGCTCCAGATGCCTTGCCAGCTGGTTGCCGCGTCCCTGATCACTCCAGTCATACTGAACGCCGCCCACATCGATGATAAAGCCGCCATCCACCGTCATATCCCGGCGCGGCACCACCTCCAGCGTTGGCTCCCAGAGACGCTCCGACAGGATATCCCGGATCGCCTTGAGCTGTTCCGCTGTCGGCGGCGTACGGTCATACCGCAGGAGCGCGATGACCTTCTGCGGTTCCTGAGGGGTATTGTTCCTGTTCGCCTTCTCAGACATCCTCCTGCTCTCCCATCCGGATGAACTCATCGTAGAGCTTCCTGTCCGATTCTTCGTCATGTTTGGCAGAAGAGATCTTGCGGGCCGCATCCAGTACCAGGTTTTCCAGCTGTGTCGCCTGGTTATCCCGCTCTCTCCTCGCCTCTACCTGCGCAGCTTTTTTCGCATCCTCCACGATCCGCGCCGCTTCCTTGCGTGCGTTTGCGATGACCTCATCGTATTCGCGCCCGCTCATCTCCCGGGCCTCGCTCATCAGCCGGTCACGGTCCCTCTCGATCTCAGCGAATTTCGCATTGTAATCATCGATCTTCGCCTGGGATTCCTCGCGGATCTGCTCCGCGCTTTTCTTTGCCGCCTCGATCTCTGACGCCCGCTCCCCCAGGATCTGGTCCACGCGGCCGAACAGAAACTTCTTCATCAGAAAAAAGAGGATCAGCAGATTGATGATCGTGTAGATGATATTGGCGATACTGATATTTAGCACGTTGATCCTCCTACGCGAACTTGATCATGATCGCGACAACGAAGCCATAGATAGCCGTTGCTTCCGCCAGTGCGCAGCCCAAAAGCAGCAGCTTCATGATCTTACTCTCCGCTTCCGGCTGTCTGGCAACCGCGTCCACCGCTTTGGCTGTGGCAATACCGATACCGATACCGGCACCAATGCCGGTGAATACGGCAATACCTGCCCCCAATGCTACGAGATCCATACTATCCTCCTTTCTGTTCCTCTTCCTCTATGATTACTCAACCGCTTCCCTGATATACAATGAGGTCAGGAAAACAAAAACGTACGCCTGAATCAGGCCATCGAAGATATCGAAATAGAGTGAAAAAACAAGCGGTACAACGATTGGAACCGCCATACGAATGAGTTCCATAATGACCGTGGCACCCAGAATGTTGCCGAACAGTCGCATACACAATGACAGCGGACGGATCGCCAGCTCCAGGATATTCATCGGGGTGATCACGGCCATCGGCTTCGCGAAGCCCTTAAACCACCCCTTTAATCCCAGGGCGCGGATCCCTGCTGCTTCCACCATGACGATGGCCACAGCAGCCACCGCGATGGTCACATTCAGATCCATCGTCGGAGGCACAATACCGAAGAGACCCATCAGGTTGGCACCTCCGATGAAGACCAGAATGGTTGTGATAAAATCACGGTATCCAATGGCTTCCTCTCCGAGAATCCCGCCAACAATGCCCCTTAGCCACTGGGTCGCATACTCGACAAAGAGCTGACGCTTCCCCGGCTGGTGAACCCGCATGCCCGACGTAAGGAACAGGATCAGCACGGCCAGCACGGCCAGCAGGATCCAGGTCAGTACCACCGATTTGTTTACATCAAAGAATCCGTTTGCGATATTCAGATGAATCGCAACCTTATCCTCCAAGAGCAGTTCATGGAGCTTTCCCTTGATATCCATGTGGTCAGCCTCCTGATATTATTCTGATGCGATATGATGCCATGGTCTACTGCTGCATGTAACCGCCCGCGCCGGTCTCTTTCAGTGCGATATACAGCTCCGTATCCGTTGCTGCCTTGTATGGATTGACATAGAAGATGCCCACGAGTCCGAAGGTGATCGCAGAGAGGATCTCCCATCCGATGAAGGACAGATCCAGCACAAACGCATTCATCTTCTGTCCGTTCATCATATTCTGAGACAGGGTCAGTGCTTCGTTGGCGTCCATATCCGGATGCTCCGTCAGCAGATACGGCACCATGCGGTAGGCATACATTTTGACAATTCCTGGGATCACAAACAGCAGACTCCAAAGAAAGACGAACAGATTCTTCAGGAACATGGTCTTGACCACATTGCCGTAATTGGCCTTAAAACCGAACGCCAGCTCACCCAGCTCCGTCT
Organism: Butyrivibrio sp.; assembly: GCA_017443695.1. Taxonomy (GTDB): domain Bacteria; phylum Bacillota; class Clostridia; order Lachnospirales; family Lachnospiraceae; genus Butyrivibrio. The sequence goes on from JAFSYF010000276.1 coordinate 6,780, forward strand.
TCTCCTGATAATGATTGGCCACGAAGAAACGCTTGCCACCTACCTCTAACGGCTTGAACACAAAGATACTGAGAAGAATCCCGAAAACGCCTATAATCAGGAATACGATAGCCAGGATACCGCCCACCAGGGCCATGGTGGCACCAAAGGTATCCGGAGCCTCCTCAACGGCTTCCTGAAGCTCTGCCTCGAAATCTGACCCGTTGAAATTAAAATTGATCCCGCCGCCTCCGGCCATCACACCGCCGACAAGCATCAGCAACAGCGCGGCAAGCACACACATCCAGTAATTCTTCTTGAAATGAAACAAACCGTTCTGCTTCAGCTGTGCTCTGGTCCACATAGTCTACGCCTCCTTGAATCTGTTTCTTTAACCCTATTATTATACTACGCAGACGAAATAGCGTCAATTAAGCAAGTACGCGGTGGAGTTCTGCCACATCCGCGAAAATGTAATCCGGCAGCGGCTCTCCCTTTTCTTTCAGCGCCTCTACCTGTGCCGGCACCGTCTCGCCGGACAGCACCAGGGCGGATACCGCGCCGGCGTTCTGTGCCACAGCAATATCCGTGTAGAGCCGGTCACCAACACAGCAGATCTCCGTATTGGGGATTCCCCTGTCCTGTGCTATGACATCCACCATGCTCCGGTTCGGTTTGCCGATATAGTAGGGCTCCACGCCGGACGATGCCGTCAGCAGCTGACAGATGCTGCCACAGTCCGGCAATACCTGTCCCTCCGGCATGGGGCATACCAGATCCGGATTGGCCGCAACAAACGTCGCGCCCTTCCGCAGGAAATGAACCGCCAGATCCAGTTCCCGGTAGACCAGTTCCGTATCAAAGCCCGCAACAACCACATCAATATCCGTGCTCTGCTTGTCCACCGGATGTGCCGGATCCGAACCGCCATGGGGCTGATTGACGACCTCCACACCCCAGGCGCGCAGCTCTGCATGAAACGCTTCCGTCCCGACGAGGTAGACCTTCTTTCCCGCATGGTGCTGCGTCAGCCATGCCCCGGTGGCCTGCCCGGAGGTATAGACATTCTCCGGTTCACACGGAAAACCCAGATTCCTGAGTCTTGTCACATAATCCTGCGCGGCCCGGGATGAGTTGTTGGTCAGATAGATATAGTCCCTGCCTGTCGCCTCCAGGCCCCGGATGAAGTCAATGGCACCGTCATAGACGTCATCGCCGAGATACAGCGTCCCATCCATATCCAGAAGGAACAGACGGCAGGCCCGTAACCGCTCCGGTGTCTGCTGCGCCTGATATTCGATTCCCATTGTATTTCTCATCATCACGCTCATTCCATTTCAACAATATGATCCGGATCCTTATAAATATGCTCTGCCGGCACCACTCCCCGTACCCTGGACAGCGGATAGATCCGGCTGTTCTTTCCTACCACAGTTCCGGGATTCAGCACGCAGTTACAGCCCACATCCGCCCCGTCGCCAAGGATCGCACCGATTTTGCGCAGCCCTGTCTCGATCTCTGCGTCTGTCAGACCGGGAATCCCGTGAATGACAATATTGGTTTTGTCTGATTTCAGATTCGATGCGATGGAACCGGCCCCCAGATGGGCACGGTACCCCAGTACGGAATCTCCCACATAGTTGAAATGAGGAACTTGCACCAGATTGAACAGTAGCGCATTCTTCAGTTCCGAGGAATTGCCAACAACAGCCCCCCTGCCGACAATGGCGCTGCCCCGGATGAAAGCGCCGTGCCGGATCTCCGCCTCCTCATCGATGATTGTGGGCCCCCCGATATAGGCGCTTTCTAACACCTTCGCACTTCTGGCAACCCAGATGTCCTCACCACGCTTCTCAAAACGCGCGGGGTCCAGTGTCGGTCCCACCTGGCGGATATAATCCGACAGCTTCGGCAGGATCTCCCACGGATAGGTCAGCCCATCGAACAGCGCCGCAGCCATGGTCTCATTCAGATCAAATAACGACTGGATGTCCACTGTTTCCTTTTTGCTCATGATGTCTTTCTCCTCTTCGTTCCACCCTTACGTGGTGGTTGTGATGTTTTCTTCGCCGGTGCATCCCCGATATGCTGGGAACGCACATACCGGAGTCTCTCCCGCAGATAATCCCTGTAGTCTCCCTCCCGGACGCCACTGACCCGGCGGATGATGAAATCCGTCAGCTTGTCCATATATGCCTCCTCCGAGATGGTGCCCTGTTCCACGCCGGAGAGGCCCTTTTCCCAGCTGGCCGTCAGCGCGGGATCCAGCATGGGTTTCATGGACAATGCCACCACCTCATAAATCAGTTCCCCGGTCTCCGTTGGCGTAATGATCTGCGTCTTGCGATTCAGCGCCAGATACTGATTACGGAAGAGCTTCTCCAGAATCCCGGCACGGGTGGCACTGGTACCGATCCCGCTGCCCTTGATCTGTGCCCGCAGCTCCTCATCTTCGATGAATTGTCCTGCGTTCTCCATCGCCAGAATCATGCTGCCGGTACTGTAGCGGCGGGGCGGCTTCGTCTCCCCCTCCCGGATCTGCGGCTCATTGAGCTCAACCCTGCTGCCCTTCCTCAGACGACCGATGCGCTCAAACAGCGATTCATCCGTGATTTCCTCCTCCACTGCGTCCCCGCCGGATTCATTCTCATCTGACTGGCTTTTTCCCTGTTTCTGACGCTCCGGTATCCCGGTTACGTGCAGGTAGCCCATGGACTCCAGCATCCGGAAGGAAGAAAAGAAATGCTCCGCGTGGTTCTCCCTTTCCTCCGTAGCCGCTTCCAAAGCGATGCGCCTGTATACCGCCGGCGGATAGAAAATCGCCAGAAACCTGCGCACGATCAGCTCGTATACGGAACGGGACAGCGGCTTCAGACTCTTCAGTGCAGACATGCCCTGCCCGGTGGGGATGATGGCGTAATGGTCGGTGATGGCCTTGTCATCGACGTAGCGTGTCCTGCCGATCCCTTTCTCCGCGCCATGCTGCAGAATGGAACGGGCATAGATGCCAAGCTCCTCCAGCCCGGTCAGTCCCTCGATATTCTTATGGATTTCCTTTGCGATAGCACTGGAGAGGACACGGGCATCCGTCCTCGGATAGGTGGTCAGCTTCTTCTCATAGAGCTCCTGCGCAATCTGCAGCGTCTGGTTCGGATCGATCTTGAACCGCCTGGCGCAGTCGTTCTGCAACTCCGCCAGATTGTATAACAGCGGTGCCCGCTTCTGCTCCTTCTTCTTCTCGCACTTCACCACAACCATCGGAACCGGTGACGGCCCCAGCCGGTCGATCAGCGCCTGCGCCGTCTCCCTCTCCTTAAATCCCCGCTCGTTATACAGAAGCGGTGTCCCCTCATAGACAGAATCCGGTGTGACGCGCCACTCTGCCGAAACGCCTTCCAGAGAGCCTGTGACCCGATAATAAGGTGTTTTGACGAAATCGCGGATCTCCCGTTCTCTTCGGACAACCATTCCGAGGACGCAGGTCATCACACGGCCGACCGCAATCACCTGGCGCCGTTCCGTTCCAAGCGCCTGCTGCAGCGTATCACCATAACGCAGCGTCAGTGCACGGGAGAAATTGATCCCCATCAGATAGTCTTCCTTGGCCCGGAGGAATGCTGCGGCACTTAAGTTATCATAGGCACTCTCGTCTTTGGCCTCACGGATGCCACGGAGAATTTCCTCCACCGTCTGGGAATCGATCCAGACGCGTCTCCGCGCTTTGTTCTTTCTGCGCACTCCCGCCTGCTGCTCCACGAGACGGTAGATGTACTCACCCTCCCGCCCGGAGTCGGTACAGACATAGATGGTATCCACATCGTCGCGCAAGAGCTGCTCCCGGACGATGGCATACTGTCTTCTAGCCGTATCTATGACCTCATAGAGATATTTTTCCGGCAAAAAAGGCAGTGTATCAAAGGACCACCGCTTGAACTTCGGATCATACACTTCGGGATAGCTCATGGTCACAAGATGACCGACACACCAGGTCACGATGCTGGTGTCTGATTCCATATAGCCGTCACGGCTCGTAAAATGACCATCGAGCGCCGCGGCAAATGCCTTCGCGACGCTCGGTTTCTCAGCAATATACAATTGTTTCGACACGGATGGCAAGCTCAGACCTGCAGCTCATCCGGACCCAGCAGGAGGATACGTGAATCCGTCTCCGAGAGTTCGATCAGCTCATCGGTAAAGCCGACACCGGAGAAGAGATAGAAATAATCCCCGTTCAGTCTCGCCTTTCTGCTGCAGTTAATCAGCCATTCAAAATCCTCTTTCGTCATCTTGTTCCGCCAGGAACAGCTCCCCAGAATCGTTTCTCCTGTCTCGCTCTGCGCAACGATATCGATGCTTCCCAGCTTGCCGACCCACTCGCCCTCCTCTTCGATACGGATCGGAAGGCGTCCCTGCTCATCACAGCGCAGCAGGAACTGGCGGCAGATCTGACGGAAATAGCTCTCCACATACACCGGCAGCCCTGCCGAAATGAAGAGGTCATAGTATTTCTCCGCTGACATGAGCTGGAGATTGGATTGATAGGGATAAATAAACCGGAAATAGAAATGTACCATCGGATCGCTGATCCGGTACACCCCCTTCTGAACATTTTCCCTGCCGCTGGAGGAGAAGGAATATACCTTCTCCACTATCTCCAGACCGATGAGGTTCTTGATATAGACCATGATCTTGGCCCGCGCGTAACCGGTGGCGTGATGCAGGTCATTGAGCTTGGTATGTCCACTGGCCAGCTCATACAGAATCGTATTGTAAACGGCTGTCTCGCGGAGATTCTCCCTGACGATATGGAGCGGGATCTGATAGAGGTAACTCTCCCTGTTCAGATACTGTTCACACAGATTCTCCTTAAAGCTCTTCGTACCGTCAAAGAAATGCCAGAGGCTGGACTTGCCACCCATCAGCGCAAAAGACTGCACCGCATCCGTATAGGACATCTTCGGGAAATACTCCCGCATCACCTTGAAATCGGATTCCCTGAGCTTCAGGATACCCCGGATGAGCTGCGCCTGTTCGCCCAGCACATCCACCATACTGTTCTCCACCCATTCATTGGCCTGACTCGTCAGGATCACCATCACCGGAGGCCGCTGATCATCATAAACGAAGGATCCCAGTGACCGGATAAAGGAATCGCTGGAACGGACGAATTTCTCAAAATGATCAATGATCATCACCATCGGTTTATCGCGGAAGCCATTCATTACCTGATTAAACTCCTTGAAATCAGGATAATCACTGATGCTCACGCCGCGGGCCCGCAGTTCCGTTGCCCATAAATGGAGTTGTACCCTCTCTGAGGCCGAACGCGCACGGTAAAACATGTAGTTCTTGTCCTGACAGAAGGTACTTATCACCGTTCCTGCACTCACATAGCGATTGCAGTAGACCACGAGGATCGTACTCTCTCCCCTCTCATAGAGTTTATTCAGATAGCGCAGTTCTCTGGTCTGATATTCGTCCACTGATAAAGCCCCCTCACTTATTTTCGTTCAATATAGTGCAATGCATGCAACAGCTCTGCGCACTCCACTGCACCGCCAGCAGCCCCGCGCAGCGTATTATGTGAAAGACCGACAAATTTCCAGTCATAGACGGTGTCCTCTCTCAGACGCCCGATACTGACACCCATACCGCCTTCGTAGTTCACATCCAGCGCCACCTGTGGACGGTTATCCTCCTCCATATAGCGGATGAACTGCTTCGGTGCACTGGGAAGCTGAAGCTCCTGCGGCTTGCCGCTATAGCTGTTCAGAAGCTCAACGAGTTCCTCCTTCGTCGCCTTCTGCTCAAAACGCACGAAGCAGGCAGCCGTATGCCCATACAGCACCGGGATCCGGATGCACTGACAGGTAATGACAGGCGCCTGCGCCGGAACAATCTCGCCATTCTCAATATGCCCCCAGATCCGCAGCGGCTCCTTCTCTGACTTCTCTTCCTCTCCGGAGATAAAGGGGATCACATTACCGACCATCTCCGGCCATTCATCAAAATTCTTGCCTGCACCGGAGATCGCCTGATAGGTGGTCGCCACCATTTCCTTCGGGCCAAACTTCTTCCAGGCGGTCAATGCCGGCGTATAACTCTGAATCGAGCAATTGGGCTTCACCGCGATGAAGCCGCGGCTCGTTCCCAGACGCTTCCTCTGGAAGTCAATCACCTCCGCGTGCTCCGGGTTGATCTCCGGGATGATCATCGGTACATCCGGTGTCCAGCGATGCGCACTGTTGTTGCTGACCACAGGCGTCTCCGTCCTGGCATAACGTTCCTCAATGTCCTTGATCTCATCCTTGCTCATGGCGACCGCAGACAGGACAAAGTCCACATCCTTCGCCACCTCTTCGACCTCTTCCACGTTCTTCAGCTGCAGCTTCTTCACTGCATCCGGAATCGGACGATCCATCTTCCAGCGGCCCTCCACTGCTTCCTCGTAGGTCTTGCCTGCAGAACGGGGAGACGCTGCCACAACAGCTGTCTCAAACCAGGGATGATCCCCCAGAATATCAATAAAACGCTGGCCCACCATTCCGGTGGCCCCCAAAATCGCTACGCGTAGCTTCTCACTCATTGTTTCGTCCCTCCCTGTCCTTAAGATATTCATCATATAGCCTGAGGAACCTGCGATTCCCCTCGAGCTCCTTTTCCATGGCCGCGGGCCCCGGCGCTCCGTCCGTCTCCCTCCTGGACACCACATTGTCCAGTTGCAGCGCCTCATAGATATCCGCCTCGAAATGCGGATCAAACTGCTGCAATTCCGTCAGGGAAAGCTCCGCAATCCCCTTATCCTGTTCTATACAGGCCCGTACAATCCGGCCGATGATGCCATGCGCCTCCCGGAAGGGCACTCCCTTTCGGACCAGATAATCCGCCGCATCGGTGGCATCGGTGA
>JAFSYF010000277.1 GCA_017443695.1 Butyrivibrio sp.
AAAGGGCAGCGGATCCTGTTGTTCGGCTTCACCTTCATGATCTGGCAGCATTTCTACGCAGAACTGGAGCGCCTGAAAAAGGAGGGCATCACCTTCGATCTCTCCGAGGGCATCCTGATCCATGGTGGCGGCTGGAAGAAGCTTGCGGACAAAGCGGTAAGCCCGCAGGAGTTCCATGACAGGCTCCGGGATGTCTGCGGTCTGGATAGGATCCATGACTACTACGGGATGGTCGAGCAAACAGGCTGTATCTATATGCAGTGTGAATGCGGACATCTCCATGCCAGCGTATTTTCTGATGTAATCACAAGGCGTCCCGCTGATTTCAGCGTCTGTGATATTGGAGAGCCTGGGATCCTGCAGGTGGTCAGTGCGATTCCGGAGTCCTACCCCGGACACAGTCTGCTGACGGAGGATGAGGGGGAGATTCTGGGGGAGGATGACTGCCCCTGCGGACGGAAGGGAAAATACTTCCGCATTCTGGGACGATTGAAAAACGCGGAGATCCGGGGGTGCAGCGATACGTATTCAGCGCCCTCCGGTGCAGCAGTATCAGACCCCCAAGATTCTTCGGCTGAATCCCGCATCCGCTTCCTGGTGGGAAACCAGGAAATTCTGCGTCAGATGAGCACTACGACGCCGCGTCAGCCCTTTAACGCGGAGATGTGCAGTTATCTAGAAACTGTATCCTCGATCCTTTCAAAAAAGAAAGAAGCCAGGCAGTACCCGGATGTGGTAACTTACGGCTTTTGGCTCAGAAGAGCCTCACTGGATCAACTGAAGAGACGCTTCGGAGAGGGCCATGGCGGACTCAGGCTGGGGCGTGGGGTGGCTTTTCATATCGCACCCTCCAACGTGCCGGTGAATTTCGCCTACAGTCTGGCAGCGGGACTGCTGTCCGGCAATGCCAATATCGTCCGGGTGCCTTCGAAGCCCTTCCCGCAGGTCGATATCATTGCATCTGCGCTGGAGGAGGCACTTGCTGCGTTTCCGATGATCCGGCCCCGTCTGGCACTGGTCCGTTATGATCGCGACAGCAGCATCAACGATTATCTCTCTGCACTGGCGGACACCCGCATCGTATGGGGTGGTGACCGGACGATTCAGGAACTGAGGCGTTCACCGCTGCGTCCGCGGGCGAGAGAGATCACCTTCGCGGATCGGTATTCGCTCGCCCTGATCGATGGTGCGGTTTATCTGAACAGTGAGGATAAGGGACGGATCGCCAGAGATTTCTACAACGATACCTATCTGTCGGATCAGAATGCCTGTACCAGCCCGAGACTGATTGCCTGGACGGGCGAGAGAATACAGGAGGCTCGGGAGGATTTTTGGCGTCAGATACGGACGTATATTGCATCCAGATATGAGCTGCAGGCGGTGCAGAGTGTCAATAAGCTGGTGACTGCGCTTCTTGTGGCGGCAGAGACAGAGGGCGTCCGAATCCTACAGGGGACGGATAACAGGATATGGCGCCTGGCGCTTCCGGCACTGACAGCCCATACCATGGACCGGTATGATAACAGCGGCTTTTTCCTGGAGTATGAGTGTGCGGATATGGATGCGCTCCGTCCGGTTTGTGATGACACACGCTGTCAGACCATCACCGTGCTTGGCGATCCGGGGATGTTACAGCCGCTTCTTGCCTCCGGGATCCGTGGTGTTGATCGTGTCGTACCGATGGGGCGGTCCATGGACTTCGATCTGTTATGGGATGGATACGATCTGATCGGACAATTAACGCGGGAGATCGCGATTCAGATCAACAAGGAGGATTCTGACAAAAAATGATCAAAAACCAGTGGTATGCGGTTCTGTCATCACATGAGGTGAAGAGACAACAGGTTGTAGCAGTGAGGCGGTTCGGCGAGGATCTTGTTTTCTTTCGGGATGGAAAGGGGCAGCTCGGGTGTGTAACAAGCCTGTGTGCCCACCGGGGAGCAGCTCTTGGCTGCGGCAAGGTGGTCGGCGACCATATCCAGTGTCCGTTTCATGGGATTGAGTACGCGACGGACGGCAGATGTGTCCATGTCCCCTCGGAGGGACGGGCAGCGATGGCAGACTTCAGCCGGTTCAATCTGAAGCACTATGAAATCAGGGAGATCGGCGGAATCGTGTTTGCCTGGTATGGAGAGGGCAAACCGGATGCGGAGCCGGCGGTGTTTGATGTGATCACGGATCCGGCTTTTGCCTACGACCACATGAATGATCCCTGGGGCGTGCAATATTCCCGGGTGATCGAGAACCAGCTGGATGTCTCCCATCTGGCATTCGTCCACCATAACACCATCGGCCGCGGGAACAGGACGCTGGTCAACGGCCCGAAGGTGGAGTGGCTGGATGAGAACACACTTCGGACCAGTGCAGACAATGAGGTGGATGAGGGACAACGTCCCAGGACGGCGGAGGAGAGCAGGATCAAGAGCACCAACCTGACCTTCCGCTTTCCTAATATGTGGCTCAATCATGTGACGGATAAGATCCAGATCCTGGCCTTCTTCATACCGGTGGATGAGGCGCATTCCGTCATCGCGCTGCGGTTCTACAACAGGATCACGCCGTTTCGCGGGGTCAACCGGCTGATTGCGAGGCTGGGAAGTGTTGCAAATAAGGTGATCGAGCGGCAGGACAAGCGGATTGTGGAGACACAGCTGCCCAAGGCATCGGGATTGTCCATCGGGGAGAATCTGGTAGCGGCCGATTTGCCGATTGTGGCGTACAGGACGAGACGACAGCAGCTGCAGACTGGGGCAGCCGGAACTGAAACAGAAGCATCCAAAACGGTGCATGGAAAAGAAAAAAAGAATAAGGAGGAACGTGGAATGGACAAGAAGGCGATGTATAAGCTGAGCTACGGGTTGTTCGTGCTGACTGCCGCAAGGGATGGCAAGGATAACGGCTGCATCACAAACACAGCCATCCAGGTGACGAGCGAACCCAACCGGATCGCCGTAGCGGTCAACAAGTCGAACTACACCCATGACATGGTTGTGGAGACGAAGAAGTTCAATGTATCCATACTGAGCGAGGCAGCTTCCTTCGACGTCTTCAAGCGTTTTGGTTTCCAGTCGGGCCGCGATGCGGACAAGTTCGCCGGATACACATCATCGGAGAGAGCGGCGAACGGGGTGCTGTATGTGACAGAGGGGACGAATGCGTACATCTCTGTGGATGTGGAGCAGATGCTCGATCTGGGATCCCATACGCTGTTCATCGGTACTGTGACGGAGATGGAGGTGTTGGCCGACACCCCTTCCGCGACCTATGCGTATTATCAGGATCATATCAAGCCGAAGCCGGGTTCGGAGGGAAAAGAGACCGGTGACAAGCTGCCTGCCGGTATGCACAAGTGGCGCTGCGTGATCTGTGGGTATGAGTATGTCGGTGAAACCCTGCCGGACGATTTCGTCTGTCCCGTGTGCAAACATCCTGCCAGTGATTTCGTGCTGGTGGAGTGATTATAGGAAACGAATTTCATTCGTTCCCTATAAATCCGGCGGATCCATTCTTACGCGAATGAGGTAGAGTATGCACAGATCATATGTGAATGATGACATCACGGTCTTCTGGGATTCGGACAGGTGTTTCCATGCGAAGAAGTGTATACACGGCGCCCCTTCGGTATTTGACCGGAACAAGAGGCCCTGGATCGATGTGAACGCTGCACCGAATCCCCGGATCTGGCAGGCGGTATCGCAGTGCCCCTCCGGCGCCTTGTCCTGTGTCTACAATCATGGTATCCGGATCGACTTCAACGAGTCAGAGTGCCGCAGTATCGCATATGACGGCGACGCAGAGATCGGGGAGTGCTGCTATCGTGCGGCTGACGATACATGGACGATTGTGCACACCGGGGTTTCACCCGCGTATGGAGGAAAGGGCATCGCCAAGCGCCTGGTCTTCCGGGTGACGGAGGAAGCCGAGCGTAGGAAGAAACAACTGGTTCCTGTATGCTCCTACGCCGCAAAGGTCCTCGCCCCACGGGATAGTGATATGAGCAATTGATGTGAAGTGGAGGGCGGATATTACGATTCTTGACTCTATACTCCTATAGGAGTATAATTCATATCAGGCATAAGCACGTTGATCCCAATACGAGGTGGCAATGAGTATCCTGACAATATACCATGGTTCCGATCATATCGTTGAGAAGCCTGCTTTAGGACAGGGTAGGAAGGACAATGATTACGGACAGGGCTTCTACTGCACTGAGCACATGGATATGGCCAGGGAATGGGCGGTCGATGCACACAGAGATGGGTATGTCAATACCTATCAGATGGAAGTCGATGGACTTCAGATCGTCAGACTCAATGCAGCGGATTACTGTATTCTGCACTGGATCACGATACTGCTGCAAAACAGACATTTTGAACTGGAAACGCCTCTGGCAAGAGAAGCGTACCGGTATCTATGCAGTCATTTCGATCTGGATTTGAGCGGAATGGATCTGATCATAGGATACAGAGCGGACGACAGTTATTTCTCTTATGCAA
>JAFSYF010000278.1 GCA_017443695.1 Butyrivibrio sp.
GACTGCTTGTACTTCTCGATCTCTTCTCTCGACAGTTTCTCATTCCGATCTTTCGACGGCTCATCTTTTTGAGAAAAAATAAGCGTCTGGCATATACATGCCGCCTGTACCCTTTTCATCTTATTTCCTCGCTTTCTGTGGCATAAAAAATAGTGGCAGATAACTGGATTTACGCAGTAACCGCCACACGTTATTCCTTAATTTAGCATAAATTTTCGTATGATTTCAAGGGACGTTTTTAACAAATTTAGCATGTATATATACATGGACATATTCGACAAAAAACGGGTAGCCACGCTAAAACGCAGCTACCCGCCATCATTTTAATCATCAACGCCCATGCTAGGGCGTTTACTTGGTGCTCCCACCTCGGGAGGCTTTTTTTCGCGCTCTGCGACCTCCACCATAAACATATAGGTCTTGGCCCATTTCCAGATCCGGTCGAAACGCTCCTTCCGGTCGAGCTGGACGCACATCATTATCCCGTAGGACATCCCCTCGGTTCGCGCATCATCATTGCCCGTGTCCGTGAGATACCCCATGTCCTCGCCCGCCTCGTGGTAGATCCGCTCCTCCTCATCCAGGAAGAAGATCTGATCCACCTCCTGCAGCCTGCGGCTGATCTCCTCCTCTGTATGGCCAATCTCCGCGAATACATTCCTGTAGGTTCTTTCCTGGCTCATTGCTCCAACTCCATGACATAATCTGAAAAGACAGCCGCACCGCCGCTCTCCTGCGTACTGAAGCAGAACAGCCCGAACCGGACGCCGGTGAAATGATCCAGCCGGAACCGGAACTGCACCGTGCTGCCAAAGGGTTTCATCGCGCCGTCCTCCATCACGCCGAAGCGGCCCTCATCCTTCATCATCGTAAAATCCGTCTCCGCGCAGAGCGTGACGGTATCTCCCGACAGTTCAGCCACTGCCAGCTCCTCCGCCGGCTCTCTGTCATCCCGGACACCCCAGATCGAAGGCTCCGTGATCTCCCGCCGGGCCATCACCAGCTGCAGCCTGCCCTCCCGTCTCGTGACACCGAGGAATGCATAGGCGCTCTCCAGCAGACACAGTCCCGCATAGTCCCCTTCTCTTAATCCGGCGGCATCCAGCGTCACACGCGCCTTACAGCCGGGGTATACGGTCCGCTGGGTCAGGGTGTTCTTCGCCTGGACCAGATTGGTGCAGGTGGTATCTGTCCGCAGGGTTACGGTCCCCTGCGCCGTATCCTGAGTGACCAGGGACAGTGCCGGCTCATGGTTGAACTGCCATCTGCTCAGGAACCCGAAGCTGTCCGCGCCACCCTCCTCCGCCGCATGGCGGTTCGTAAAATCATCACTCCCGACGAGGGGCGCATAGCGGTATCCGGGGCGGTTGTCCTCGATGTCGAACTGCACCGGAATCCGGCCCTCCTCGCCCAGTACCGGCCGGTCCTCCCGCCAGGTCAGGGGCATCAGGATCGGAATGCGGCCCACCGCACCACTGTCCTGGAAGAGCATGGCATACCAGCGGCCGGAAGGCGTCTGAATGATGCCGCCCTGGGCAACCCCCATGCCGCAGTAGCCGCGGTCATCCGACATGATGTCCTCCCCGGTGAATGCGCCGTCTACCGCATCCGCCATAAAGCAGCTCTCTGTCCGTCTCCCGCCCTTGGGGATATGGATCAGGAAGAGGTAGTATTTCCCATGGATCTTATAAAAATGCGATCCCTCGTAGCCCAGAGGGGCGTCATCGCTGTCGCGGACGATCACCCGGTCCAGTCCCCCCTCCTTCGGGCCGCTCAAATCCGCGCGGAGCTCCGTCAGATGCACCTCCCGGTTGCCGTAGACGATATAGACACGGCCGTCGTCGTCGAACAGGATAGAGTTATCGTGATAGAAGCCCTGGATCTCGCTCTTCTGCCATGGACCGCGGATGTCGGTGGCCCGGTACAGATAAGTCTTGTGGGTGTCATTGGCCACAAAGCAGACATGGTAGACACCCTCATGATACCGCAGGCTCGCCGCCCACATCCCCTGGCCGTAGATGTTCTCTCCGTTCTCCAGGCACTGGGCCGGTGTGGAATCCAGCCGGTCGTAAACGTAGGCTGCGTGCTCCCAGTGTACCAGGTCATAGGAGCGCAGGATCTCACAGCCCGGCATGAAATACATGGTGGTGCTCACCATATAATAAGTATCCTCCACCCGGATGATGTCCACATCCGGGTAGTCCATGGCGGTGATTGGGTTTATGGAATTTGCTGCCATCGATAATTGCCTCCTTGTTTATTTCCGGGCGTTCCGTTTGGTCTCAGCGGGACATTTGTGGGGCATGCCCGGCCCGTACTGACACTGCGGGCACCCAAAGCATCTCACGAAGGGGGCATCGTTCAGCACGGCCTCGCAGAAGGCCGGGTCGGCCAGCACCGCCTTGCCGAGATCCACGGTGTCCACCAGCCCATTCTCGATCAGGTACCTCGCCAGCGAAGGCTCATAGATGCCATTGACACAGGAGACCGGCACACGGCCGCCGAAGTGTTCATGGAAACGAATCCCCAGCGCACAGAACTGATTGTAGGGTTTGCCCTCCGCATCCACCGTGGGATCATCCCACTCGATGCCAGTGGAGACCTGGAGGTAGTCACAGCCCGCCTTCACATACTCCTCCGCACAGCGGATGGCCGTCGCCACATCCGGCTCGATGCCGGCTGTTCTGATCGAAATGAGGAAATCGTCCGGTTGATGGTAATGGGATCGTTTACTCTTGTCATACGCGTTCTCCTGACTATTTAGAACCAATCTATGATTACTGATTTAGTGTAGCACAGGTCGTCGGGGAAGGCAAAAGGCGCTGCTTGCGGCAGCGCATAGAATGGA
>JAFSYF010000279.1 GCA_017443695.1 Butyrivibrio sp.
CGGAGAACACAGGCCCCATCGGAAAAAAGACCTCCATGGGCTTTTTCACCGCCCTGGCCCTTTCCATGAACAACCTGATGACCAAGAAGGCCAGAACGCTGCTTACGGCTTTTGCCGGCAGCATCGGCATCATCGGTATTGCATTGATCATGTCCCTCTCCAACGGCATCCAGAACTACATCGACAAGGTCCAGGAGGACACGCTTTCCAGCTATCCCATCACCATCCAGGCCGAGACTTTGGATATGACCACCATGATGGCTTCCATGATGGGCGCCCAGGCGGAAACGGCAAACTTTCGCCATGAGAAGGACGCGGTCTATTCCAGCGCCATTCTCTATAACATGATCAACTCCATCTTTTCTTCGGAAGGGGAGTCCAACAACCTGGCCGCCTTCCGGGACTATCTGGAGGATGAGAGCAGCGAGATCCGCCAGTACATCAGCTCGGTACAGTACAGCTATGACGTGGACCTGACACCCTATGCCGAGGATGTGAACGGCCATATCGGCAAGACCGATGCGGCGGAGATCATGCAGACGGCCATGTCCTCCTCCTTCGGCGGGGACTATTCTTCTTATTTCTCCACCTATGGTCAAATGTTCAGCACCTTGAATGTCTGGCAGGAGATGCTGCCCGGGGAGAACGGGGAACTCATCAATCCGCTTCTCAAGCAGCAGTATGAAGTCCTCTACGGCCGCTGGCCGGAGGCGTATAACGAAACGGTCCTCATCGTCAACGAGAATAACGAGGTCTCAGACCTGGTGCTCTATTCCCTTGGTCTCAAAGCCAACGACTCCATTGCGGAGAACATGCAGCTCATGATGGCGGCGGAAGAGATGGATGCCACGGTGGAGAGCTGGAGCTACGAGGAGGTCTGCGGTAAGTCCTTCCGCTATATTTATCCTGCGGACCAGTTCCGGTATAACGAGGAGACAGGGGAGTATCTGGACCTGTCAGAAGAGGAACTGGGTCTCAAGACGCTCTATAACAACGGCCTGGAGATCCGCATTGTCGGCATCATCCGCAAGGACGGCGAAGCGCTTTCCGGTATGCTCTCCGGCGCTGTGGGTTATCCCCATGCGCTGGTGGAGTATATCTCGGAGGAAAGCGCCAAGAAGGATCTGATCCGCCGACAGCTGGAGGACCCGGAACACGAGGTCTTTACCGGCCTGCCCTTCCTGGATCGGGAGGACGAGGCCATGACCAAGAGCCGCAAGGCAGACGCCGCCCGGGAGTATATCGCAGCTGCGGATACCGAGCAGCTTGCGGATCTTTATATCGAGTACATGTGCGAGCCGGACGAATCCTACCTGCAGGAGATGATCGACGAGCAGATGGAGGGCACCACCCGGGAAGAGATCGAGGAAAACATCCTGACCTATTACCCGGAATACGCCTCCATGCTCACGCAGATGGACGACGATATGCTCATGAGCTACATGAGCCAGATGGTGGGCGAGCAGGCCAAAACCCAATACGCCGCCCAGATGCGGGAGCTCTACGAGGATCTGACAGACGAGGAGCTTGCCGAGGATTTCCAGCTTCTCTCACTGGAGGAGGATGATTACCTCTGGATCTATGAAAACGCCATGCCTCCCGTCTATTCCACCAGCACGCTGAAGGATACGCTGAAGACCCTGGGCTATGTGGATCTGCAGACCCCGAGTACCATCAATATCTATGCAGATTCTTTCGAAAACAAGGACAGCATCGCCGAAGCCATCGAGCATTACAATGAGTCCGTTTCCGAGGAAGACCAGATCAGCTATACCGATGTGGTTGCCCTGCTGATGAGTTCCATCACCACCATCATCAATGTCATCAGCTATGTGCTCATCGCCTTTGTTGCCATTTCTCTCGTCGTATCCTCCATCATGATCGGCATCATCACCTATATCAGCGTTCTGGAGCGCACCAAAGAGATCGGTATTCTCCGTGCCATCGGTGCCTCCAAGCGGGACATCTCCCGGGTCTTCAATGCCGAGACCTTTATCATCGGCCTTGCTGCCGGCGTCATCGGCATCGTGATCACACTTCTGCTGAATATCCCCATCAACATCATTGTCCATGACCTCACCGGCATCAAGGCGTTGAATTCGACCCTGCCGCCGGTTGGCGGCGCGGTGCTGGTGGGCATCAGCGTGTTCCTGACCTTTATCGCCGGCCTGATTCCCTCCGGACTCGCCGCCAAGAAGGATCCGGTGGAGGCCCTGCGCACCGAATGATACAGAATCACAAAAGAACGATCCCCCGGCCGATGGCCGGGGGATCAGA
>JAFSYF010000038.1 GCA_017443695.1 Butyrivibrio sp.
ATTTGAACCCTCGCGCCGCTATTAACGGCCTGCACCCTTTCCAGGGGTGTCTCTTCAACCACTTGAGTACTTCTGCATGCTTGAATCTTAACTACATATTCAGTTGTAAGCGGAGCGGAAGGGATTCGAACCCTTGTGGCGTTGCCGCCAAACGGTTTTCAAGACCGCCTCGTTATGACCGCTTCGATACCGCTCCTTAAACGCTATATGCGCGTACAGGATATGATATCAAAGACTGGCCGTCTTGTCAACACGGTTTCAGCCCCATTTTCCGGCCCGGTTAAACTGCTCATGCTGCCGGGCAATGAATGCCCGACAGCAGTGCACAATTAACATTACTTACTTCAGGGTGACCTTTGCGCCCTCGGCCTCGACCTTTGCCTTGATATCCTCGGACTCCTCCTTGGAAGCGCCCTCCTTGATCATCTTCGGCGCGTTGTCGACCAGATCCTTGGCCTCCTTCAGGCCCAGGCCGGTGATCTCGCGAACCACCTTGATGACCTTGACCTTGTTCGGGCCAACCTCGGTCAGCTCCACGTTGAACTCGGTCTTCTCTTCCTCTGCGGCACCTGCAGGGCCTGCAGCGGCAACAACCACACCGGCAGCGGCGGATACACCGAACTCCTCCTCGCAAGCCTTTACGAGATCGTTCAGCTCCAGGACTGTCAGCTCCTTGATCGCATCAATGATTTCCTGATTGGATAACTTAGCCATTACTTTTTCCTCCTAAATCAATACTGATAGTAGTGCTTCGCCTGGACCATTACGCCTCGGCTGTTTCTGCTGCCGGCTCTGCGGCAGGCGCTTCCTCTGCGGCCGGTGCGGGCGCAGAACCGTCTGATTTCTTCTCGGCGATCTGCTTGACCACGCGGGCGAAGTTCGCGACGGGCGACTGCATGGATCCCAGCAATCTTGAGAGCAGCTGATCCCTCGGCGGAATCGTTGCGATCTCCTTCATGCCCTCCGCATCATAGAACCTGCCCTCGATAACACCGCCCTTGATCTCCAGCACGGGTGCTGTCTTGGCGAACTCGCACAGGATACGTGCGGGCGCTGCAGGGTCTGTCTCGGAGACAGCCATCGCGCTCGGACCATTCAGCAGATCCGCGAGCTGTTCGAAATCCGTACCCTTGAACGCGAAATTCATCATCGTGTTCTTGTATACCTTGTAGGATACGTTCTCCGCACGCAGCTTTCTGCGCAGCTCGGTGTCCTGAGCGACGGTCAGGCCGCGGTGATCCACCAGCACGAGCGACTGCGCGTTCGCGATCTTGTCTGAGATCTCCTTGACCACAGGCTGTTTCAACTCAACCTTTGCCATCTTTCTTCCTCCTTCCGAATAGTATTGCCAAAGAAAATGCCCTCCGTCAAAGACAGAGGGCATAGGAGTCCGCATTACACCTTTCGGTGGCATTCTGACGTTTCCCTCGGCAGGCGCATCTGCTTACGTCCCTGTGGACACCTGCTGTCTTCGGCTGGCCGATGAGCGACCTTGCCTAGAATACCACATTCTCCGCGTCCCGTCAAGCCTTTTTTCAAAAACCTTCAGGCAACGGCACCCTTCCTTCGTCATTCACCGGCACACTGACCGTCTTCCCGAAGTCCATGTGATTGCCCCTCAGGGCATCATCCTTTTCCCTCTGACAGGTGGTATGAATCGCACCACCCGGGCGCATCTGGGCATAGGCATCTTCCCGTCTTGCAGAGGAGATCATGAGCGGCTGAATAGTGATACTGATAATGCCCATCCCTGTCTCCATCTGCCACGGCAGCGGTGCCCGTACGTTCTGTTCCCCCTGTTGCACGGTGTTCAGGCTGCGGGTGAGGTTCTCCGACTGCTCCCCCTGCAGACCGCGCAGATACCTCACATAACCCTGGAAAGTATTCCCCATTAAATTCATCTTCTTCTGCCTGATCACCCGTCCTCTGGCATCAGTGCTTTCCTCCGTCACCGTTTCTTCTCCGTCCACCAGATCCGCGATGCTCTCCTCCGTCACCGCATCCGGTGTTCTCAGATCCATATTGTCTGTCAGCAGTCTGACCATGTTCTGCATCAGTCCACCCGCATCCTCCGCAAAGAAAGCGATCTCCCGATACTGCCGCAGTTCTTCCTTCGAAAGACTGGATAATGCAAGCTGCGCTACCTCCGGGTTTGTTTCACCCAGCTGGGCGATGTCCTTTGCCATAACGCCGAGCAGATAGAGATTCGCCGCCGGTTTGTCCCAGTCCCTGACCTCTTCACCGAACTTGGCGCTGCTCATGTCACCGACGCCATTGATCTGCATGTAATTGGCCCGGTCACCCACCACAGCGAACTGTGCCACCAGCCCGCGGATCATTTCTGTCATGACGCCAGCCACGGATATGATCTGCCTTTTGTGCAGATCCTCGTCTGTCTCCCCCTCCTGCTTCTGCATGGCTGATGTCTGGAGTGCGGCGAATACCTCGTCCCTGACCCTCTTCAGTTCCTCTATATTCTCCGGCTTTTCAAGATCTTCCAGCGTCTTGCCATACCGGTGCATGTAGGTCAGTGCCACCACACTGTACTGTGTCGGCACGCGTCCTGTGATACCGGCCCCATGCCAGACATCGTCTTGCCCGACCTCAGCCTGTAAACCCTGCATGACAGCCACTTTCCTTTCATCCTGCTCCACGACCCTGGTGAGGAGTCCCTTCAGATTTGTGACCCACTGCCTTCTGTTCTTCTCCTTCCGCCGCTGTCTCAGACGATCCAGGAACTGCCCGGGATCCTCTCCTGGCTTTAGATGATCCTTCGCCTGGGAACTCTCCATACGGAATTTCTCTGTGGCCAGATTCATCAGGTACGACTGGAGATTCTGCAGCCGCTCCGCTCTCCTGGCGGTGGCCGGATCCGTCTGGTTCCTCAGTCTGCCGATCTCCCGCTGAACCGCAACCATCCTTTCATTGACCTGATCCATGGTCATTGCATCCATATCCTTGTCCCTGAGGAGCATGCTCTGCGGGTGCAGCAGGATCTTGTCCTTCTGGTCATAGACCAGCTGCTGCTCTTCCAGGAAGTCTATTCTTGCCAGCAGCTCCTGGTACTGCCTCTCATCCATAGTACCGCCGAGATTGATATACTCATTCAGCGCATTTCTCGCCACAAATCCGGCCTGAATCAGCCGCATTTTTGTCTCATAATTCTCATAGAAATCGTCATCCGTCCGATAGGTGAAGATTGACAGATCCGCTGTCCGGATCCGGAAGATGATCTCCTCCAGGGCGGCCCGTTTCCTGACCTTGTCCGTCCCGTTGCAGGCCTCCAGGAAATCCTGATGCTTCTCCGCCGGCAGGAGATGCACCATATTCCAGGCGTCCCGGCTTTCAAAATCCGTTCTGGAGGCAAATACCGCCTCCTCCCGGTTCAGCTTTTCATTATAGTCCTCCAGAATCGCCCTTCTGCTGACCGCAGTGTCCCGTTTCCTGCGGTATTCCCGCCGCGCCTTGACCATCTCCATGGTGCCGATGTTCCGGCCCGCCACCAGTTGCGTATTCTCCTTGAGCGTGGCCTCCGCCTCCTGCTCGGGCATCTCCTCATGTCTTGCGAACCCAAAGCCAGCGAACAGACCATCAACCTTGAGCTTCCAGTCGGTTCGGGATTGTGTTTCAGACAGTGTGTCATCATGCTGCGCATTGATCTGATCCTGCCGTTGCAGTCGAAGCTGATCCTGATCTCCCATACACATACCGCGATTCCTCCCTTTTATCTCAACGCCGGTTTACATTCTCAACTCCATTTACACCGTCTGGATCCGGAAGGCGACAGGATTCAACGCCGCATCGTCAGATTTTATTCCGGCCGGGTTCATGACATCCATCTCCAGGGCGTCTGCGGTGCGCTGCCAGCGGATCTCCTGTTCACTGCCCAATAGCTCTACCCCGCGGATACTACCGCAGAATGCACCGTGATGCGCCTGATCCCCGGCACCCAGACTCTCTACGCGATAGTGTCCATCCGCAGAGGGACGCAGGCAGATGGCGTAGATGCAACCATGATTTGCCGTGAAGCGCCAGTCTGCCGGCGTATACACCTTATCCGATCCGTCGGAGAAGAAACCGCCGCTGTAGGAGGTCGGACCCTCCCCGGCCGCACGCCACGGACGGCTGCCGTAGATGGCCTCCCCGTTCACGGACAGCCATCTGCCGATCGCCTTCAACACCGCCTGGTCCTCCTCCGCGATCGTCCCGTCCGCCCGGGGGCCAACATTCAACAGCATGGAGCCGTTCTTGCTCACCACATCCACCAGGTCACAGATCAGGCTCCAGGGCGTCTTGAAATCATTTCCTTCCGTATAACACCAGGAATTCTTGGCGATGGCCGTATCCGTCTGCCAGGGGAAGGCCTGCACCTCCTCGAACTGGCCGCGTTCCACGTCCACCACCGCCGTGCCGAAGGCATAGGCATCATGCTTGTAGGCGATCATCACCTCTTCGCCCCACTCTGCCGCACGGTTATAGTAATAGGCGGCAATCTTCTGCAGATAGGGCTTGGCCGCCTCGATCTGGATCCACCAGTCAAAATAGAGCTGCCGGATATGGTAGCGGTCGATGAGCTCGCAAGTGCGGATCATCCAGTCATTCAGGAAGAGCTCATCCGGCGCATCCTTCGGTGTCAGATCGAAATGATCCGCCGGTTCCCTGTGGGCAGGCCAGTAGAAATCTCCCCACTGCTCCTCATCCGTCACATCGCTGTCAAACTCTCTGCCGTGGCCCATAAACCACCAGTGCTCGATCCGGTGCGTGGAGCCGCCGCCGATGAGCCCCGCTCTGGCAAAAGCCTGCTGCAGTTCCCCAAAAGTGTCCCGGTGGGGACCCTTCTGTACCGCATTCCACTCAGACAGGGCGCTGTCGTACATCTGGAAGCCGTCGTGATGCTCCGCCACCGGCACGACGTAACGCGCCCCCGCCTCCTGAAAAAGCGCCGTCCAGGCCGCCGCATCGAACCGCTCCGCCTTGAACATGGGCAGGAAATCCTTATAGCCAAACACCTTCTGCGGGCCATAGGTCTGGATGTGATGCTCATAGGCCGGATCCCCTTTGATGTACATACAGCGAGAATACCACTCATTGGCAAAGGCCGGCACACTGTAGATTCCCCAGTGGATGAAGATCCCCAGCTTCCCATCCCTGAACCACCGCGGCGTCTCATGCCGGGACAGACTGTCCCAGTCCGCGCTGTAAGGCCCCTGCGCAATCACCGCATCGATTCTCTCCAGCCACTCCTTCATATCATAAGTCATACGTGTGCCCTCCGATTTATATATTGTTTCTACTATATCACCCGCGCATATCCACTTGCAATCGGATTGTTTTTCCTGTATGATAGGAAGGCCTGCAGCACTTTAACACTTAAAAGCGTTTAAGCGTTGCATGGACAAAGAATCAAAGCTGTCATATATTTTCAGAGAAAAGAGGTGTCCCATGTTTATCAAGATTCTGATGCTGATTTGTTTCTTCGCCGTCATGATCGGCGTGGGCTTCTATTCCGCGAAACAGAACCGCGGGGTGAACGACTACGTCCTGGGTGGGCGCAACGTCGGCCCATGGCTGACGGCTTTTGCCTTTGGAACCAGCTACTTCTCCTCCGTGGTCTTCGTGGGCTATGCAGGCCAGTTCGGCTGGAAATACGGTCTGTCCTCCACCTGGATCGGGCTGGGCAACGCTTTCATCGGTTCCCTTCTGGCCTGGCTGATCCTGGGCCGGCGCACGAGAGTGATGACCCAGCGGCTGGATGCCCGGACCATGCCGGAGTTCTTCGGCAAGCGATTCGATTCCACGGCACTCCAGATCGCCGGCTCCGTCATCGCCTTTGTCTTCCTCGTGCCCTATACAGCCTCTGTCTACAACGGCCTCTCCCGACTCTTCGGCATGGCTTTCAACATCGACTACAAGATCTGTATCATTGTCATGGCATTGCTGACCGGCGTCTACGTCGTGGTGGGCGGATATCTGGCAACGGCCTTAAATGACTTTATCCAGGGCATCATCATGCTGATCGGTATCAGTGCCGTCATCGGTGCGGTGCTGTCCGGCCGCGGCGGATTCCTGTCAGCCATCTCCCAGCTGTCACAGATCGATGCCTCTGACGTGGCGGTTCCGGCACTGAGCGGCGGCACAGGGCTCCTGACCTCCTTCTTCGGCCCGGACCCCCTGAACCTCCTTGGGGTTGTCATCCTGACGAGCCTTGGTACCTGGGGTCTGCCGCAGATGGTGCACAAGTTCTACACCATCCGTGATGAGAAGGCGATCCAGACCGGCACCATCGTTTCCACCTTCTTCGCCATCGTCATCGCCGGCGGATGCTATTTCCTTGGCGGCTTCGGCAGACTCTTCGATGTGCCTGCCATTCACAACGCGGACGGCTCCATCGCCTATGACTCCATCGTTCCGCAGATGCTCTCCACCCTCCCGGATCTGCTTATCGGTATCGTGGTGGTGCTGGTGTTCTCCGCCTCCATGTCCACCCTGTCCTCGCTGGTGCTGACCTCCAGCTCCACGCTGACCCTGGATTTCCTGAAGAAATCCCTCTGGAAGGACATGTCGGAGAAGACGCAGCTCGTCGTGATGCGGGTGCTGGTGGCATTCTTCATCATCCTGTCCATCGTCCTCGCCCTGAACCCGCCCACCTTCATCGCCCAGCTGATGGGCATCTCCTGGGGCGCACTGGCAGGCGCCTTCCTGGCGCCGTTCCTGTACAGTCTGTATGGGAAATGGGTGACAAAGGCGGCCGTGTGGGCCAGCTACGCCGCAGGGGTGGGACTGATCGTGCTGAATATGTTCCTGCACTTCATCAAATCCCCGATCAATGCCGGTGCGGCAGCGATGCTGCTGGGTCTCGTGGTGGTGCCTGTGGTATCACTCCTGACACCGAAGCCCGACAGGAAGCAGATGAACGATCTGTTTGCCTGCTATTCGGAGAAGGTCACGGTGGTCAAGGCGCACTCCCTGGCGGATCCGCTGGAAGAAGAATAAGAATTTATACAGAACAATTACTTCATTATTTCTCTGGCAACCATATAGATGCGCTCACTGGTATCGGTGGGCGCATCGTGCGTATCGGCGTCCAGCGCCGTCACCACCTCCAGCCCCGCCTCCGTAACGAGGCGGGTCACTTCGTCCAATGTCCAGCCCCGCTGGTCATGGGTCTCCGAGAAGCGCCGGTACAGGGGTGTCTCCGCATCTGCTGCAGTCTCCCGCACAAAGAAGGTCAGCGTCGCCTCATTCACACAGGTCTCCGGCGCCTCTTCCGTCTCTCCCTCCATATAGAACGCGTTCTCCCAGAGCATGGTGCTGCCGTCCGCCAGATGTACCGCAAAGGTAGTGTCACCCATCACATCCCGGTATTTATACAGCGTATTGAAATCAAAGATGAAGATGCCCCCCGGATAGAGGAAATTGTTGACCAGACGAAGGGTCTGCAGGAGATCGGCCTCCGTCAGCAGATAGTTCATGGAGTCATAGACACTGACGAAGGTACCGGCGGTACAATACAGATCCAGCTCGCGCATGTCCTGCTCCAGATACAGGATGCTGCCTCCCTCTGCCGCCTGTCTCCGCTGGGCCTCCGCCAACATCTCCGCGGAGACATCGATGCCGCACAGATCATAGCCCAGCGCTGACAGCGCCCTCGTAAAGGCGCCGGTACCGCAGCCCAGCTCCACCACCAGATCACGCTCCTGCTGCAGCGCGTCCGCCGGCGGGGTCCCCGCCTGCAGGGGCTGTGATACGCCGTAACGCGCAATCAGCTCCTGAACAAATGCGGCCCATGCAGCATACGGCACCTCTGCCTCCTGCATGAACCGCTCATAAACTCCGGCAAAACCGGCATATGCGCCGGACAGTTGATCAGACATATTTTTTACCGAACCGCTGCAATGCCTCCCGCCACCAGCGCACTGACTGTTGCCATGATGACTCCGGCCAGCAATACGCCGCCCATGACATGGAGGACACTCTTCTTAAAATCCATATCCAGCAGGGAAGCTGCCAGTGTCCCGGTCCACGCCCCTGTCCCGGGTACGGGGATTCCGACGAACAGCAACAGCGCCCAGTACAGTCCTTTGCCGGACTTCGCCTTCAGCTTCTCCCCTCCCTTATGGCCCTTTTCCAGACAGAAGGTGAAGAACCCGCCGATCACCGGCTTGTCCGCGCCCCACTCCAGTACTTTCCTCGCAAAGAAAAAGATCACGGGCACCGGCAGCATATTGCCGACGACGGCAATCACATACGCAAGGGGCATGCTGAATGCGGG
The DNA here is from genome assembly GCA_017443695.1 of Butyrivibrio sp. Taxonomy (GTDB): domain Bacteria; phylum Bacillota; class Clostridia; order Lachnospirales; family Lachnospiraceae; genus Butyrivibrio. Next base: position 8,273 of record JAFSYF010000038.1, read on the forward strand.
ATCCAGCTCATGCATACCCTGTGCAATGGGGATCGCGCCCCGCAGCTCCACAAGCGGCACCATGGAAATCAGAAAAATATAGATATACTTGCGCAGCATCACAGAATCTCCCTTAAGGCCTGCAGCAGGAGATCAACCTCCTCCTCCGTACCCACCGTGATCCGGTTGTATTCACTGATCCGCGGGCGGTCCCAGTGCCGGACATAGATGTTACGCTCCCGCAGCGCCTCGAAGATTTCTTTTCCGCTGCGATCCGGATGCTTCACAAAGAGGAAATTGGTCTTCGAATCCGGGAAAACAAAGCCCAGCGAAGACATCTCCTTCTTCATCCGCTCCCTGGTGGTGATGATCCGATCACAGGTCTGTCTGAAATAGACGTCATCCGCCAGTGCTGCCGCGCCCAATGCGACGGTGAGCCGGTTCATCGTATAGGAATTGAAGGCGAATTTCGCCGCCTGCAGATAATCGATGAGCTTCTTCGAACCAAAGGCATAGCCGATTCGAAGCCCCGCCAGCGAGCGGGATTTGGAGAAAGTCTGCACCACCAGCAGATTGTCATACTTCTGAATCAGCGGCAACACGGAGACGCCGCCGAAATCGATATAGGCCTCGTCGATGATGACCACACAATCCTGATTGTGCCTGATGATCTCCTCGATCTCCTCCGCGGAGAGGGAGAACAGGAGCCCCGTGGGGGCATTGGGATTGGCGATCACCACGCCGCCCGGTGCGCCGTAGTAGTCCTCCGCATGGACGGAGAGATCCTCCGACACCGGAATCTGGCGGTAGGGGATGCGGTAGAGCGCCGCCCATACATCGTAGAAGGAATAGCTGATATCCGGGAACCAGATCTCTTTGCCCGCAGAGAAAAAGGTCAGAAATGCCATGGCCAGCACATCATCGGAGCCAACCCCGACGAAGATCTGATCCTGGGGTACCGCATAGACCTCCGACAGCGCCTGCACCAGCTCCGTAGCCTGGGGATCCGGATACAGACGCAGCGCGTCCGTCTGAAATGACTCCAGCACGCGGGTTACCCCCGGGGCAGGCGGATAGGGATTCTCATTGGTATTGAGCTTGATGATACGCCCCAGTACACGGGGCTGTTCCCCCGGTGTATAGGGCGTCACCTGTCGGACATTCTGCTCCCAGCCGGACATGCGTTCAGACTCCTATGCTCTTGAGCTGCGGCCACAGCAGCACATCGCGGATGCTGGGTGCATTTGTCAGCAACATCACCAGCCGGTCGATACCGTAGCCAATGCCACCCGTCGGCGGCATACCGATCTCCATGGCATTCAGGAAGTCCTCATCCGTATGATTCGCCTCCTCATCACCGGCATCCGCCAGTGCATCCTGTGCAGCGAAACGTTCCCGCTGGTCGATGGGATCATTCAACTCCGAGTAGGCGTTGCACATCTCCCACCCGTTGATATAGAGCTCGAACCGCTCCACCTTGGACGGATCCTCAGGCTTTTTCTTGGTCAGGGGCGAGATCTCGATGGGATGGTCCATGATGAAGGTGGGCTGGATCATCTGATCCTCGCAGTAGGCATCAAAGAAGAGATTGACGATGTCCCCCTTCTTATGGTGTGCCTCCACCTCAATGTGGCGCTCGGCAGCCACTTTCCTTGCCTCCGCCTCATCCAGCGCATCGAAATCGATCCCCGTGGCCTCTTTGATGGCGTCCACCATCGTCAGCCGACGGAAGGGTTTGCCCAGATCGATCTCATGATCGCCGTACTGAATCGTCGTCGTTCCGCAGACGGTCTCTGCAAGATACCGGAACATGGATTCCGTCAGCTCCATCATCCCCTGATAATCCGTATAGGCCTGATAGAGTTCCATCAGTGTGAACTCCGGATTGTGCTTCGTATCGGTCCCCTCATTACGGAAGACCCGGCCGATCTCAAATACCCGTTCCATACCGCCGATGATCAGTCGTTTCAGATAGAGCTCCAGGGAGATCCTGAGCTTCCGCTCCTCATCCAGCGCGTTGTAATGCGTGATAAAAGGACGCGCCGCGGCACCGCCTGCATTCTCTACGAGCATCGGGGTCTCCACCTCGATGAAATCACGTGCCGCCAGGAAAGAACGGATCTCCCGGATGATCTGGCTGCGCTTCTGGAAGGTCGTCATCACCTCGCGGTTCATGATGAGATCCAGATACCGCTGCCGATAGCGGATCTCCGTATCCACGAGGCCATGGAATTTCTCCGGCAGCGGCTGCAGGGATTTGGACAGCAACGTCAGCCCCAGCACATGTACGGAGATCTCGCCGGTCTTTGTACGGAAGGCGAAGCCAGAAACACCGATGATGTCACCGATGTCCATCTTCTTGAAAGCCGCATAGGCTTCGTCACCCAGATCATTGCGGGAGACATAGAGCTGGATGCGGCCGTCGCGATCCTGGAGACCGGCAAAAGAGGCCTTCCCCATCACGCGCTTGCTCATCATACGACCGGCCAGCTGCAGCCGCTTCTCTGCGGGGATACTCTCCGGATCCGGCGTGATATTCCTGCCGTCCTCTCCCACCTCCGGAATCACCTGCAGTTCCTCAAAACGATCCAGAACCTCCTTCGTGTGATGGGTCTGGTCGAAGGTCACGATACGGAAGGGATCCTGCCCCGCCGCCTGCAGCGCGGCCAACTTGTCGCGGCGGATCTGCCGCAGCTGCCCCACATCCTGTGTCTGCTGCTGCTCGTTCTTCTGCTGTCCCTGTTGCTCTGCCATAGATTTCCCTCTTATATTATGCGGTAGCCGATGAGCGCTCGATATTCAGAACCTTATACTTGAACACGCCCGCCTGTGTCTCCACCTCAACCGTCTGGTTCTTCCTTGCGCCGATCAGTGCCTTCCCCACCGGCGACTCGTTGCTGATCTTGCCCTTGAGGCTGTTGGCTTCCGAAGACCCGACGATCTTATACTCCAGTTCCTCATCGAGCTCCAGATCCTTGATGCGCACCTTGCAGCCGATGCCGATCCGGTCCAGATCCACCTCGTCCTCCACCACGACCTCGGCATTCTTCAGGATCTTCTCCAGCTCCTCAATGCGGGCCTCGATGTCACGCTGCTCGTCCTTCGCGGCATCATACTCGGCATTCTCGGACAGATCACCCTGTGCACGGGCTTCCTTGATCTTCTCCGATACCTCCTTACGCCGGACGATCTTGAGCTGCTCCAGCTCATCCTCATAGCGTTTGAGTCCCTCGTAGGTGAGGATATTCTTTTTTTCTTCCATTATAATATCACCTCCGTGATTTTTTCGGACATTTCACGATATTGTAGACCATCGTATTTTAATTGTCAATCGGTGTCAGGCCCAAGCCCAAGGAGCATCCCCCGGGCGGTTCGCGAGCTTGCGACAGCGCCGAGCAGGCCGCCCGAGGGATGCTCCCAGGGCGCGACTTCGCATTCCGATGCTCACGGGGCTGATCAATCGCAGAAATTCAATGGTTGAATCCTCCGGTGGCGTGCGCTATGATTAGATAAAGTATCTATTTATACGATGAGGGTTAGAAGATGAGTAAGAAAATCGAGACAATCGGGGTTCTGACAAGCGGCGGCGATGAGCCGGGGATGAATGCCGCCATCCGGGCGGTGGTGCGCACATCCATTGACAACGGGCTCAAGGTCAAGGGCATCAAGAAGGGCTACATGGGCCTCCTGAACGAAGAGATCATCGATATGGACCGGCGCAGTGTCGCCGACATCATCCAACGGGGCGGCACGATCCTGGGAACAGCCCGCTGCATGGAGTTCACAACAGAGGAGGGCCAGCAGAAGGCCGTAGAGATCTGCCACAAATTCGGGATCGATGGAATGGTGGTCATCGGTGGAGACGGCTCCTATCGGGGCGCACAGGCGCTCTCCCGCCACGGCATCAACACCATCGGCCTCCCGGGGACCATTGATCTCGACATCGCCTGCTCCGACTATACCATTGGCTTCGATACAGCCATCAACACAGCCATGCAGGCCATCGACAAGATCCGTGACACCTCCTCCTCCCATGAGCGTGTCTCCATCGTTGAGGTCATGGGGAGAAGGGCCGGCTACATCGCTCTGTGGTGCGCCATCGCCAATGGAGCGGATGACATCCTCCTGCCGGAGAAATACGACTACAACGAGCAGCGGATCATCGACAACATCATCGACAACCGCAAACGCGGCAAGACCCACCATATCATCGTCAACGCGGAAGGCATCGGCCACTCCACTTCCATGGCCAGGCGAATCGAGGCGGCCACCGGGATCGAAACCCGTGCCTCCATCCTGGGCTATATGCAGCGCGGCGGCAGCCCCACCTGTAAAGATCGTGTCTACGCTTCCATCATGGGCTGTTACGCGGCGGACATCCTGGCCCAGGGCAAGACGAACCGCGTGGTGGGGCACCAGAACGGTGAGTTCGTAGACTTCGATATCGAGGAAGCTCTGAACATGAAGAAGGAAATTCCGGAATACGAATATAAGATCAGCCGGATTCTGTAAACAGGGATGATCAGCAGTCTCTCCAATCCGCAGGTCAAGCGTGTCGCCTCCTATGCCCGCCCGAAGGCGCGGCAACAGGACAATGTCTTCATCGTCGAGGGGATGCGGATGCTGCGGGAAGCACCGGTGCATCTGGTGCGAGAGATCTATGTCACAGAAGGTTTCTCCGGAAAATGCAGCAGGGAGGACGCGGCACTGCTGTCGTCCCTGCAGGCGGATGAGACACGGCACTATGAAACGGTAAGTGCTGCAGTCATGGAGAAAATGGCGGATACGCAGAATCCCCAGGGGGTGCTGGCTGTGGTATCCGCCTTTTGTTATACTCCGGAGGAGACCACTGCGGGGAACAATCCCCTGCTGTTGCTGTTGGAGAATATCCAGGATCCCGGCAATCTCGGTACGATCCTGCGGACCGCTGAGGCAGCAGGCGTCACCGGCATCATCATGAGCCGGGACTGCGCGGATATCTACAATCCGAAGGTCATCCGCTCCACCATGGGTGCCATCTTCCGCGAACGCTTCTGCACGGTGGAGGATCTGCCAGCCTGCGCTGCGGATCTGTCCGCCCGCGGGATCCGTATCTGTGCCGCAGCACTCTCCGGCAGCGTTGTCTATGACACGCCGGATTATACCGGGGCTTGTGGCTTTCTGATTGGCAATGAGGGAAACGGGCTGACGAACGCAGCCCTGACAGCAGCGGATACGCGGGTGCGCATACCGATGGCGGGTCAGGTGGAGTCACTCAATGCAGCAATCTCTGCCGCGATTCTCACGTTTGAAGCGGCGAAACAGCGCCGGCAGCAGGTGCCTCGGCCTGACTGATTAATTCCTGTTTGTAAAAAAATCGCGGGCGGCCTCCGTCAGTTCCTGCATATCCGTGATGCGGTTCACCTGATCCCGGAAGCGCGAGGCGCCGGGGAGCCCTGCGGCATACCAGGACAGATGGCCCCGCAGCTCCCGTACAGCGATGTAGGCACCCTTGAGTTCCTCCTGGTAAGCCGCATGCCGCAGAATAACCTCCAGCCGTTCCTCCGGTGCCGGCGGCAGCATCTCCTCTCCCGTCTCCAGGAAACGGATCACCTCCCGGAAGATCCAGGGATTGCCCTGGGCCGCGCGGGCGATCATCAGACCGTCACAGCCGGTTTCCTCAAACATCCGCTTCGCACGCTTCCCGTCCGTCACATCCCCGTTGCCGATCACCGGAATATCCAGTGCCTCCTTCACATCACGGATGACAGACCAGTCTGCCCGCCCGCTGTAATACTGCTCCCTTGTGCGGCCATGGACAGCCACTGCGGCGGCACCGCCGGCCTGTGCCGCCAGTGCGCATTCAGGGGCATTGATATGCGCTTCATCAAAGCCTCGCCGGAGTTTCACCGTCACCGGGATTCCGGCAGGGCGACAGACCCCGTCCAGTGCATGGACGATCTGCTCAATCAATGCCGGATTCTTCATCAGGGCGGAGCCCTCGCCGTTCTTCACGACCTTAGGCACCGGACAGCCCATATTCACATCAATGATTTCAAATGGAAGCAATGCAGAATGCGGTTCTCTTGTCTGTTCAATGATCTGCGCGGCAGCCTCCGCAAGGACATCCGGATCGCTGCCGAAGAGCTGCAGGGAGACCGGATGCTCTGCCGGGTGGGTCCGCAGCATATCCAGGGTCTTGCGGTTGCCATAGACAACGGCCTTGGCGGAAACCATCTCCATACAGACGAGTCCGGCACCCTGCTCATGGCACAGCAGGCGGAACGGGAGATCCGTCACCCCCGCCATGGGGCCCAGCAGCAGATTGTTTGCGAGGGTGATATCCCCGATCCGGAGCGGATGTATGGCTTCAGGCATCTTCATCCTCTGTCAGCAGGGCAGAGATATCCTGTCTCAGAATGATGGCGCGATAGAACAGAGACAGCTCTTCCAGCAGCTGTGCCCGTTTCCTGCGGATCTCTCCCACCAGCAGTCCCGCACTGATCTCATCGTAGGTGATATCCTCCTCCTCGGCCCGGGTCTGAATCGTCACATCCCCATCCGGGGTGAAGCCGATGGTGAGGATCCCACCCGCCTCCTGGGTGAAGAGGACGCAGATGATACGCAGCTCCTCCTTCACGGATTCCGGGATCCGGTCAAAGAGAGGATTGAAATAGTATTTCTCTTCATACGCATTGGCACCGCACAGGATGATCAGCTCATCCGGTCCCTGAATCTCAGCAGGCATGGCATCAATCGCTTTCTGCCGCAGGCTTCGTGCGGCGGTTTTTCTCATAGATCAGTCGCAGACCGGTGAGTGTCAGATCCGGGTCATAGACATCGATCTCCTCTGTCTCCTCGCTGATCAGACGTCCCAGCCCGCCGGTGGCCACCACCTTCATATCCGGCGCGCCATATTCGCGGCGCATCTCGTTGATGATATACTTGGTCTGGCCGATCTGTCCGTAGATCAATCCCGCCTGGATACTGGAGACCGTCTCCTGTGCCAGGATGCTTGCAGGTTTCTTAATCTCCACCTCCGGGAGCTTCGCCGTACCGCCGGTGAGTGCGGCCGCGCTGATACGGATACCGGGGCAGACAACACCGGCGCAGAATTCGGCGCGTTCGTTGACGATGGTATAGGTGGTAGCGGTACCGAAATCAACCACGAGGGTGGGGCCGCCATAGATCTCATACGCAGCCACGGAATCAACGATCAGATCCGGACCGATCTCCCGCGGGTTCTCCGTGATGATGCTGATGCCGGTTTTAATCCCCGGCCCCACAATGTAGGGCTGCCGACCCAGATAGCGAATACAGGCACTGGTCAGCGCGTGCATGACATTCGGCACGACGCTCCCGATGATGACACCCTCGATTGCCTCACGGGTGATGGATGCGGCATGCAGCATGGACAGGATCATGGTGCCGTATTCATCGGAGGTATGGGGATTCTGTGTGGTCTGCCGGAAAGAGGTGACTAACTTCTCCCCGTCCCACACCCCATAAGTCATATTTGTATTCCCCACATCGATCACGAGTACCATCGTTTCCTTCTCCCTGTCCATTTTACTCCATTATGGTTGCCGCCATCACCGCCTTGATGGTGTGCATCCGGTTCTCCGCCTCCTGGAAAACCAACGACTGCGGAGATTCAAAAACCTCATCGGTGACCTCCATCTCATCGAGGCCGTATTTCTCCTTGATCTCACGTCCCACTTTTGTATTCAGATCATGGAAGGAGGGCAGGCAATGCATGAAGATCGCACTGGGAGCCGCGTTCTCCATCACCTGTTTCGTCACGGCATAGGGTTTCAAATCCCGGATCCGCTCCTCCCACAGCGCCTCCGGCTCTCCCATGGATACCCAGATATCCGTGGAGATGACATCCGCGCCCCGGGTGCCCTCGGTGACATCCTCTGTGAAGGTGATGCTGCCGCCGGATGCCTCTGCCAGCTTCCGGCAGGTCTCCACCAGAGTAAGATCCTCCGGCTGGTATTTCTTCGGCGCGACAGCGGTGAAGTGCAGCCCCATCTTTGCACAGGCCACCATCAGGGAATTGCCGGTATTGTAGCGGGCATCGCCCAGATAGGCCAGCCGGATTCCCTTGATCCGGCCGAAATGCTCCCGGATCGTCAACAGATCCGCCAGCATCTGTGTCGGGTGGAACTCGTTGGTCAGTCCGTTCCATACCGGTACATCGGCGTAACGGGCCAGCTCCTCCACGATCTCCTGACCATATCCGCGGTACTCGATGCCATCGAACATACCGGACAGCACACGTGCGGTATCCGCAATGGACTCCTTGTGTCCGATCTGGGAACTGGCAGGATCCAGATAGGTAGAGCCCATGCCCAGATCATGCGCGGCCACCTCGAAGGCACTTCGGGTGCGGGTGCTGGTCTTCTCAAAGATGAGCGCGACATGTCGTCCGCGATAGAGCTCATGGAGCTCATGTCGTTTCTTCTTTTCCTTGAAATCGGCTGCCATATCCAGCAGATAATTGATTTCCTCCGGTGTGAAATCCAGGAGCTTCAGAAAATCCCTTCCGTGCAGATTGATCTCCGGCATGATACGTACCTCCTCCCTGCTGCCTCAGAATTAAAAAAGGAATAAAGAGGATTATACCATAGATATCATTGAAAAGGAAGATTCACCGTTCACCAGAAAACGTGATCGCCGATGACGATGCCTCCCTCGTGACTGCCAACACGGCGGAAGTGTGTGGCGGTACCCACGGTTGTCGCACCGGCCAGCACTTCCCTGGCAGCCTGCATACAGCTGTCTGAGATACTGCCGTTGTAACGCGCGGCGAGAGAGCCGTTGCGTGCGGGGGTGAACTGCCCCGAAGCATAAATGACACTATAGATGGTATTGGCGTAGGCGGCGCTTCGTACTCTGTTCAGCACCACGGCACCGACACCCACCTTGCCCTCATAGGGCTGATTACCGGCCTCGCACTGAATCAGTGCCGCCAGAAGTCTTGTCTCGTCGGTATCCGCATCAACGGCGCTCTGTGCCTCCCGCAGCTTGGGCTTGCGGGCTTTTTCTTCCGCCGCTTCCTTACGGGCTTTTTCCTCCGCCTCACGTTTGCGGATGACCTCCATGGTCTCACCGGCATCGATACGGAAATCGATCGTCACATACTCGGACTGCACATAACAGACCCGGTCATCATAGGAGACACTGATCCACCCGTCCCCTTCATCTGAGATCATATCCACGATGCCACTGGTGGTAATGATCCCCACCGTATCGCTGTCCTCATCCGGCGCTTCTCTGATGGCCAATGCATCCTCCTTGCTGGAGACCAGCTGTACGCCGACCTCAGCGGCCAGCGCCTGCGCCTCTTTGTCGAAGAGCAGGTAGTCATCGTTGGCCCAGCCCACCAGATCACCGGACTGCAGTCTGGTCCAGCCATCCCGCTGCTCGATGATACGGCCGCCGCAATCCTTATACAGGTAACCGACCTTCTCCGAGGATTCCGAGGGTTCCAGACGGACATTCATCGCCACACTGACATTGGCCATCACGAGATCACCGGCCAGGGTATCCATATCCCCTTCCGGATCCATATCCTCCGGATCGACCGCAGTGCCCTTCTCCTCTCCGACGGAGAGTGCGGCCAGATGGCCCGCAGGACTCAGTACACCGCCCACGCCGGATGTGGCACATGTGGACAGAGACATACGAACCCCGGCACTTGCAGCGGCGGTCTGAGGCAACAGCCAGAATGCAAGCATCAGCAGAACGACATGTATGCATGCGGTTTTCGCATTTTTTGAAATAATCGAAAACATGGTTACGTCACGAAATTTGTTACAAAAATGTTTCAAATTGTGACGCATTGTAACAAAAAAACACTTCGTTTGTCAATCCCCGAAGTGCCCTGTAATAAAATCTTACCAAAACTTTTAGTATTTCTTCATGATTATCTCATCATTTCTTTATATACGCCCAGCAACGCCGCCGCATTGGCTGCAGGATCATGCTGACCCAGTGCCCGTTCCCTGGCCTGTGCCCCCAGCTGTCTCTCCAGTGCCTGATCCCCCCACAGCCGCAGGATCGTCTCTGTCAGCTCCTCGTCCCTGTGAAAAAAAAGCGCCTCCCGTCCATCCCCGGCCATACTGGGGATCCCGCCCACCGCTGCCGTCACGCAGGGCACACCCAGCAGCATCGCCTCCGCCAGGGAATTCGGCGAATTCTCGATGGTGGACGGACAGACGAAGGTCTCACAGGACAGCAGCTGTTCCTTCATTTGTGCAGCGGAGAGAGACCCCAGCACCGTCACATGCGCCGATAGATGATGGATCCGGATCAGCTCCTGCAGGTATTTCCCATAGCCACTGATCTTCAGCCACTGCGGCACTTTCACGCGCTGCCTCTGTGACGTGCTGCCCTGCTGTTCATCCGGCACTGTGACACTGCTTCTGTCCGGTGCACCGATGACGCTGTTGCCGGCGACATAGAGATGCGCATACGGATACGCCGCAAGGAGCTGCGGCATTGCCATCAGGAGCCTGTGCAGGCCCTTGAAGGGCACATCCCCCTGGGAAGCAAAGAGGGTATGCGGACGGCGCGGACCCGTCCAGGTCTCCCCCGAATAGAAGACCCCGCGCATGGTCTCCTGCAGCACATGATACTGCAGGGACGGATTGATTCCCAGGACGCTTCGCCTGTCAAAATCTGTCCTCCCGGCCACATGGACCGCCAGCTTCAGTGCCTCAGCCTCCCGTTCTCCGCGCTGCGCCATCTTCTGCTGCTGCTCCGCCAGAGAGTCCCGTCTGATCCGGTCACGGATCGACCGGCTGCCCTGCACCCGTCCGGCCAGCCCATCCATATAGTGCGCAGCGATCTCTCCACAGATCCCCTGCAGTGAGATCAGAACACGGTTCCGCGGGATTCCTGCAGCCTCACAGGTCCTGAGTAGTGCCAGTGTATGGGGGAATTCCGTTCCGAAGACATGAACGAGATCCGGATGAAAGTCCGTCAAAATGGCGCGGAGTGCCGACTCCAATGCAGGATCATAGCACTCCGGATGTGTCAGATCCTCCGGAAAGACATAGAACCGGACCCCATCCGGTTCCAGCATCTCCCCGCGCCCCGGAGTCAGCTGACCACCATTCCCCGGAAAGGCAACTCCCAGCTCGACGGGCAGGGATCCGTCTATCACCCGGTCATAGCAGCCGGAAAGCCATCCCTCCCTGTCAGACCAGGGCAGGCCCTTTGCCCGCGCATAGGCGGGCAGCATGAGATTCGTCAGCCACAGTACCCGGATGGCGCCGGCAGGCTGCCCGTCTCCCATCAGCGTTCCTTCCCCCGACGCAGACTGTTCCGCATCAGCTCAAACTCCCGCCGGTGGTTCAGGGTCAGATTGTGCAGGATGATCCCCGCGAAGAGTGCCTGCAGCGCTGCCAGCATGACGAAGCCGCAGACGATCAGCGTCGGGAACCGCAGCACCAGACCAGTCCGCACATATTCCATCCACACCGGAATGAAGAAAATCAGGGCCAGCAGTGCCAGAAGGGCGGCGATGCAGGAGAAGAAGCAGAAGGGCTTGTAATCCCGATAAAGCCGGATGATCGTAGAGAGGACACGCATTCCATCGGAGTATGTATTGAGCTTGGATACTGATCCCGCCGGCCGGTCCCTGAATTCAATCACATGGTTCTCGATCTGCATGTTGTTGTTAACGGCATGGATGGTCATCTCCGTCTCGATCTCGAAGCCCGTGGAAAGCACCGGAAACGTCTTGACAAAGTCATAGGAAAATGCACGGAAGCCCGTCATGATATCCCGGATGTCACAGCCGAAGAGCCGATTGATACTGGCACGTACCAGACTGTTGCCGAAATTGTGAAAGGGCCGCTTGTTCTCCGTAAAATATGTGGAGCTGAGCCTGTCCCCCACCACCATATCCGCGTTGTGTGAAAGCACCAGCTCCGCCATGGCCGGTGCGTCCTCCATCGGATAGGTATCATCCCCGTCCACCATGATATAGCACTCTGCATCCACCTCACGGAACATCCGCCGGATGACGTTGCCTTTGCCCTGCACATATTCCTGCCTGACGATGGCGCCTGCAGCCGCCGCGATCTCAGCCGTCCGGTCCGAGGAGTTGTTGTTATAGACATAGATGACGGCCTCCGGCAGCGCGCGCCTCGTATCCGCGATCACCTTGCCGATGGTCTGTTCTTCGTTGTAGCAGGGAATTAAGACTGCGATATGATCCATGACTGTACCCCTTTAATCCGTCGCAAACTTGTAGCCGACACCCCAGATCGTGGTCAGTCGCCACGCATCCGTCCCGTCAGGGTCCGTCAGCTTCTCTCTGAGTCTCTTGATATGGACATCCACAGTACGGGTATCCCCCACATAATCATAGCCCCAGATCCGCTCCAGGAGCTGCTCCCTGGTGAAAACCCGGTTCGGCGAGGATGCCAGGAAAAACAGCAGCTCCAGCTCCTTCGGTGGCATTTCCACCCGCTCCCCATGATAGGTCACCGAGTAATCGGTCATATTGATGGCCAGACCGGGGAAGTGTACGACCTGTGCCTGCTCCTCCTCCGGCTGTGGTGCGGGGGCCTGGCTCCTGCTGCGCCGCAGTACCGCCTTGACGCGCGCCACCAGTTCCTTGGAGTCAAAGGGCTTCTCCATATAATCATCTGCGCCAAGCTCCAATCCCAATACCTTGTCGAAGACCTCTCCCTTGGCAGAGAGCATGATGATCGGTGTCTGGGATCTGGCCCGGACCTCCCGGCACACCTGATACCCGTCCATGCCGGGCAGCATCAGATCCAGAAGGATCAGATCCGGTGCAAAGGAATCCGCCGCAACCAGTGCCGTCTCCCCGTCCCCCACAATCTTCGTCTCAAAGCACTCCTTGGTCAGGTAGAGGCTGATCAGCTCCGCGATATTCTCATCATCATCCACAATCAGGATTTTCTGTTTGTTCGCCATACGCTACCCTGTCTCCTCTACTTCGCGAATGTCGCGATCGTCACGCCACTGTCGCCCTCTCCGTACTCCGCCTGTTTGTAGGATTTGACATAGGGGACGGTACGCAGGTGCTCCTGCACCGCCCGGCGCAGAGTGCCGCTACCCTTGCCGTGTACGATGCGGACGCTCCCCAGATGCGCCACATAGGCATCGTCCAGATACTTATCCAGCTCTGCCAGCGCGTCCTCCACATTCCGGCCGATGAGATTGATCTCCGTCCGCACATGCATGGCCTTCGTCAGATCCATCTCATGCTTCTTGCCATAGCCGTAGAACTTCTTCATCTGATCCGCAGCGGACTCCTCCGCCACCGGAACCAGATCATCAATTCTGGCCTTTGTCCGGATGATGCCGCACATGACGAAGAGATTGCCCGACTTATCCGGCTTGGAATTGACGGTGCCCACAAGCCCCATACTGACGATGCGGACACTGTCGCCGATGTGGAGATCCTCCGGCTTCAGCTTCCGGTGCGTGGACTGGGGCTGCTTATTCTTCTCCTTCGCGGAGAGCTTCTCATTTTTCTCCGAGATCTTCTGCTGCATCCCCGTCCGGATGGATTCCAGTTCCCGGAGGGTCACCCCGTCGCCACTCTTCCGGATCGCGCGGATCGTCTCATCCGCCTCTGTCTTGGCCTGCCGTAATATATCCCTGGCCTCCTCATGGGCCTGGCGCAGGATGTCCTCCCGGGAGGCGTCGATCTTCGTCTGTTTCGCGGTATAGACCGCTTTCAGCTTCTCCATCTCGTGCTTGTAGGCCTCGATGGTTGCCTGCTCCCGCTCAATGGTCCTGCGGCTCGTCTCCAGATCCGCCAGCAGATCCTCAAAACGCTTCTCATCCTGGCCGATATGTGCCCTGGCAGATTCGATGATCTCCTGCGACAGGCCCAGCTTCTGGGAGATGGCAAAGGCGTTGCTCTTACCCGGAATCCCGATCAGGAGCCTGTAGGTCGGTGAGAGCGTCTCCACATCGAACTCGCAGCTCGCATTCTGCACCCCCGGCGTCGTCAGGGCATAGACCTTGAGCTCACTGTAGTGCGTCGTCGCCAGTGTCCGTATCCCGCGGGTGTGGAGATACTCGAGGATCGCCACCGCCAGTGCCGCGCCCTCCGTGGGGTCTGTCCCCGCCCCCAGCTCATCGAAGATGCACAGGCAGTCCTCATCCGCCTCCCGCAGGATCTGCACGGTGTTCGTCATATGGGAGGAAAAAGTGGAGAGGGACTGCTCGATGGACTGCTCATCACCAATGTCCGCATAGATCTCCCGGAAGACAGACAGCTCCGACCGGTCACCGGCAGGGATCGCCAGCCCCGCCTGCCCCATCAGCGTCAGGAGACCGACGGTTTTCAGTGTCACGGTTTTACCACCGGTATTGGGTCCGGTGATGATTAGCATATCATAATCCCGGCCGCTCATCACATCGATGGGGACGACCTTCTTCTTATCAATCAGCGGATGACGGCCCTTGCGGATATCGAAACAGTGTGCCTCATTGAACACCGGTATCACGGCATTCTGCGACAGTGCCAGGGATGCCTTGGCAAAAATGAAATCCAGCTCCGTCATGATCACCGCGTTATCCGAGAACGCCGTGACATGTTCTCCCGCCATCGCCGTCAGACCCCGCAGGATCTCCTCTATCTCCGCACGTTCCTCCAGTGCCAGCTCCCGCAGGCGGTTGTTGAGTTCCACCACTGCCGCTGGTTCGATGAACAGCGTGGAACCGCTGGAGCTCTGGTCATGGACGATGCCGGAGATCTGGGATTTATGTTCGGCCCGCACCGGCACGCAGTAGCGGTCCCCCCGAAGGGTGATCACGGCGTCCTGAAGATACTCCCGGGCACTGCCCTTGACGATCCGGTCCAGCTGGTCGTGAACCTTCTCACCGGTCAGACCGATCTCCCGCCGGATCTTCTTCAGCGCCGGCGAGGCATCATCCGCCATCTCATCCTCCGAGATGATACAGCGGCGGATCTCGCGGGATACCTGCGGCAGCGGCTCCAGTCCATGGAAATAATCCGTCAGGGAGTCCGACACCACCGCCTCTGCCGGCGCGCCCCCCGCGTTTTCCCTGCTGCCGGCACTGCTTCCGTAGGCCTTCACCCGCTTCACATTGTCCAGGAAATCCGCCAGGGACAGCAGTGTCTTCATATCCAGTGCCGCCCCGATGGTCAGTGCCTTCCATGTGCCGGAGAACTCCCGGTTGCTCCCGAAGCTGGTGCTGCCGTTTCGGAAAATGCGCGCAATGGCATCCCCCGTCTCCGTCAATGCCTTACGGATACGCGAAACCTCCGTCATCGGCAGCAGCTCCCGGCATTTGCGCCGCCCCGGATCCGAGGTGGCACATTCTGTGAGCTGTTCGATGATCTTATCGTATTCCAATGTGTGCAGTGCTTTCTGATTCATGACCTATGCCTTATAGATATTTGTTTCCAGCAGCCGGTTGAAACCAAGCCACCCGCTTTCACCGGATGCGGCCAGCAGCTCGGAGAAGGTCTCCAGCTTCGCGTCCAGATCATCCGCATGATTCAGCGCCATCGCCTCAATGAGCGCCGGTTTCTTCGGAGATCCGTACTCCAGCTCCCCGTGGTGCGCGAGGATACAATGCTTGAGCTTCAGCTCCAACTCTGCGGGGAAAGACTCCTCCAGTGTCCGGATGCGTTCGGAGATCATCTCGCTGCCCATGACGATGTGCCCCATGAACTGCCCCTCATCCGTGTAGTCATTGGCCGGAAAAGCGGACAGCTCCCGGACCTTGCCAATGTCGTGGAGAATCGCTGCCGTCACCAGCAGATCCCGGTCCAGCGCGGCATACCGGCCGCTGATAAAGTCACAGAGCTGTGCCACGGACAGCGTGTGCTCCAGCAGGCCGCCGATGAATGCATGGTGGACGGTCTTGGCGGCGGAGGATTTGCAGAAGGCCTCCCGGAAGGACAGATCCCGCAGGAAGAAAGCCTCTAACAGCGCCTTCAGATGCGGTTCCCCGATGGAGCCGATGAGCGTCTCCAGTTCCCCGACCATCTCCTCCCGGTTCCTTGCGGATACCGGCATATACAACGCCGCATCCACCTCTGCCTCGCGGCAGCGGCGGACACGCTTGATGTTGACCTGCAGTGCGCCGTTGAAGCTCGTCACCTCACCGAAGATATCCACATAGTCCATGGCCTCAAATTCGTCGATGCCCTGACCATTGGGCTCCCAGATCTTGGCGTCCGCGGTACCTGTGCGGTCCTGCAGCGTCACGTTCTCATAGGGCTTACCGTTCTTGGTCGTCGCCGCGGCCTTGTACTTGCAGAAATAAATGTCTGCCAGACGGTCGCCGGGTTTCATATCCTTAATAAACTTCATGCATTACCTCTTTCCAAATTAGTTTTTTCATCGGGCAATCGGTGTGATTGTCACCTCCAGCGGGATATAGGACTCCGGAATCTGCCGGAGGATATGGAGGGTTACCTCCTCATCCGGCGGCAGCTGCGCCAGTCGGCCGGTCAGCTGTGCAAAGCTCCCTACCGGTTCCTCACCAACCGCCGAAATGATATCCCCGCTCTGCAGTCCTGCCAGCATCGCCGGCGAATCCAACTCCGTCCGCAGGACATACGCGCCCTCCGGAATGGCCATCTCCCTGCGGATCGCCACGGGGACATCCGTACCGTGGATCCCCAGGAAGGCACTCTCCCGCTCGTTGGACAGGTTCTCAATTAACGGCTTCAGCTCCGTGATCCCGATGGCCACCAACCGTGTCGGCGCCTCGCTGTCCGCATACGCCATATCGATCACCCCGATCACCTGCCCCGAGAGATCAATGAGAATACCGCTGCCGTTACTGCTGCCTGTAATGTCCGTCTCAATCAGCTTCAAGTCCACATCCGGCAGATCGATCTGCGAACGATCCGCAATGATCATTCCCTGGCCGATGGAACCCTGGACGCCCACCGGCGAACCCACCGCCAGAACCGGCGTGCCGACATTGGCGCTGACACTGGAGCTGCCCAGCTGCGCCACCTCAATCACCGTCTTCGTCTCCTCCGTCAGTGCAGTCAGGGATACCTGCAGTACAGCCAGTCCGCTGATCCGGTCCGTCATGCGGATGGTTGCATCCGCCACGGTGTTGTCCACAAAGGTCACATAGAGCTCCTGCGCCGTCATTACCGCCTCCGCAGAGGTAAGGATGAGGAGATCCGCTCCATTCTCCGCAATCAGCAGGCCCGAAGTGCTCCCGCTGCGCTCAAAAGGATCGTTGATCCAGTTCGTATCCGGCGTAATGGCAGTCACGGTGACCAGACTGCAGTTCACGCCTGCGATCAGCTGTCGCATCGCCGCATTGAGTTCCCGGTAGGAAGTGATATCCAGCTTGGCAGCCCGCAGGATCCGTTCGGACTCCTGCCGGATGAGGCTGCGGATCCGGGCCTCCTCCTGCATGACCTCCTCCTGGGCCACGTCCGCCGCCTCCTGGGCGATTGCCTCATCATCCGCATACATTTCCTCCGGAGACATCTCCGCCTCGGCACTCTCCTCAGGGAAAGTCACTTGAACCGCCTCCGGCTCCGGATACAGTCTGCTGCTGATAAAGGGCTGCAGCAGCAGAAAAGTAATACAGGCCACCACACCGAACACCCCCGCCAGCAGTACGGTGATCAGCGTTCGCCGCAGGAGCTTGCCTTTGTTGATCGGCCGCTGCTTGATCTGCTCCCGCATGAAGGAGGTGGAAGTAAAGGGGGATGCGGTTTCCTGTTCGTTTTTTTCTTCCGGTGTCGTCATAACCTTACTATTATACCATTTTTTTGTGGTATAATGAAGCCCGTTGCATAGGAGGTACAATATGATGGACCTGATCATTGATATTCTGCTGGATACGATAAAGGACGGATTGAACGTCCTGCCCTTTCTGTTCGTCACCTATTATCTGATGGAGCTGATTGAGCACCAGACGGAGGGCAAAACCACCGCTTTTCTGCAGCGGGTCGGCCGTTTCGGCCCGGTCCTCGGCGGACTGTTCGGTGTCATCCCACAGTGCGGTTTCTCTGCTGCAGCCTCCACCCTTTACGCGGGCCGGGTGATCACTCTGGGGACACTGCTGGCCATCTTCCTGTCCACCTCGGATGAGATGGTGCCGCTTCTGATCTCCGCCCAGTTCCCTGTGAAAACCATGCTGCTGATCCTTGGGATCAAGGCCGGAATCGGCATACTCGCCGGTATTCTGGTGGATGTCATCCTGCACCTGATCCACAGACTGCGCGGCAAACAGGAATCCCCGGAGCTCTGCGTCGACACCCTCTGCGACAGAGAGGGCTGTCACTGCGACGGCAAGCATGTCCTGCGCTCCGCCCTGGTTCACACCATCCACATTTTTTCCTTCATCCTGCTGTTCATGCTGATCCTCAACGCTGCCATCGCGGTGATCGGTGAGCCCCGTCTTGCGGCCTTCATGTCTGTCGGCGGCACGGGCTTCTTTGCCTCGCTGGCACGGCATCTGTTATCCGGTCTCATCGGCCTGATTCCGAACTGTGCCGCCTCCGTCGTGATCACGGAGCTCTATATGGAGGGCTTTATCTCCATGGGCACGATGATGAGCGGGCTCCTGGTGGGCGCCGGTGTGGGGCTCCTCGTCCTCTTCCGCACCAATACGGACCGCAGAGAAAACCTGCGCATCACCGGTCTGCTGTATGCCATCGGTGTCTGCGCAGGTCTGATCGTGGATCTGTTTATACCGTAACTGCTGCTGTCACGCCTGTTCCGGCGTCCTGTCCTCTCCGTCTTCGCCCAGTGCCTGCCGGAGTGTCCGCCAGCCCAGTACGGCGCACTTGGCACGGGCCGGCATATGCGCGATATCCTGCAGCGCCGCCGCCTCATCCAGTTCCTCCAGCTCCTCCTCTGTCAGACCCTCACCATGGATCATCCTCATGAAGCCCCCTGCAAGCCGCAGGGCATCCTCTCTCTTCCTTCCGATAATCTGATCCAGCATCATATCCACCGAGGCCTGGGAGATCGCACAGCCCGCCCCCGTGAAACCACCGTCTGTGATGACGCCCTCCGCGTCCACAGACAGGGACAGGGTGATATCGTCTCCACAGCTGGGATTCACCCCCCGCAGCGTGATATCCGGATGCGGAATCTCCTGTTTATGTGTCGGATGCAGATTGTGCTCGTTCACAATCTCACGGTACAGATTCTTCAAATCCATTGCTTTAATTCCATTTCTTTCTCAGTATCCCATCACCGACCGGACGCCCTGGATGGCCTCGAGAAACCGGTCCACATCTTGCTCTGTATTGTAGAGATAGAGACTGGCCCTGGCCGTTGAGCCCACACCGAGCCACGCCATCAAAGGCTGCGCGCAGTGATGCCCCGCACGGATACAGACCCGGTCATCATTGAGCACCGATGCGATGTCGTGGGGATGCACCCCCTCCATGGTAAAGGTGACAATTCCTGCATGCCTGGCGGGATCCGGCGAACCGATGAGCCGGATATACGGCAGCTTCCGCAGTCCCTCCATCATCCGCGCACACAACGTCTCCTCCACCCGTGCGATCTCGTCGAAGCCGACCCCTGTCACATAGTCGATGGCTGCCGAGAGTCCCACGGCGCCTGCCGCATTGACGGTGCCCGCTTCAAACTTATGCGGCACCTCTGCGTAGGTCGCGCGCTCCCGCTCCACATACTCGATCATCTCTCCGCCGGACAGAAAAGGCGGCATCTCCTCCAGGCGCTTCCTCCTGCCATACAGCACGCCGATCCCCATGGGTCCCGTCAGCTTATGTGCGGACAGAGCGTAGAAATCCACCCCCAGCTCCTGCACGTTCACGGGGATATGCGGGGCAGCCTGTGCACCGTCCGCCACCACCACCACCTCCGGATTCAGCGCGCGGGCGCGCGCTGCCAGCTCCCGGATCGGGTTGGTCACGCCGAAGACATTGGAGACATGACACAGTGTCAGCAGCCTGGTACGTGACGTGATCTTCGCCGCAAGCTCCGCTTCCGGAAAGCATCCCTCCTCATCCGGCTCCAGAAATACCAGCTTTGCGCCGGTCTGCTTCGCCACCATCTGCCAGGGCAGGAGATTGGAGTGGTGCTCCATGACCGAGAGGACGATCTCATCCCCTTCGCCCAGATGGTGCAGTCCCCAGCTGTAGGCAACCAGATTCAGGGATTCCGTGGTATTGCGTGTAAAGATGATCTCCGCCGGCGAGGCCGCACCGATAAAGGATGCCACACGCGCCCTGGCCTGCTCATAATCCTCCGTCGCCGCCATGCTCCAGTCATAGAGACCGCGCAGCGGGTTGGCATTGTGACTCCTGTAGAATGCCGCCTCCGCCTCGATCACAGATACCGGACGCTGTGCCGTCGCCGCGGAATCCAGATAGACCACCTCCGGATCATGGGCAAAAATGGGAAAATCATCTCGATAATTGTTCATCACACATCTCGTTTTCTAACGCAGGATACTGCGAATCTGACGCTCCACCCGCACCATCAGCGCCGGGTCCGGGATCTGTCTCGCCACAGACAACAGCCTGGAACGGATCACCAGGCGCCTGGCCTCCTCCTCATCGATCCCGCGGCTTGCCATATAGAACAGCACCTCCTCCGCCAGATCCCCCAGGGTCGCACCGTGACGTCCGTCCACATCCTCCTCCTGACAGAGGATCACCGGCATCGTACGGTTCGTCACCTCGGGGGAGAGCAGCAGCACATCCTCCTGCTCATCCCCGGCCGAGCCCGCACTGCCCAGACGGAAATCAATGGTTCCGCGGAAGTTCTTGACCGCGTGGTCCAGGAGTACCCCGTTCTGCTGCATTAGGGATCGGGTGTCCCGTCCGCGCTGGACCACCACATAATTCATATCGCAGAGGTCCTCTCCGCGCACCAGCATACCCGTAGTATCCTCCGACTGCGCACCATCCCCGGCCAGTTCTATCTGAACCCCCTGGTATGAACGGCCGGAGCCAATGGCCAGCTGTGTGATCCGCACGGTGCCGTTCTCCAGACATACACCGCCGATATCGTGGAAACAGGCCACGGACTGCGGCAGCATCTGGGAAACCGCCAGGGTCAGCTGTGCATCTTTCTCCACGACGAAACAGGTCTGTTCCCCGATGGCGGCTGCGGTGGTCTCCTCCTGTCCCTTGGTATCGATCACCACCGTCAGGCTGCTCCCCTCCGCCACATGGATGAAACGACGGATCAGCCGCAGCCCTGTTTCCGCGGGTGTCACCGACAGTACCAGCGGATCCTGCACCTGCACGCCGGCCTCTGTCTCCAGGAGCCCTGTCGGGATCCCGCCCGCCTCCATCAGCCGGTCGATCTCGATGCCCATTCCCGTACGGATGCGCTGCGCTTCGTGGCGGGCGGTGGTATCACCGTTGGGCGCTATGACCTGTCCCACCGCCTCCTTCTGACGGATCGCTGAACGGACCTCCCTGCACAGCACCCGGATCCGCTCCTGCGCCGCCGGATCTGATGACGCATGGACGCCCCGAACTGCAGGGATCTCCTCCTCTCCGGCGCCCTCCGCCGTCACCGGCTGCTGCGCGAATACATCGGGCAGCGTCGCCCCGTTGACCTGCAGAAACCGGTAGGTCAGTACCGGCAACTCGTTTACCTGCTTTATCTCATCCATTTCCACTCATTTCCAGCTTGATCAGGTTGTTCATCTCCACCGCATACTCAAGCGGCAGCTCCTTGGAAACCGGATCCGCGAATCCGCTGACGATCATCGCCTTGGCATCCTCCTCGGACAGACCGCGGCTCATCAGATAGAATACCGCCTCATCGCTGATCCGTCCGATCTTGGCCTCGTGGCCGACGTCGGCATCACTGGTCCGGATGTCCATCCCCGGGATCGTATCCGACCGGGACTGCGCGTCCAGCATCAGCGAGTCACAGCTCACCGACGACCTGGCACGGCGCGCGGAGGGCTGTATCACCACACTGGAGCGATAGGTGCCGATACCGCCGGATTTGACGATGGATTTTGTCGAGATCAGCGAGGAGGTCTGCTCCCCGATGTGAACCACCTTGGCACCGGTATCCAGGTTCTGTCCCTTCCCGGCAAAGGTGATGCCGGTAAACTCCATGCGGGAACGGTTTCCCTTCAGGATCGTCATGGGATAGAGGTAGGAGGTATGGCTGCCGAAGGAGCCTGACACCCACTCCATGATGCCGTCCTCCGCCACGGTGGCCCGCTTCGTATTCAGGTTGTACATGTTCTTGGACCAGTTCTCAATGGTGGAGTAGCGCAGACGCGCACCGCGGCCGACATAGAGTTCGACACACCCCGCGTGGAGATTGGCCACATTGTACTTGGGGGCAGAGCACCCTTCAATGAAATGGAGATCCGCGCCCTCCTCCACGATGATCAGCGTATGCTCAAACTGACCGGCCCCTGCCGCATTCAGCCGGAAGTAGGACTGCAGCGGAATATCCAGTTTGACCCCCTTCGGAACATAGACAAAGGAACCACCGGACCAGACCGCCCCGTGAAGCGCCGCGAACTTGTGATCCGTGGGCGGGACGAGGTGCATGAAATGACTGCGGATCATCTCCGCGTATTCACCCCGCAGCGCGCTCTCCAGATCCGTATAGACAACACCGGCCTCCGCCACCTCCCTGCGGACGTTGTGGTATACCAGCTCGGAATCATACTGCGCACCCACACCGGCCAGAGACTCACGCTCCGCCTGCGGGATTCCCAGACGTTCGAAGGTGTTCTTGATATCCTCCGGCACTTCCTCCCAGCTGCCCTTCATCTCCGATTTGGAGCGGACATAGCTGGAGATGTGATCCATGTCCAGTCCGGAGATGTCCGGGCCCCAGGGCGGTGTCTCCGTCCTGTTATAGATATCCAGACACTTCAGACGGAACTCGCGCATCCAGTCCGGATCATTCTTCTCCTCGGACACACGGCGTACCGTCTCCTCTGTCAGGCCCTCCTCCAGACGGTAGAAATCACTCTCATGCTCCTCATCCCGGATGTCATAGACGCTGCGGTCGATGTCCGGTACGGCGTTGCAGTTCTCTACGCTGGGTTTTGTTCTGTTCTGAGATACGTCGCTCATCCCAGATACCTTTCGAATCCCTGTGAATTGATCTCCTCCACCAGTTCCTCCCCGCCGGTCGCCACAAGCCGGCCCTTGACGAGGACATGGGTGACATCCACATGGAGCGCCTCCAGGATGCGTGTCGAGTGGGTGATGATCAGCAGCGCACCCCCGACCTGCTGCTGGTATGCCTCAACGCCTCTGGATACCGTACGGACCGCGTCCACATCCAGTCCGGAATCCGTCTCATCCAGGATGGCGAACTTCGGCCGCAGCATCAGCAGCTGCAGGATCTCTGCCTTCTTCTTCTCCCCGCCGGAGAATCCCACATTCAGATCCCGATCGGCGTAGGACTCGTCCATGGACAGCAGCGCCATGGCCTCCGCCAGCTGCTTCTTGAAGGCCAAGAGCTTCACCGGCTGACCGGTCTGCTGATGGAGAGCATTGCGGATGAAACTCCCCAGCGAGATCCCCGGCACCTCCAGAGGATTCTGGAAAGACAGGAACATGCCTGCCCGGGCCCTCTTATCCGTCGAGAGGCCGGTGATGTCCTCCCCATTGAAATCAATGCGTCCTTCCGTCACCTCATAGTGGGGATTGCCCATCAGCGCGAAGCCCAGTGTCGATTTTCCGGCACCGTTAGGACCCATCAGGACGTGGATCTCTCCGGGGCGAACCGCCAGATCCACCCCATGCAGAATCGGCGCTCCGTTCACGGAAACCGACAGGTTGTGTGTGGCTAACAGGATTTCATCCTGACGAAGCTCAGCAGACATGATACATTCCTCTATTCTTTACGCATTTGTTTTATGATAACATTTTTGCAGGCAGTAGGCAACAGCAGCCAAACCAGCGTAAACAGGGAGATCAGCTCTGCTACGCGCCAGTACCACGGCTCATGGAAGGACACCGTCACCTCCCCCTCATATCCCGCAGGGACCGTCACGGCAACACGGGCATCCGCCGCTCGATACAGCGGAAGTTTCTGTCCCTGCGACGTACGCGCCTGATACCCCTTGTAGCCCCAGCGGGGGAAACGAACCTCTGCCGCATCCGGTCCGGGCACCACCACCTGTGCCGTCACCGTCAGTCCGTGCTGACGCAGTACGGTGCCACTGGCGCCGCTGCCCTCCGGCAGGACTACATCCTGCTCTCTGTACGGCAGCTCCGGATCCGCCGCATCGATACTGAATTCATCAATCCTGAAGGCAGGCAGTGCCGCCCGATCCACCATGGAGATCGAACGGGCCACCGTCAGTGTCTCATGATAGAACGCTCCGGTCTGTACCACGCAGAGTACACCGAGGGCCAGTGCGATCCATTCTGCCGAAAGCTTCCTCCCGGATACCTGCAGCGGATTGCACACAGACAGCGACAGTACCGTCAGCAGCACCAGCAGCGCCCCCGCGATGCCCACCATCCGCCATGCGAACTGCATGTTGGTCAGAATCTCATAAACCGGATTCAGATACCTGCGGACGAGAAACCAGGGGAAGCTCTCCGAGGAGGCCCACAGCAGCACCACCTCCAGCAGCAGGAGTTTGGCCACCGCCCGGCTCCTGGTACCGAAGCGCCCGGACAATAACAGCGCCAGACAGAGAGCCAGCGCCCCAAAGGCCCACCAGCCGATACCGGCCCACCCGCTGTGGATCAGGTTGGGATCCGGGAGATTCGCAAACAGCGCCTCCGGCGCATTCGTTGTATCCCAGAGGAGGACTTCCCAGTAAGTTCCCGCAATTCCCTGGGTCAGGAGATAATCTGCCACCGGCACAAGGAAATAGAGTCCCAACAGGATGGACAGACCCAGCGCCTGGAGCAGCCTAACCAGCACCTCTCTGCGCAGCGTCTGCCTCAGGAACAGCAAACACCCCAGTGGGATCGTCAGGGCCAGCAGAAACGTGGTCACCACATGTGAAGAGAGCACCAGTGCGATCCCACCCGCCAGATGGTGCACCCCCTTACGTCCTGTGGCCGCATCCTCTGCCGTGTAGATCTCCCACAGCCCCAGGAGTACCAGCGGCAGAAAGGTCGCCGCCGTAAACTCACCGAAGGTTGCCTCCGAATAGATGCTGTACAGCCGAAACCCGTACAACGTATACAGCGCGGCCCCCGTCAGCCCCAGCATCCGGCTCTTCGTGATCCCGGTAAAGCTCCGGTAGGCGATCCATGCCGTCAGTGCCGTCAGATAGACCAGACACAGCTCATAACACCAGGACAGGGGATATCCCAGAATCACGAACAGCGCTGCCGGCAGCATCAACAGATCCCCGTAGCCTACGCCCACGGCATAGCCGTAATCACCGCTCCACCCCGTCTGGATCTTCACCGGGAACTGTCCGTTCATCAGTCCCTCACCCAGATAGTTCAACCGCCGCAGATGATACAGGATATCGTTTCCGAAGAAGACCCTGTCCCGTAACATGGGCCAGCAGGCAAAGGCTGTAATCGCGGCGAGACCCGTCAGCACGAGGCCATGCGTCCTCAACCAGTCCACCGTCTGCGTTCTGAAGAAAAAAAACAACACCAGCAGGATATCTGCCGCAAGGAAGAGGAACAGCAGCTTCGACAGCTCATGCGCCAGTGTGCGGCCACGGAGATACCGCACAGAGACCGTATCCAGCAGCAGATAACTCCCATCCTCCGCCGTATCCTTGAGCAGAGCCTCCACCCGGACCTGCGAAGAGACATGCACATAGGCCCGATAGGCCGTTGCGGTTCCGTCTGTTTTCAGCTGTACGCTGTCGCTGGAGACGAGATGGGCATTGCCATCTGTGGAAGTGTCCTCATCGGACACCAGTCTGGTGATGAGATCCGCACCGCCTTTTCCCTGTGCCTGCACCGAGATCTCATAGATGCCCCGCCCCAGCGGAAAACCCTCTGTCGTCACCGCCGCATGATCCGAGCAGGAATAATCCGTATAAAAGCCGGGCTCCATGCTGCCATCCGTCTTCCGGATCATCAGCGTCTCCTGATCCATCCCGACGGTCTGTGACCGTCCAAAATGCAGCCCCGTCCACAGGCACAACACACACTCCAACACCAGAACGATGATCAGAACTGCTCTGCTCTTCTGTCTGTCCATCCTCTACTCCTCTTCCCGATGTCTGCTGTACAGAAATACCACATCCCCCTGATGCAGTACCAGGGATCCACGGGGGATCAGCGTCCGCCCTTTCCGGCGTACCATGACGAGGAAGGAGGTGCGCGGGATCACGATATCCTTCACGGCGACACCGTTCCATGGATGCTCGCCTGTCAGAACGACTTCCTTCAGGTCCATGGGCTGTTCATCCCGCAGGGCCTCCGCCCCGATGATGAGGCGGTCCGATCCCTGTAAGACCACATCTCCTCTGGGCGGGATGATCCTGCCGCCCCGGTCGATCGCCGCGATCAGTGCGCCTCCGGGGAGCCCGAGATCGCGGATCGCCCGGCCGGTCCACGCATCCTTCTCCTGCAACAGAATCGTGATGAACCGGACATCCTCCTCCACTTCTCCCAGCCGCTTGAGCCGCTGATACTGCTCAACGAATCCGGCGCTGATGATACCGGTGGGGATCGCCACCAGCCCCACATCCAGAAAGGCGATGACGATGCCGAAGAGCCGGCCCATCACCGTCACCGGGTAGATATCCCCGTACCCGATGGTCAACAGCGTTGAGGTCGCCCACCAGATCCCGGAGAAAGCATTGCGGAAGATCTCCGGCTGCGCCTCATGCTCCAGTGAATACATGCACAGGCTGGAGGCCAGCATCATCACCAGGATGATGAAAACGGAGGACATCAGCTGCATTCTCTTGCCAACGATGACTTCCGTGATGACATTCAGTGAATCGTAATAGGAATTGATGCGGAAGAGCCGCATGATCCGGACCACCCGGATCAGCCGGAAGAAAGCGATACCCGACGGGAACAGCACCGGCAGATAGTAGGGCAGGAACGATAACAGATCCACGATTCCGGAGAAGCTCGTCATATAGCGCCGAAGCGCCCTGGCGGGTGTCAGCTCCGGATAGAGATTGGGGGCGGTATAGATCCGCAGCGCGTAATCTGCTGCAAAAAACAATACAGTGACGAATTCAACCCACCAGAACACACGCCCGAAACGGGCAGACAACTCATCAAAAGTGGTCAGAAAGGCTCCTGTCAGATTGGCGATCAGCATCGCCGTACTGATGATATCATAAGCCTGGTTCACCGTCTCATCTACGACACCGACTGAGACCATACGGAATACCCTGGCCCGGAAGCGTTCCCTCTTCTCTCTGCCGGCCCGATTATCCTCTACCATTGTTTTCCCTGATATCCGGCCTCCTCGCCGTCATCGTCGCCTCCGCCGTAACTGCCCCATTCCTCCAGCTCCCGCTGCTGCTCGGACCGGTCAATGGTCGCATCCTCCCGGCGTCGTCCCAGCTCCTCCTGGAGCTTCTTCTCCCTGCGGGATTGCTCTCCGTTCTCCTCGCTCTGGTTCTGCTGCGGCTGATCGCCCTGATTGCCGCCCTCCTGCTGCTCGTCTTCGCTCTCCTCTTCACCATCGCCGCCGGATTGCGTCATCTGCTCCAGCTGCTCAATCATCCGGTCGATGTCCTGCTTCAGCTGCTCGGCCTCCGGATCATGGCCGTCTGTTCCCTCCGGGTCGGCGCATCCCACCTCTGTCAGCACATCCCGCGCCTCCTTCAGCCCGCTGATGGCCTCCTGGATCTGCTCCTCTCCGGAGAGATGCGCGAAATCGATCCGTCCGATCATCGACAGCGCCAGGTTGACACGGATATCGCACTCTCTTCCGGCCGGAATATAGTAGCCCAGCGCCCGTCTGTAGAAGATCACGGCACTGTCATAATCCCCCTGTTCATAGGCGGCATTGCCCATGTTATAGTGGGGCAGATACCCTTCTGGCGTATTCATGGTCAGCAGCGCCTGCTCTGCCTCTGTCGTATACTCCCCCGCTGCGTAGCTCTTCAGAAAAGAACGGTTCAGCAGGAAACGCCGTACCAGAAACAGGGCGGCGACCATACACACGACGCCCACCACCGTCAGGGCGACACGTGTCAGAGTTTTCGATGAGATTTCCGGCCGTTTCATCCGTCCTTTTCTCCTCTTTGACAACTCAGTACTTGTTCTGAACAATGAATACCGCCAGGCTGGCTCCCAGCAACAGGATCAGCGGGATGACGTAGAGGTAATACAGATCCTCATAGAGCACCAGCCCGTCCTGCGCCTGACTGACGGTGACACCATCCCGGATCAGCTGCTCCAGCAGGGTAGACAGCCGCTCCTGGCGATCCATATGGAGATATTTCACCCCCAGATCCTCCGCGATCCGGGTCAGATTGTCCTCGTCCATCACAGAGACCGCCTCCTGCCCCGTCTCCGGATCCATCAGCCGGCCGCCGTAGGTGGTTGTCATACGGCCACCCTCCTCCGTACCATAACCCAGTACCGCACCGCCGTCAACCAGACCGGCCAGCGCTGAATAATCCGGCAGCTCCCCGCCATTCGTGATCTCCCCGTCACTCAGGAAGAACACCACGGCGCGCCGGTTCTCCTTCCGGCTGGAGGAGACCAGCAGGGATTCCATATCATGATAGGGGATGGTCAGATCACTGCCCTCCGCCACCATATAATCAGGCATCTCCACCGTCAGCAGATCATCCCGGATCGCCCGGACATCCTGCGTATAGGGTGCGATGATACGGGACTGGTTATCATAGCAGATCAGGCCGAAATTGCTGCCCTCCAGCTCGTCGCAGATGTGACGGATATCCGAAATCGCCCCGCCCATCCGCGCATGACGACCGTTATAATCCTCCGCCCACATGCTGATGGTCGTATCCAGCACGAAGAGCACGTCCAGGTTCTTGAGCTGGACCTCCACATCCACCTCCTGCCGCTGCGGCCGCAGTCCCACCAGAAGTGCCAGGGCTGTGATACACAGGATCTGCAGCAGGGAAAGAATGCGCAGCGCCATCTTCCGTCTGTCCCTGAGGAACATCACCACGGCAGCGATGACGGCCAGTACAGCGAACAGGATCAGTAATGCGGGTGGCAGTATCGGCAGAAATCTCATGGTGTCACCTCTTCAGTGCCAGCGCTGCGGCACAGGTTACGGACAGGGACAGGAACAGCAGGATATAGGGCACCCGGGGCTGATCCGTCTGTCGTGTGACCACAACATCATCCACAGCCATGGCCTCCTGTTTCCGAATATCCTCCACGATCTCCGAAGCCGGGTGTGCCTCATCCCATACATAGAACTTGCCTCCGGTGGACTCCACGCTCTTCTGGAACTGTGCCCCGGCATAGTTATACGGGATGTCCGTCAGATCCTGACGATAGCTGTCTCGTCCCGGGAACAGACCGAAGACCGTCACATCGTTCTTCGCGCACAGCTGTGCTGCCTCCGGCAGCTCCACCAGCGGAGTACGCAGCGCATTCTCCGCATTGTCCGTCGTCATGATCACCACCCGTGTCCGTTCCTGATCCCCGAGGGAAGGGAAGCTGTACAGACAGGTCGCCAGTCCCTCCCCGATCAGTGAGCTCCCCAGGTAGTTGTTGTTGACCAGTGTCCCCGCGTCATAGTACTCCAGCAGATCCATCACCTGCTCGAATTCCTCCGGATCCAGATCGTTGTACCAGGAATCGGATTCCTCCATGTAGAGCTGCTGCGCATCGAAATAGTCCTTGATCTCCTGCAGGCGCTGGATGACGAAATCATAGTCATCCGTCAGCGGGACATAGAGCACCGTCGATGTGTTGAAGATCGCCACGCCGAAGCGGTCCCCCTTCAGACTCCCCACCACCTGCTGCAGGTATTCCGTCAGATCCCGGTTCAGCCCGTAGATCGAGTAGGACACATCCAGACAGAGGAAGATATCCCGCTTCTTGACACCATTGCGCTGGGTGTCGATGGTGTGCGGTCTGGCCGCCAGCCACAGGGAGGCCACCAGCGAACAGACAAGTCCTGCTTCCGTGACCACTGTCAGAATCCTTCTCGTCCACTCCAGCCGCCGGTACAGCGGCAGTGACCGTACCCGCTCTGAGGCCGCGGTGCGGATCCCCCCGTGGTAGTCCCGCTCTCTGCGGATCCGCAGGAGATGCAGCAACAGTACCCCTCCCAGGATCAGAACGATCCCCGCAACCAGGAACTGCGGATGCGCAAGCTGTGGATGTATTCCCTTCATCGGCAGCTCACCTCCATCCCCGGATCAGATCCGTCGTAATCCCCAGTGACCGCACGAACTCCCCTTCGGAATCCCTTGCGAATTCCGGCTCATAGTAGTCATGGACAAGTGCCGTCAGCCTGGGCATGTCCAGTGCCCGGATCTCCTCATAGGTATAGTTCGTCACGCGGATTCCCGTCGCACCTCGCACAAATCCGCGCACAATGCCCGACAGTGCCTGATACGCCCTGCGGTTATCCGTCCGTCCCTCTCTGACGTCCTGCTCCAGGCCCGCCAGCGACTGCAGGGCTCTGCGGCGGTATTCCTCCAGCGTCGGCCCGTCTGCCAGGCGCAGCTTCGGCTTCCGGTGCAGATGCAGCTGGGGCAGGATGAGAAAAGCGAGCGCTGCCACCAGGAGAACGCCTGCGGCGATCTTCCAGATCAGCAGATAGTCATATGGCGCCTGTAGCGTCACTGTGGTAAAGAAATCCATTGATCCATACGCTCCTGTCGGGACATCCCGTTCATCATTGCCATCACCCGCGGAACAACCTCCTCCTGTCCGGTCAGCGTCACGAAGCCCATCCTGTCATGCCGGACCATCGTTCCCACCCGTTCCAGGATCTGTGCGCGCTCCGCAAGCTCCGCCCTGTGCAGTGCGGCACTTCTGGAAAGGAAGCCCGGTACATACCGTCCGCGCCTCGTATCAAAAACATGATCTCCTGTATAAAACGCATCCTCCAGATGCAGCAGGAAAACATCATTCGTCTCGGAGAGATGTCCCAGAACCCGCTCATCCAGCGCTGCGATCCCCTCCGTATCCGTTATGACGAAGATCACCATGCGCCGGCGGGCCACATCCTGTACCCGCTCCAGCAGGCCGTTGTAACGCGCCGTCTGCGCAGCGATCGTCTCACCCCCGCTTCCGCAGACCGCTCTGCCGTACTCAACCAGCAGCCGCTCCAGATGCTCCGGTCCGGAGCGGAACATGGAGAAGGTCTCGCGTCCGGCGGCATCTGTCAGAAATGTGGCGGCCACATCCGCCCCCTGCCGCATCAGGAGATACGCAAGGCTCCCGAAGGTCAGCAGTGCCAGTTCATCCTTGGCCTCTCCCGCGCTGGTATCGGCCTGCATATGCGCACCGGCATCCAGCACGAAGAGCGCACTGATCTTCCGGTCCGAAACATACCGCCTCACCAGTGTACGCCCGGTCCGGGAGGAGGCCCGCCAGTCGATGTCCCGGACATCATCCCCGGGGGTATACTCCTTCAGGTCGTCGAAATCCAGGCTCTTGCCCCGGTATACCGACACATAATCCCCGTCCAGGATATTCGTCGTCCGGTGGTGTGCCTCCAGTGCGAAGGTCCTGCGTATCCGTTCCAGATAATCGTAATCCGGCCGAATCATATGTCCGTTCCTTACGGCGTCTTGATAGCGGAGACGATGTCATCGATCACCTTCTCCACACTGATGCCGTCTGCTGCCGCTGCGTAGTTCAGGCCGATCCGATGGCGCATCACCTGATGCCGCACGCTCTTCACATCATCCGGTGTAACGAACTGACGCCCGTTCATCAGCGCTGCCGCCTTGGCCATACGCAGGAATGCGATGGAAGCCCGGGGGCTGGCGCCGATTCGCACATACCGTCCGGTCTCGTTGCCGGGGATCTGTGTCGCATGTCTTGTGGCATCCACGATATAGGAGATGTACCACTTGATGGCATCATCCACATAGATGCCCGCCGTGATCTCCTGCACGCGGTTGATATCGGCGATGGAAAGAACGGCAGGACGGCGGGTCATGGCGCCTGTCTCAATGCGGGAGAGCATCTCCACCTCCTGAGCAGGCGTCGGGTAGGTGATCTTCTCCTTGATCATGAAACGATCCGTCTGCGCCTCCGACAGCGGGTAGGTACCCTCCTGCTCGATGGGGTTCTGTGTCGCAATGACGATGAAAACATCCTCCGGCATCCGGTAGCTCGTGTCCCCGATGGTGACCTGCCTCTCCTGC
Source organism: Butyrivibrio sp. (assembly GCA_017443695.1). GTDB lineage: Bacteria > Bacillota > Clostridia > Lachnospirales > Lachnospiraceae > Butyrivibrio. The sequence continues at coordinate 40,436 of JAFSYF010000038.1, forward strand.
ATGGCCTCCAGCATGGCACTCTGCGTCTTGGCGCTGGAGCGATTCACCTCATCCAACAGCACGAAATTCGCGAAGACGGGCCCGAAGATCGTCTCAAAGCGGCCGGTCTCCTGATGATAAATCTGCGTTCCGATGATATCGCTGGGCAGCAGATCCGGCGTACACTGGATCCGGGAGAACTTGCCGTTCACCGCATCCGCGATGGTCCTGGCCGCCGTCGTCTTGGCCAGACCCGGCACCGACTCAATGAGGATATGGCCATCTGCCAGCACACCGCACACCAGAGACCGCGCCAGCTCCTCCTGACCCACCACGACAGCGGAGAAATACTCCCTCAGGCGGCGCACCACCTGCTGTGCGTAATCGAAGTCCGCCTGACCCGCCCCCGTCTCCATGATTTCATTCATATTGCGCTCTTCTTCCATCATTCTTTCCTGCTCCTTGTCCGACCAACCGATCCAAGCATTTTTCAACAATTTCAATATATCTGTTGAACCTAAATCCAACCATAATGGGTGTATATCACTTCAGTTTCACATTGTCCTCGCCAAAGCGCGTACGCAGCTGCTGCAGGAACGCCCCATCCGCCTGGACACAGGCCGTCTCCTGCCGGAAGAGCTTCTCCGAACGGAGATAGACCTTCACCCCGTCACGTCCGGGATGATCCCTGAGGAGGGCTGCCAGATCTGCCTGCCCTGCCTCATATTCCGCCCGGGTGGCGAACTGGATCCACAGTGTCCGCTTCATCTCATCAAACCGGAGGATCTCTTCTGCGATGAGCTTGGCATCCTTATCCTCCTCCACGGAAACCCGGCCCTTGACAAAGATCTTTGTCTCCGGCTCCAGAAGCTGCCGCACCTGCTCATAGACATTCGGAAAAACGATAACTTCCACATTCCCCACCAGATCCTCCAGGGTGATGAATGCCATCGTCTTTTCCGTCTTCGTGTATTTCACCGTCCTGCCCGCAACGAGGCCGCCGACGGTGACGCGCTGATGATCCTGCAGCGGCGGCAGATGTGTCTCCTCATTCATCAGGAACTCGGCCGACGTCGCCGTGATATGATCACGCCACAGCTGCTCCACGGCCTCCAGTGGATGCCCGCTCAGATAGATCCCGCAGACCTCCTTCTCGCCGGCCAGCAGCTCCTCCCGGTCGAACTCCGGCAGCTCCGGAATCTGAAAATCCAGCTGCTCACGAAGCTCAGGCGTCCCCAGATCGAACAGGGACATCTGACCCGAGGTCAGGTTCCTTGCATCCGACCGAATCCGGTCCAGCATCTTGGCAAAACAGGCCAGCATGGCATGCCTTGTGTCACCGAAGCCGTCAAAAGCACCTGCGCGGATCAGGTTCTCCACATCCCGGCGGTTCGTGGCCTCCTGGTTCACCGCGTCCATCCGGGTGAGATAATTCTTCAGACTGGTGAACCGGCCTCCGCGTTCCCGCTCTTTCTCAATACTCTGTGCCGCCTGTCCGCCAATCCCCCGGATGGCCGTCAGGGCGAAACGGATGCCGTTTTCTTCCGGTTCCACCTCAAAGCCGGCCGCAGATCTGTTGATGTCCGGCGGCAGGATCCGGAGGTTCATCTCCCGCGTCGCCAGGATGTATCCCGCCACCTTGCCCGGGTTGTCGATGAAGGAAGTCATCAGCGCCGCCATGAACTGCGCCGGGTAGTAGGTCTTCAGCCAAGCCGTCTGCATACAGACTACGGCATAGCATGCGGCATGGGACTTGTTAAAGGCGTACTTGGCAAAATCAATCATGGAATCGTAGATCCGGCCGGCCACCGTCTCGTCGATTCCCCTGGCCACACAGCCCGGGACGCCCTCCTCGGTGTTGCCGTGGATGAAGTTGTCCCGCTCCACCTCCATGACATGCTGTTTCTTCTTGCTCATGGCTCGGCGCACCAGATCCGCGCGCCCCAGGGTGTACCCGCCCAGCTGCTGCACGATCTGCATGACCTGCTCCTGGTAGACGATACAGCCGTAGGTGGGCGACAGGATCGGCATGAGTGCCGGTGTCTCATAGGTTACATGGGACGCATCATTCTTGGAGGCGATGTAGCGCGGAATGGAGTCCATCGGCCCCGGACGGTACAGGGAGATCCCTGCGATGATATCCTCCAGTGACTGTGGCTTCAGTTCCTTCATGAAGCTCTGCATCCCTGCGGATTCCAGCTGGAATATCCCCTCCGCGTGGCCACCCGCAATCTGTGCCAGCACCTTCGGATCGTTATAATCGATGCAGTCGATATCGATATAATCCGGATCCCCGGGTTCTGCACCGATACTGCGGTTCGCCCCTCTGACCGCGTTCTTGATGACGGTCAGGGTACGCAAGCCCAGGAAATCCATTTTCAACAGTCCCAGCTCCTCCACGGTGGTCATGGTGAACTGAGTCGTGATATTGCCCTCCGCCGCACGGGACAGGGGGATCAGATCCTCCGCCGGCGCCGAACAGATCACCACACCTGCCGCATGGACGGAGGAGTGTCGGGGCAGGCCCTCCAGCTTCCGGCAATAGGTGATGAGCTGACCGATCTGTGCATCCTCTTCACAGAGCCTGCGCAACTCCGGATTGACCGCCAGCGCCTTCTCCAGTGTGATATTCAGTTCATTGGGGATGAGCTTGGCGACCTTGTCGCCGGTGCTGTAGGGCAGACCCATGGCCCGTGCCACATCCCGGATCACCCCGCGGGCTGCCAGGGTTCCGAAGGTGATGATCTGCACGACATGATCCGCGCCGTACTTGGCCGTAACATAGTCGATGACCTCCTGGCGCCGCTCGTATTCGAAATCCACATCGATATCGGGCATGGAGACGCGCTCCGGATTCAGGAAGCGCTCAAAGAACAGATCATAGCGGACCGGGTCGATGTTGGTGATATGAAGACAGTAGGATACAATGCTGCCTGCAGCGGAGCCGCGCCCGGGGCCGACCCAGATGTCATGCTCCCTGCAGAAATTGATATAATCCCAGACGATCAGGAAATAATCCACATAGCCCATGCGCCGGATTGTCTCCAGCTCAAAGGAGAGACGTTCCCGCAGCGTATCATCCGCATCGGGATACCGCTCGGCCATGCCGTCCGTACAGAGCTTATTCAGATAGGTCCAGGAATCATAGCCCTCCGGCACGTCGAAATGCGGGAGCTTGGTGACGCCGAACTCCAGCTCCACATTGCAGCGCTCGGCGATGCGCGCCGTGTTGTCGATCGCCTCCGCTGCATAGGGGAAGAGTGCACGCATCTCCTCCTCGCTCTTGATATAGAACTGTCCGCCCTCATAGCGCAGGCGGTCCGGATCATCCAGGTTCTTCGCCGTCTGGATGCACAGCAGCACGTCATGGGCCGCTGCATCCTCCGGCAGGGTATAGTGGCAGTCGTTTGTCGCCACCAACGGAATATCCAGCTCCCGGGACAGGGACAGCAGCCCCGTATTCACCGTGCGCTGGCTCTCATAGCCGTGATCCTGCAGCTCCAGAAAGAAGTTGCCGTGACCGAAGATCTCATCGTACCGCAGCGCCGCTTCCCTGGCCGTCTCCATGTCCCCGCGGGTGAGATTCCTCGCGATCTCTCCTGCGAGACAGGCCGAGAGACAGATCAGGCCCTCATGATATTGCCGCAGGAGCTCCAGATCCACCCGCGGCTTGTAATAGAACCCCTCCGTAAACCCACGGCTGACAATATGGGAGAGATTCTGATAACCGGTATTGTTCTCCGCCAGCAGAATCAGATGATAGAAACGGTCCGCATTCTCCGATCCGGCACGATCAAAACGGGAGCCAGGGGAGACATAGACCTCGCACCCGAGAATCGGCTTGATGCCTGCCTCCCGGGCTGTTTTATAGAAGTCTATGACACCGTACATGACGCCGTGATCCGTAATGGCCCCGGCCGTCTGCCCCAGCTCCTTTAATCGCGCTACATAATCCCGGATCTTATTGGATCCGTCCAGCAGGCTGTATTCCGTGTGAACATGCAGATGGGTAAAGGACATGTCGCCTGTCTGCCTGTATTACAGCAGTGCTTTCAGTGCGTCCACCTTATCCGTACGCTCCCACGGCAGATCCAGATCGTTACGGCCGAAGTGACCGTACGCGGCGGTCTGCTTGTAGATCGGCCGGCGCAGATCCAGCATCTTGATGATGCCGGCCGGACGCAGATCAAACGTTTTCCGCACGGCATCGATCAGCTTCTCATTGCTGACCTTGCCGGTACCGAAGGTGTCCACCAGAACTGAGGTGGGCTGTGCCACGCCGATGGCGTAGGAGAGCTGGATCTCACACCGCTCTGCCAGTCCTGCTGCCACGATGTTCTTGGCGACATAACGTGCCGCATAGGCCGCTGAGCGATCTACCTTGGTGCAGTCCTTTCCGGAGAAAGCACCGCCGCCGTGGCGCGCTGTCCCACCGTAGGTATCCACGATGATCTTGCGCCCCGTGAGGCCGGCATCACCCTGCGGCCCGCCGATAACGAAACGGCCCGTGGGATTGATAAAGATCTTGGTCTGGTCATCCACCATGGCTGCGTCCACAACCGCATCAATGACATGCTTGCGGATATCCTGATGGATCTGTTCCTGGGACACCTTGTCGTCATGCTGGGTGGAGATGACCACCGCCTCCAGACGGAAGGGTTTGCCGTTCTCATCATACTCCACGGAGACCTGACTCTTGCCGTCCGCCCGCAGATACGGGAGTGTACCGTTCTTACGGACCTCCGTCAGGCGCCTCGTGAGCCTGTGAGCCAGTGAGATCGCATAGGGCATATACTCCTCTGTCTCGTTCGTCGCATAGCCGAACATCATTCCCTGATCTCCGGCGCCGATGGCCTCCAGCTCCTCGTCGGTCATGGTGGACTCCTTGGCCTCCAGCGCCTTGTCCACGCCCATGGCGATGTCCGGAGACTGCCGGTCCAGTGCGATCATCACGGCACAGGTATTGGCATCAAAGCCCTTCTCCGAACTGTCATACCCGATCTCCCGTACGGTATCGCGCACCACGGTGGCATAATCCACATTGGCCTTGGTGGTGATCTCACCGGTCACCAGCACGAAACCCGTGCAGGTGGCTGCCTCACAGGCAACGCGGCTCATGGGATCCTGGGCGACACAGGCATCAAGGATGGCATCGGAGATGTTGTCGCAGATCTTGTCCGGATGCCCCTCGGTGACGGATTCTGAGGTGAAAATGTACTTGTCCATAGCTGCTCCTTTCCTGTTTGTGCGAGGGCGCCGTTCCGGCGAATCCGGAAATCATATATGCACCGCCCTGTGCAAAAAAATCCGCTTGTCCTGAGCAAACAAGCGGATCCGATCGTCTGGTATAAGATCGAACCCTCTTATTGTTCGTAGCGTTATCTGCCCCTTTCGGCAATAACACTCTTAGCGCTCAGGTTGGCACCTTCCGCACGTCCGTATCCGGCCGACGGGGTTGCCGTGGCTTCACAGGTCCTATGTACCTCCACCACTCTGAATAAGAGAGATCTATTTCAGTTTACATCATCTGAAGCAAATTAGCAAGCGCCAATCCGCCGCCAAACTTGTCCGGTCCTTCTCACTGTGTTAGAATAGCTATAAGCCCGTCTTTCGGATTTAGCACTATAATTCTTTAGGGGTTCGAGGTATTCCATTTTATCTCAAGTCAGCATGTTTGCTGGCTTTTTCTTATGCTAAAACAACTTGACAAAACTTCTACCCCGGAAACGAAAGCGAGAAACCGGTAATGAGAGATGTGATCGATGGTTTAAAATCTTCAGGCGAGCCTCCTGCAGCCGGGCTAGCCTCTCTCTATCCGCTTTCCCGTCCCGCCAGGTTTCTGCCATCGTATATACAAGACCCATCACATCCCCCACCGGGTCAGGGTCCCGACTTACTTATCGCCGTCAGGCCTGAAGTCATTCCCCGTAACAGCACCCACGACAGCCACAACAACCACCAACAGCAGAATCACAGTCACACCACAAACACCCAGCGCGATTGCAACACCAGTATCCATAGGTCAATCCCTCCTCTTTTCCTCTGCCGCCAGCCATTGGACAGACCGTTTCAGCGCTGCGATCGCCTGCCTCTCGTCAGAACTTCATACGTGGAACCGTCCCACCGTCTTCTGCAGATGGTTTACGCTGCCCAGCACATTCTCCGTCTCTTCTGCCATCGCCTCGCTGGAGGTCGTGATGGACTGCAGATTGCTGTTGATATCCGAAACGGCGTGTGACAGCTCCTCCTGCGTCCTGCTGATATCTTCCATATCATTGCTGATCTGGCCCATGGAGGTGGTCAATGCCTGTGCATCATAGGAGAGGGACTCGCTGATCTGACCGTAGAAATCCGCATCCTCCTTGTAGTTCTGTGCCAGCTGCTCCATACTCTCATAGTCACCCAGCACGGTTGTCTGCAGGAATGTCAGGATCTTATTGCTCTCATCGGACAGTGCCTTCACACTGTCGGTCACCTTCTGCGTCAGGGCGTTCACCTTTTCGATCTCATTCTTCGTCGTGTTCGCCAGGGTATTGATCTCACCGGCAACAACAGCGAATCCCTTGCCGGCTTCTCCTGCCCGCGCCGCTTCGATGGATGCATTCAGCGCCAGGAGGTTTGTCTGTCCGGCGATGCCGCTGATGGCATTTGACACATCAACGATCTGCTCGATGACCTTGGCCTCCTCAATTGCTGCCGACAGCTGTTCCTGTGACTTCTTCGTGACAGCTACGGCATGCTCCTTGTTCCGCAGAACCTCCGGCACTGTCGTCTCCACACGCTCGATGATCTGGGTGGCCCGTTCCTGCATATCCTGTGTCTGCCGGTTCAAGGACTCAACAGAGGCATTGACCTGCGTACTGGTATTGTTGATGTTCCGGATGCTCTCCGTCTGGATATCGATGTTCGCGCCGGTCTCTTCCATCGTTGCGCTGATGATGGAGATACTGCCGTTGATGTCCGTGACCTTCTGCGTCGTATTCTCCATCTTCCCCTGGATCACATCGGATTCTTTCTTGGTCCGCTGGATGGTTTCGATGAACTTGTCCTCCAGCTCTTCTATCAGGAAGTAGATCTCATCCACCTCGCTCTGGAAGATCTTCTTCTCATCATTTCCGGTGATATTCTCCCGGATGAACACCTTCATCTTCTCCATCGGGAGGAACAGCTTGCCGATCAGTATCGCCATGACGAAGATCGAGGCAGCCATGGACAGAACGGCCAGAACGATGGTGATAATGACCATATTTGTCGCGGTAGCGTTCACAGCAGATACGGGCAGGGCGAGACCAAGCGTCCAGCCGCTTCCGGATATGAGGGATGTGACGAAATAATTCTTCTCCCCATCGTAATCCTTTGCTTTGAGGATCGCTGTTCCCGGATTACTGATGATCTGTGTGATGCTCCCGACCTGTGCGGCGGCAGAGACCGTCGTATCGCCATCGGGTTCGAAGGAGCTGTTCTCGTGAACAATGTAGTTGCCGCTGGAATCAACAAGGAAACCGTACTGCCCGTTGTCCGTGGGTATCCTGCTCATGACGGAGTTGATGGTGTCGAGCGTCACATCTGCTCCCACAACGCCCACCAGCTTGTTCTCATGGTAGATCGGCGAAGCGACTGTGATACACATGCCGCCGATCAGGACGTCCATATATGGATCCGTAACAACTGTTTTACCCGCCTTCTCTGCCGCCTTATACCAGCCACGTGCGGTTGGATCGTACCCTTCCGGTGTGGTGGCGGATCTGTCAGACTGGGCAAATATCTGGTCGGGGGTTCCGATATACATATTCAGCAGCTCCGGTCTGTGGTCTCCGTGTGCCCGGACGATGGTTGCCAGTTCGTCATAGGTGAAGGTCGCCTGATCCAGACCCTGGACATCATACACAACGCCTTCCACCATGGTCCGTTCGCTTTCAAACCATGTATCAATGGCCCCGGCATATTTGTCGGCCTGGTTCTGCAAAAGCTGCGTTTGGATGGTGTTCAGCTTTCGGTTGGCCAGAATCACACTGATGCCACTTGAGAGGAACAAAGCAACCATCATGATGATAACAGTTGTGACGGTGATTTTGAATCTGATTGTTTTAAACATGACCTATTCCTTTCGCAGATTCTTCATGATGATGTGAAACCAGCTTATCAGGGAAACACATTTCCAGTATCCCCCACCATACCAGAATGGTATAACACATACGGACACTATTGACAATACTGTGATTTTAGCTTCTTTTTATCGTCATAATGTCATTCCCCATACCTCATATAGTGGAATACGCGGATGGATTCCAGGGGATGTCCTTCGAAGTCGAAGAAAGCCTGATTATCCCAGGAGCAGCCTCCGTAATACAGACCGGCATCCTCCGGATCATAGTCCGACGCGCAGCTCCCGTCTTTCGGATTTAGCACTCTGAATAAGAGAGATCTATTTCGGTTTACATCATCTGAAGCAAATTAGCACGCGCCAATCCGCCGCCAAACTTGTCCGGTCCTTCTCACTGTGTTAGAATAGCTATAAATCAGCGTCCTTTCAGTTGGGGGAAAATGGGGAAAAAGATCGATCACAGGCATTTCTATAAGACCGGCTTCGTCGGCGCACCCGGCACCTTCGAGCTCTCCGGGGAAGAACTGCATCGCGTTCAGGACGCGCTGTGCCGGATGCTCGCTGATGTCATGGCAGCCTGTGATGAACTGCATATTTCCTGTACGCTGGGCGGCGGCTCTGTACTGGGCTGCATTCGTCATGGCGGCTTTATCCCCTGGGATGATGACATCGACCTGAATATGACCCGCAGGGATTTTTGCCTGTTTGCGTCGCAATTTGACAGAACGCTGGGCAGGCGCTATATTCTTTGCGGTCCTGCCGGGGGCAGGCGCCATGGGATGGCTCACTACCAGATCAAGCGCAGAGGCAGTGTCTACCGCTCCTTTAACGAGCTGAACAAGCCGGATGTAGGGCTTTACCTGGACCTGTTCCTCATTGAGAACACGCCGGACAATGCGCTGTTGCGCAGCCTCCACGGAATCCTGTGTATGGGCTTTGGGTATCTCCTGACCTGCCGCAAGACGGCGGAGGACTGGCAGGCACTGGCGCCCTATCTGACTGCCAACCGGCATCTGCATCGTGCGTATGCCCTGAAACGCTGCATTGGCCGGCTGTTTACCTGGATCCCGCTGGATAGACTGTGCCGCTTAACAGACCGGGTCTACCGGCTCTGCCGGAATGAGCACAGTCAATATGTAACGATCCCTACGGGGAGACGCCACTATTTCGGAGAGCTCTCTCTCCGTGAAGGGCTGTGTGATACGAAGCACGCTGTGTTCGCCGGGATTCCGGTACGCCTTCCCGCCGACACGGACAGCTATATGCGGCGTCTCTACGGTCCGGATTATATGACGCCACCACCGCCATCTGCACGGGAGGCTCATGTACTTGTGGCGCTCTCCCTGCCGGAGGAGACATGACCGGGACGGAACACTTCGTCCCTTACAGATCGGAGATACAAGGATGTTCAAGCTGACTTTCTGGAAAAAAGCGCTGCACAACGCCAACAAATATCGTTTCCTGTTTGAGCAGCTCATTTTGCGCGACTTTCGCAAGAAATACCGACGGGCTGCGCTGGGTGTTCTCTGGAGCCTGCTCTCCCCGCTTCTGACCCTGTTTGTGATGAAGCTCGTCTTCACCCAGTTCTTCGGCAGAGGAGATGGCGTCGTCCACTACACCATTTACCTCTTCAGTGGACTTCTGGTCTACAATTTCTACCGGGAGGCCACCCAGGCCGGGATGTCCAGCCTGATGGAGAATAACAAGATCATCTCCAAGATCAATGTACCAAAATACCTCTTCATCCTTTCAGAGAATGTCTCCGCCATGATCAATTTCCTTCTGACACTGGTGGTCTACTTTGTGTTCTGCGCAGTGGATGGGATTCATTTCAGCCCACGGATGCTGATGCTGATCCATCCGATCCTGTGGTTGACGCTCATGAATTTTGGTGTCAGTCTCCTGCTGGCCTCCTGGTTCGTCTTTTTTAGGGATATGAAGTACCTCTATGGGGTTTTCCTGCGGCTTCTGAACTATGTCTGTGCCATCTTCTACCAGGTGGACCGGTTCCCAAAGAGATACCACAACCTGTTCCTGTTGAATCCGGTCTATGTGGTCATCAAATACTTCCGTCTCATCGTCATTGATGAGAAGATCCCGTCCACGCAATATCAGGTACTGTGCGCCGGATATGCCATTTTCTTCCTGATCCTGGGCTGCTGGACCTATAACCACTACAAGAATGAATTCATCTACTACCTGTAAGGACGAGGGAAAGGATCGCCATGGCTGTCATAGAATGTAAGGATGTGGGCATCCGGTATAAAACCGGCAATTTCCGCGGTATTGGCTTAAAAGAATACATCATGAAGCGGGCCACCAGCCGGTATGAAGTCAATGAGGTCTGGGCGGACAAGCATATCAATTTTGCTCTGGAAAAAGGGGAGATGCTGGGCATCATCGGCACCAACGGCGCCGGCAAATCCACCCTGCTTAAGGCTGTGACCGGCATCATGCTTCCTGCGGAAGGTTCACTCAGGACACGGGGCAGCATCGCCGCTTTCCTGGAGCTGGCCACCGGCTTTGATCCGGAGATGACCATCCGTGAGAATACGTACCTCCGGGGTGCCATGCTGGGCTACACCCGGGCCTTTATGCTGGAGCGGTATGATTCCATTCTGGAATTCGCAGGATTGACCGAGTTTCAGGACTATACCTTCAAACAGCTCTCCTCCGGCATGAAGAGCCGGCTGGCCTTTGCCATCGCTGCCCAGGTGGATCCCGATATTCTGATTCTGGATGAGGTACTCTCCGTCGGAGACGGTGCCTTCCGCAAGAAGAGCGGAGATAAGATGCGTGAGATCCTTTCTGCCGGCGTGACCGGCGTCCTCGTTTCCCACTCCATATCCCAGATCCGGGAACTGTGCAACAAGGTGCTGTGGATCGACCACGGACACCAGATCACCTTCTCCGACGACGTAGAGCTGTACTGTGACGCCTATGAGGCGTTTCTGCGGGGTGGGACACTGCCGCCCCTGCAGGGAGAGGACGGCCATGCGGAACAGGTGGCGAGACTCGCCGCCGACCAGCGCGCCTACAAAGAAGAGCTGGCCGCCAAAGGTCTGGAGGATACAGACCGGATCTCAGAGATGACCAAGGAACAGGCTGTCGCCACTGCCATCCGCATCCTGCAGGAGCATCAGCCGGATGCCCTGAACAAGCAGCTTCGATCCGGCTGATGATATATCTGTGTTTTATGCGTTGTAGCCGTTGGGATTCTGGCTCTGCCAGCGCCAGCTGTCCTCACACATCTCACGTATTCCGTTCTCCGCTTTCCAGCCCAGCTCCCGGGCCGCCTTATCCGCATTTGCGTAATTCATGGCGATATCTCCGGGACGGCGCCCCTTGATCACATAGGGGATCTTCTGTCCGGAGGCCTCTTCAAAGTTCTTCACGATTTCCAGCACGCTGTAGCCCACACCGGTGCCCAGATTGTAGATGTTGAGCCCGCTTCCCGGCTCCAGCTTCTTCAGCGCCTTCACATGGCCCACTGCCAGATCCACAACATGGATATAGTCGCGAACACCCGTCCCATCCGGCGTATCATAGTCGTTGCCGAAGACAGACAGCTGTGGGAGCTTGCCCACCGCTACCTGGGTGATGTAGGGCATCAGATTGTTGGGGATCCCATCCGGATTCTCCCCGATGGTGCCGGATTTGTGCGCACCGATGGGATTGAAATAGCGCAGCAGGACCACATTCCATTCCGGATCCGCGCGCTGGATGTCTGACAGGATCTGCTCCAGCATGGATTTCGTCCAACCATAGGGGTTCGTGCAGGTTCCCTTGGGGGTCTCCTCTGTCACCGGAATCACCGCCGGATCACCATACACCGTGGAGGAGGAGGAAAAGATGATGTTCTTGCAGCCATGCTTCCTCATCACATCCACCAGCGTCAGCGTCCCGCCGATGTTGTTCTCATAGTACTCCCAGGGCTTCTGTACGGATTCACCCACCGCCTTGAGACCGGCGAAATGGATTACGCTGTCGATCTTCTCCTTTGTAAAGATCTCCTCCAGCGCTGCGCGGTCACGGATGTCCGCCTTGTAGAAGGGGATCTCCTTCCCTGTGATGGCACGCAGACGCGGCAGCACCGCTTCGCTGGAATTGGACAGATTGTCGATGACCGCAACCTCATAACCTGCATTCTGCAGCTCTACCACGGTATGGCTGCCGATATATCCGGTTCCCCCTGTGACCAGAATCATATACTTTTCCTCCTGTATATGGAACAACACATCCTCCGGCTTGTTCAGTCCAGAGGATGTGCTGTCATGCATCTACTGCTGATTACTTGAAAGGATTCTCATCCACATAAGGCAGGGATGCCGGCTGATTGTAGCCGATCTCTGTCGGCTCGACACCGATATACTTCAGTGCCTCGTACAGAGCCTTGCCATAGTGGCCGAACATCACGGCGCCGTGATGCGGGAAGTTCTTGCCGATGAGCCAGTAGCGATAGAAGCGGCCCATCTCCTTGATGGCGAATACACCGATACCACCGAAGCTCTGTGTCGCCACAGGCAGTACCTCGCCCTGTGCAGCATAGGCGCGCAGCACGCTGTCCGCTGTGGACTGCAGACGGTAGAAGGTGATCTCGCCGGCCTTGATATCGCCCTCGATGGTTCCGTCGCACCAATCCTGCGGGTGTGTACGAGCCATGATGCGCTGGAAGGACAGATGCGGGTTGTTGATCCTGCTCGAGCAGGTATTGCCGCAGTGGAAGCCCATGAAGGTATCTGTGAAGTTGTAGTCGAACTTGCCCTTGATGGAGGCATCATACATGTCATGCGGCACGGAGTTGTTGATATCCAGCAGTGTGACCTCCTGCTCGCTGATGCACAGACCGATGTACTCGGACAGTGTGCCGTAGATATCCACCTCGCAGGAAACCGGGATTCCCTGTCTCATCAGACGGCTGTTGACATAGCAGGGCACAAACTTGAACATATCCTGGAATGCAGGCCAGCACTTGGTTGTCAGTGCGACATACTTGCGATATCCCTTGTGCTCCTCCACCCAGTCTAACAGAGTCAGCTCGTACTGTGCCAGCTTGGGCAGCATGGCCGGCTCCTTGCCTGCCTCATAGCCCATCTCTGCCGCCATATCCTTCGCGACGTCCGCAATCCGCTTGTCTCCCTCATGCTTCTGATAGGACTCGAACAGATCCAGCTCGCTCTCCTCCTCGATCTCGACGCCCAGGTTGTAGAGCTGCTTGATCGGCGCATTGCAGGCCAGGAAGTTCTGCGGACGGGGACCGAAGGAGATGATCTTCAGGTTCGCCAGTCCATCAACCACACGGGCGATGGGCAGGAACTCATGAATCATATCGGCGCACTCGTCGGCATCGCCCACCGGATAATCCGGAATATAGGCGCGGATGTTGCGCAGGGCCAGGTTGTAGCTGGCATTGAGCATGCCGCAGTAGGCATCGCCACGGCCGTCCATCAGATCCTTCTGGCTCTCCTCTGCTGCCGCGCAGAACATCTTCGGGCCATCGAAATGCTTGGCCAGAAGCGTCTCGGAGATCTCGGGACCGAAGTTTCCGAGGTAGACGCAGAGCGCGTTGCACCCGTTCTTCTTCACGTCCTCCAGTGCCTTCACCATGTCTGTCTCGCTCTCGATGATGGTGACCGGGCACTCATAGATGTCCGCCGCATCATATTTCTTCTGATACGCGGCAATCAGTGCCTTTCTGCGGTTCTCCGCCAGTGACGCCGGGAAACAGTCACGGCTTACTGCAACAATACCAACCTTGATCTTGGGGATGTTCTGAAATGCCATTTGGTTTTCTCCTTTCAACCTTTGGTTTATTATCCCTCTTTTCGAGGGTACGCCATTCGTTTATGATTCCGCTCCGGCACCCGCACTGCCCAGACGGACCAGCGCACGATAGAGCTTGGCTTCCGCCCGGACACGGGCCTCTTTGGACAGTTTCACATCTGCCAGACGCTGTCTGGCTTTCTCCCTGGCAGCCTTGGCACGCTCCACGTCGATCTCGTCGCTCCACTCCCAGGTGGTGGGCAGTACACGGCAGGCGCCGTCCATCACGGAGAGCATCCCGCCGATGCAGGCCGCACGCCGTTCCTCGCCGTTCTCCAGATAGATGTGTGCGGTACCCATGCCGATTGCCGTGCAATAGTTCGTGTGTCCCGCCAGGATCGCTACGTCTCCGTCTACTGTGCGGAGCATGATGCGCTCCACATCGCCCTCATATTCCATGCCGTCCATCGAGACGACCTGCAGATGATATAATGACATATACTTTCTTCCTCTTAGCTGCGCTGCGCCTTTTCGAAGACCTCGTCGATGGTGCCGACCAGCAGGAATGCACTCTCCGGCAGATCGTCGCACTCCCCGTTCAGAATCATGCGGAAGCCACGGATCGTCTCCTTTAACGGCACATACTTGCCCGGCAGACCGGTGAACTGCTCCGCCACCGAGAAGCTCTGGGACAGGAAGTTCTGAATCTTACGTGCACGATAGACGGCCTGCTTGTCCTCGTCTGAGAGCTCGTCCATACCCATGATGGCGATGATGTCCTGCAGCTCTCTGTAGCGCTGCAGCACCTGCTGTACGCCCTTGGCCACTTCGTAGTGCTCCTGCCCGACGATGTCGGGGGACAGAATACGGCTCGTGGAATCCAGCGGATCCACCGCGGGATAGATACCGCGGGAAGCGATCTCACGGGACAGAACCGTGGTGGCATCCAGATGGGAGAAGGTCGTCGCCGGCGCAGGATCCGTCAGATCGTCAGCAGGGACGTAGACCGCCTGCACGGAGGTGATAGAGCCCTTCTTGGTGGATGTGATGCGCTCCTGCAGCGCACCCATCTCCGTCGCCAGTGTGGGCTGGTAGCCCACGGCCGAAGGCATACGGCCCAGGAGCGCCGACACCTCGGAGCCAGCCTGCGTGAAACGGAAGATATTATCAATGAACAGCAGCACGTCCTGATTCTTGACGTCACGGAAATATTCCGCCATCGTCAGACCGGAGAGGCCGACACGCATACGTGCCCCCGGCGGCTCATTCATCTGACCATAGACCAGTGCCGGCTTATAGATAACCCCGGATTCCTTCATCTCACCGTAGAGGTCATTGCCCTCACGGGTACGCTCACCCACGCCTGTGAACACGGAGATACCACCGTGAGCCTTGGCGACGTTGTTGATGAGTTCCATAATCAAAACCGTCTTGCCGACACCTGCACCGCCGAAGAGACCGATCTTACCACCCTTGGCATAGGGGCAGATCAGGTCAACCACCTTGATACCCGTCTCAAAGATCTCCGTCGCCGGAACCTGCTCCTCGAAAGAAGGTGCCGGACGATGGATCGGCCAGCGCTCCGTCGACTTCGGCGCCGGCTGATTGTCCACCGGCTCACCCAACAGGTTGAAGATACGGCCCAGGCAGGCATCACCCACCGGCACCGTGATCGGTCCCATCGTATCCACCGCCTGTGCACCGCGTACAAGACCATCGGTGGAGCTCATGGCGATACAGCGAACCACATCATCACCGATCTGCTGTGCCACCTCTGCGGTAAGCTTACGTCCGTCCACCTCCAGCTCGATCGCGTTGTGCAGATCCGGCAGCTCGCCCTCTCCGAAACGGATATCGAGAACGGGGCCTGTCACCTGGATGACCTTGCCTACATGTTGATTGTCCATTTGCATTCTCCTTTATCAAATCGTCCTGGGGACGTCTCTATGCTTCCGCACCAGCCACAATCTCCGTGATCTCCTGCGTGATGCTCGCCTGTCTGGCCCTGTTGTAGAACAGACTCAGGTTTTCGATCATCTCCTCCGCGTTGTCCGTCGCCGCCTCCATCGCCATACGGCGCGCAGCCAGCTCACTGGCCACGGAGACATTGATGCTCGAATACAGCAGCCCCGCCAGGTATTCCGGAACGATCTCATTGAAGACCGTCTCCGAATCCGGCTCATAGAGGATCAGATTACGGATCCCCCGTGCCTCCGCCGGCGTACCGATCGACTCCTCCGCCTCCGCCTTGAAGTCTGACAGCGGCAGCATGGAGGTGGCCTCCGGCACCTGACTCATCATGGAGATGAAATTGGTATAGCACATAAAGATGTGGCCGTAGCGTCCCTCGCGATAGGCATCGCAGATCAGGCGGCTGATGGTGAAGCAGTCCGAAATTGTCACCTTGGCCACCTCGGCAAACTCCTCTGTGAACAGCGATACATCACGGTGCCGGAAATACTCCACTGCCTTCTTGCCCAGGGGGAGCACGTCATAATCGCGCCCCCTGGTCTCCCGCTCCATGAACTTGAAGAGGTTGCTGTTGTAACC
>JAFSYF010000280.1 GCA_017443695.1 Butyrivibrio sp.
CTTGCCGGTCAGATCGAAATTCGTCAGATCCACCAGCATCAGATGGTTGTCTGTCCCGCCGGACACGATCTGTACGCCACGATCCATCAGGCCCTTCGCCAGCGCCTTGGCATTCGCCACGATCTGCTTCTGGTATACGGTAAAGGAAGGATCCAGCGCTTCTTTGAAGCAGACCGCCTTGGCCGCGATGACATGCTCCAGCGGGCCGCCCTGGATGCCCGGGAAGACCGCCTTGTTGAACTTATACTTCTCGCCGGCCTCCTCATTCCACAGGATCAGGCCGCCACGGGGTCCGCGCAGGGTCTTGTGGGTCGTCGTCGTCACCACATCCGCGTACGGGAACGGGCTCGGATGCACCCCTGCTGCCACCAGTCCGGCGATGTGCGCGATATCCACCATCAGCACGGCACCGCAGGCATCCGCCGCCTCACGGAATTTGGCAAAATCAATCGTCCGGCAATATGCGCTGGCACCTGCAATGATCAGCTTGGGTTTGTTCTCCTTCGCCAGACGGATCATCTCATCATAGTCAATGAAGCCGTTGTCATCCACCCCATAAGGCACCACCTTGTAGTAGCTGCCCGATACGTTGGCGGGGCTGCCGTGAGACAGATGGCCACCCTGGCTCAGGTTCATGCCCATGATCGTATCGCCGGGCTGCAGGATTGCGAACTGAACCGCCATATTGGCCTGCGCACCGGAATGGGGCTGGACATTGGCATGGTCACAGTGGAACAGCTGCTTGGCGCGCTCTCTGGCCAGATCCTCCACCTTGTCCACCACATAGCAGCCGCCATAATAGCGCTTGCCCGGCAGTCCCTCCGCGTATTTGTTGGTCAGCGGGCTGCCCATCGCGGCCATGACCGCCTTACTCACCCAGTTCTCAGAAGCGATCAGCTCAATGTGATCGTTCTGTCTCGTCATCTCCTCCTCGATCAGCGATGCGATCTCCGGGTCCACTGCGCGGACTTCATCCAGTGCGTACATTGGTTCTCTCCTCCCTTTCTTAAAAACAATAGTTCATTGTATTTTACCACAAAAGCATATTCTGCGCCACAATCAAGTATACGAAAAAAAAAGAGAACCGTATCAACGATTCTCTCAAAGTAGTCACAGAATAACATGGCCGGTTACTGTGCGGCGCCCGCACTGCGTCGCTCATAATGACGCTGCGCCAGGGCAGGTGCCCACTCGGAACGATAGGTCAGCGCATAGAAGACCAGCGCCATCACAAAGGCCGCAACCACATCCAGTACAGAGTGCTGTTTCAGGAACATGGTCGACAGGATGATCAGCGTCGCCATCACGAAGGAACACCGTTTCATCCACGGCGAGAAGCGTTTGCTCCCTGATATGGCGATGTGTGCCCCGATGGAATTGTAGACATGGATACTGGGCCAGATGTTCGTGGGCGTATCCGTCGCGTACAGATTCGCCACCATATGGGTGAAGATGTTGTCCCTCGGCATCACCGCAGGACGCAGGTACTGGATGTTGGGCCACAGTGTGGAGACCACCAGGAATACCGTCATCCCGCTGCACAGGAAGAAGCTCAGACGGATATAGTCCTCCAGATCATATTTGAAGAGGAAGAACAGAATCGCGAAGCTCACATAGATGAACCACGCGTAATATGGCACGATAAAGATCTCCGCAAAGGGGATCAGGTCATCCAGCGACGAATGGATCACATGATAATGCAGATGATTCGTCCGCTCCAGACGCCAGAACCAGGTCCAGTAGATCACACCGTAGATAAACAGCGGCACAAAACAGCCGATCGTATCGATGATACGCGCCCTGGTCAACGGTGTGGCTGCCGGCCTGTTCGATGTTTTTTGCTGCAATTTACTCATATTTCTCATCAATCCCCTGTTTTGCGCGTACTCTCTGTCATCCCCCGACGCGCCTGTTCTGAATATCTATACTCAACTTTTATATAAGATAGTCTTTTTTCCCCAAAAATCAAATCCCATTTTTTACCAAATCTGATAAGAAACGGGGCCGATATTCAGTAGTATTGAACAAAACCGGAGGTTCAGACCAGCAGTGCCAGCGCCTCCTTCTGGCACTCAAAGGTAAGCTCCCTGGATTTGGTCAGCACCTCTCCGTCCGTATGCACCCACATGGGCTCCTGCGTCCGGATGTGCACCCGCCCGCCCAGCCGGTGATAGACCTCCCGGAAACCGTAATGCCTGCCGAAATAGGCGAAGGGCATCGCCAGAAACATCATCGGCACCGGCATCTGCCCAATGATACACATATCGAAGCGGCCGTCCGACAACGCCGCAGCAGGCGCGAACCGGAAGCCCCCGCCCTCATAATGGTGGATCATGGCTGCAATGAACAGGAAATGCTCGAGATGAATCGTCTCGCGGTGTGCCCCGTCCTCAATCGTGATATCACAGGGAATGCGGGGGGCGCGGGCGATGGCCCGGACCGCGATGGCCCCGTAGGCCAGCTTCCCCAGGCCTATGCGGTTCAGTCTGTTCTTGATCTCCGATGCCAGGGCCTCCTCACACACCGCTGCATCGAAGCCGATGCCGGCACTGACGCCGAACCGCCGCGTCTGTTCCGGTTCGATCCCCAGCCGGGAACGCTGCCCCTCCATATCGATATAAGTGAGAACACCCACATCCAGGTGACGGCGCACCTGCGCGTTACAGATCCTCTCGATCAGCCGCGCCGGATCCTTCGGCAGATCCAGATCCCTGGCGAAATCATTGCCACTGCCCACCGGAACCAGACCCAGACGGACGCGGGACAGATCGCAGATCCCGGTGAGCACCTCGTTCAGTGTGCCATCACCCCCCACGACGATGATGTCCAGCTGTTCCTCCGGGTCCCTCGATGTTCTCTCCCGGACAGCCTGTACCGCGTGCTCCGGTCCTCTGGTAAAGATTACCTCATAGCCTATGTTCCGCTGCTCCAGGGCCTGACGGAGCTTACCCCATATTCCGCCGCCTCTGCCGGATCGCGCAGAGGGATTGACGACACAAAGAAACATCTGATTCATACCCTTCCGTAACTAATTAAAATTGTAAATTCTCTGCATGAGCTTATAGCCCAGAAGCGTGATCTGTCGTCCGCCCTTGCCCGGCAGATAGATATAGACGCCCTCGATGCTGAAGCGGAGTCTTAGATAGAGCAGCATATCCTTTTTACGGATGTACGTCAGCAGCTCTTTTCTGGCCTCCAGATGCTCTGGATTCCCTGAGACAATCATCAGGATCGAAGAGATGGCCGTGATGACCTCCAGGTAATTGAACATATAGTGCGCACGCTGCGGGATGGAACGGATCATGCCATAATTCTCAACATAGTAATCCACCATCAGCTTGTTCACGCGGACCTGCTGATCCAGCCTGGAGATCATGACCTCCTGGTTCACCGACTGATCGTGCCGCCCGATGTAGTAGTAGTAGAAATTCACATCGAGATAGTACATGTTCCGGACAAAGGGCAGCGGATTGAACACATAGAGATTGTCCACATAGAAGGTGTGCTCCGGCAGACGCAGGCCACAGTCTCTCAAAAGCCTCGTCCGGTAGATGCAGGAATGCATCAGCAGGTAACGTGTCTTGGGCAGATGCCCGACCTCCTTCCAGGTGAAGATCTCCTCCACCGGAAACATCCGGCGGTAGTGCATCACCTTGTGGCGTTTCTCCCCCACCTTGTTATAGACAAAATTGCTGATGAGCAGGTCGACCCGCGTCTCACCCCCCGCCAGCTCCTCCAGCGTCGTCAGAATCTTGCGGAAGGCCACCTCACGCACCCAGTCGTCGCTGTCCACCACCTTGAAATACAGGCCCGTCGCCGCATCGATCCCGGCATTCACGGCAGAACCGTGTCCGCCGTTGGCCTTGTGGATCACGCGGATGATTTCGGGGTGCTCCGCCTGATACCGGTCCGCGATCTCCGCCGTACGGTCGGTCGACCCGTCATCCACAATGATGATCTCCACATCCGTTCCGCCCACCAGGAGGGAATCGATACACTTCTCCATATAGTTTTCAGAATTGTAGCAGGGTACCGTCACTGTCAGCAGCTTCATCCGTCTGGCCTCCTCTGTTTATTATGCACGAAGTCTTGTGGATTCGAAGCGTTCACGCATGTTCAGGCTCTCCCTGAGCGAGATATACCGTTCGAATACATCCGTCCCGGGGATCTCGGTCTCCACCGCCATGGACAGCACATCAACCATCTCGTTGGTCAGCTTGGGACGGAGCTTCTCCAGGATCTGCAGTCTCTCGGCGCAGCCATCCGCGTCCAGAAACGCCACCACCAGCGGATCCAGGCCCAGGGTCTCCGCCTCCTCCTCGATCGTCCGGTTCATGACGGCAGAGGGCACGAAAAGCTGTTTCTTCTGGTCGTTCTGATCCGATGCCTTCTCCTCCGCCGGTCGGGTGTCTGCCGGCGGTTTCCCCATAAAGAAGGTCTTCCCATCCTCCGTGCGGCCGCCGATCCGCTCAAAGCGCAACTTCTGTCCGGCCTCCGGATATTTTTCCCGATCCACCTCCGACATGAAGGAGTCCAGCGGTCTGGCATAGACCTGATAATCCTCGTAGAGGGCCTGATAGACCACCAGCTCCTCACCGGTCTCCGAATGCTTTGCCAGTGTCAGGATCTGATAGCGCTGCCCCTTGAAATGCTGATAGATCTCCTGTGGTGCCGGTTTCTTCACAACGATTCTCCCCTTTCCGCAAACACGGGTATTATTATATCACTTTTTTCCCTGCCTGTATTATCAGCATCTCCACCGCCAGGCCGGCGTCGAGGCGGCCCGTCTTAACCGCCGCGTCCTGCGCCGCTGCCCGGGACAGCAGCCGTGCAAGTTCCCCCGGACGATACCGGGCCGCCCACCCGGCATATTTTCCTGCCACGTACTCGTGGAGGGAGAGCATCTCCCCCAGCTCCCTGCCCCGCTTGCCAGCCCGGGACAGTTCCCCGGCCTGCAGCATGAGGTTCAGCTGGCGGATGATCAGCGCGGAGATCCGCTGGGCCGGTTCCTTCTGCGCCAGCATCTCCGCATAGACCGCCAGTGCGCGGTCGGTGTCCCCCGCCGCAATGGCATCCGTCATATCGAAGATCCGTCCGGTGATCCATCCGGCACAGACGGCCTCCACATCCGCCGCCGTGATCTCCGTTCGATCCATGCCGTAGCAGATCAGCTTCTCCATCTCGGCAGCCAGGCAGAACATGTCGTTCCCCACGCGGCTCAACAGCATGGCCGCCGTCGCCTGGGAGATGTTCTTGCCCTCATCCGAGAACCGCTTGACGATCCACTTCCGCAGGGTCTGCTCGTCCTGGGCATCACAGCTGAGCTCGAAGCCGTTGTTCTTCGTCATCGCCTTGTACAGCCCCGTGCGGCGGTCCACCTTCGTCTCCACAAAGATCAGCACCGACGTCTCCTCCGGTGCCGCCAGATAATCCGCAAGCTCCGGACAGCCGCTCTCAAAAAACCCGCTGTTCTCGATCAGCAGCACGCGGCGTTCCGCAAAGAAGGGTACGGTACGGGCCAGGTCGACGAGCTGCACCGGATCGATATTCTTCCCGGCGAAGCAGGTGCGGTTCATCTCACCGCCCTCTCCCAGGGCTGCCCGGACGAGTCTGTCCCTGTTCCAGCGCCGCAGGTATGCCTCCTCCCCGCAGATCAGATACACCGGCCGGAAGTGCCCGCCGGCGATGTCCTCATCCAGCTGCCGTTTCTTCACCGGGTAATCGGAAGTTTTCTTTTTGCCGGAATATGCCGCTGCCATTCTATTGTTCCTCCGCCGCGGCCTGCAGGATCGCAATCCCGCGTCCGGGCAGCTGCAGCATCCTCTCCGGCGTCTCCACCACAGACTCCTCCGGGGAGATCGTCAGCATCCCTGCCAGCTCTGCAGCAGCGGTTGACGGATCCGCCTTCAGATCCAGCATCCGGGGCTCCGGATCCAGATTGATCACGAGGATCACAGCCTCGCCGCAGGCCGCACTGTCCTCCTGCAGGACGCGCCGCTCCAGCACACATACCCTCTCATCCGAGAGCGCCTCCACCATACGGCTCTCTCCCCGGGCGATGGCCGGGAACGTATTCCGCAACCGGATGGCCCTCTTCACATACTGATAGATCGACTCCGGATCCGATGCCTGTGCGGCCAGCGAACCGCACTTGTGCTCGATGGTCTCCATCTCCGGCGGTCCCGCGCACATCCCCGGCGCATCCGGGTCATTGGACCACAGCATCGGTGCCCGCTTGTTCTCGTCCCGTCCGGAACCCCGCATGCCCAGTTCCTCGCCATAATACAGGAAGGCATTGCCACCCATCAGGAGATTCAGCCCCTCCGCCTGCTTGGTGCAGGCTTCGCCCTGCTTCAGATAGTAACCCGCACTGCGTGCCATATCATGATTGGTATAGAAAGGCGCATTGATATAGTCTGGATTGTGGGCGGCGAACAGCCCCTCATTGTCCACGATCCGCTGTGCGAACTGATCGGCTTTCAGATTCCCCCGCACCGCCTTGGCGATTGCCCCCTCGCTGCCCGCAAAGTCGAAATCAAACAGCGAATCAATCCCGCTGTCATAGAAACGGGCATAGGTCGCCACATCCGCCCAGGCCTCCCCAACGATGTAGGCCTCCGGCGACAGCGCGTGCACATCCTCCGCAAAACGGGCCAGCTCCGCCACGGAGCCCTCCGTGTCATCCGTCTCGTAGCTCGTCACGGCATCCATGCGGAAACCATCACAGCCATGCGCCAGCCAGAAAGCGGCGATCTCCTGAAACGCCTGCCGCACCTCCGGGTTCTCCAGGTTGAAGTCCGGCATCCCCGACCAGAAGCGCGCCTCATAATACCATTCCGTACCGGGCAGGGGTTCATAGCCCTTCTGCGGTTCTCTGGAGAAGCGATACCAGTCCACCGTCGGACAGACGGCAGCATCCGGCTCCTCCCCTGCCGGCAGTGTCCTCAGATACGCGGCGGCCTCCGTAAACCAGGGATGCGCCACAGAGGAGTGGTTCATCACCATGTCGTTGATCACCCGGATCCCCCGGGCATGACAGGCCTCAA
>JAFSYF010000039.1 GCA_017443695.1 Butyrivibrio sp.
GGTACCCAGGCACCTTTCTCCAACATCACCCTGGACTGGACCGTACCGAAGGATCTGGCCAATCTGCCAGTCATCGTGGGCGGCAAAGAACTGGACTTCACCTACGGCGACTGCCAGCATGAGATGGATATGGTGAACAAGGCCTTCATTGAGATCATGATCGAGGGCGATGCCAACGGACGCGGATTCCAGTATCCCATCCCCACCTACTCCATCACCAGGGATTTCGACTGGTCCGAGACCGAGAACAACAGACTGCTGTTCGAGATGACAGCGAAATACGGCACCCCTTATTTCTCCAACTATATCAATTCCGACATGGAGCCCAGCGACGTCCGTTCCATGTGCTGCCGCCTGCGGCTGGATCTGCGGGAGCTGCGCAAGAAGAGTGGCGGTTTCTTCGGCTCCGGTGAGTCCACAGGCTCCATCGGCGTTGTCACCATCAATCTGCCCCGGATCGCGTATCAGGCAGAGAACGAGGCTGACTTCTATACACGTCTCGACCACCTGATGGACATCGCCGCCCGCAGCCTCAAGACCAAGCGCACCGTCATCACCAAGCTCCTGGAGCAGGGCCTGTACCCATATACCAGACGGTACCTGGGCTCCTTCAGCAACCACTTCTCCACCATCGGTCTCATCGGCATGAATGAGGCGGGGCTCAATGCGAAGTGGATCGGCGAGGATCTGACCCACGAGCGCGCCCAGGCCTTTGCCAAGGATGTCCTGAACCACATGCGGGAGCGTCTGTCCGATTACCAGGAGCAGTACGGGGATCTGTACAACCTGGAGGCCACACCGGCGGAGTCCACCACCTATCGGTTCGCCAAGCACGACAAGGAGCAGTTCCCGGACATCATCACCGCCAACATGGACGGTACGCCCTACTATACGAATTCCTCCCATCTGCCGGTGGGTTACACCGAGGATATCTTCTCGGCGCTGGATGTGCAGGACGAGCTGCAGACCCTCTATACCTCCGGCACTGTGTTCCATGCCTTCCTGGGAGAGAAGCTCCCCGACTGGCAGGCGGCGGCCAATCTGGTACGCAAGATTGCGGAGAACTACAGACTGCCGTACTACACCATGTCTCCCACCTATTCCATCTGCCGGGATCACGGATATCTCGTCGGCGAGCAGCATGTCTGTCCGCACTGCGGTAAGAAGACCGAGGTGTACAGTCGTATCACCGGTTACTACCGGCCGGTGGCGAACTGGAACGATGGCAAGGTGCAGGAGTACCATGACCGCAAGAACTATGTGGTGGGAGAGTCGGTCCTGACCCGTGAGACGAAAGAACAGCCCGCAGCGGAGGCGCATACGGTGCGGGAGGCTGCGAAGAGAGCGGCAGAGGAGGCAGAGCATATCCTCCTGTTCAAGACCCAGACCTGTCCGAACTGCAGCATTGCCACGAAGCTGCTGGATGCAGCGGGGATCAGCTACACCATGATCGATGCCAATGCCAAGCCGGAGCTGGCGGAGCAGTACAGTGTGATGCAGGCACCGACCCTGATTCTGGAGGATCAGAAGGGGTATGAGAAATACTCCGGCATCTCCGACATCCGGGGATGGCTGAAGGAAAAAGCGTCGTAACCAACATTCACAGTTCGAATCAAACGGACCGCACTTTAGAGTGCGGCCTGTTTTGCTGTCTGCAGGGAAAACGGTCACTATTGAATTAAAATACAATATGTTACGTAACAAGTGATTGGTAAACATCGATTTCAATCAGGCCAGACAGGCGTGATGGAATTCACATCGTCAATCGGTCGGCCCTGGGAGCATACCCCCGGGCGGCCTGCTCGCGCTCAATTCAGCCTGCGGCCGAATTGTATCGCAGCAGGCGCAGGCTTCGCAATTAAATGCGCCTGCTGCTGGCCTGCATTACTGTATTTGCCCGTAGCCATGCAGCGGAGTGCATGGCTCGGGAGAGTAACCGTGGTCACATCGTTGAGGGGCTCGCGAACCGCCCGGGGGACGCTCCTTGGGCCTCTATAGCGGCGAAGCGAGTATGGTGGGTCTCGACTGACATATTCCGGGAGATGCTATCGCAAGCCCCGATACTGCGCGGGATCATCCCATCAAGGTCCGATGGTTACGATGCCTGCGCAGCCCTGGAAGGCGGGGCCGAATACATGCTCGTGCACCCGCGCATTGATGGCGCCGTCCCAGGTGAAATGCAGGTGCCCGCTCAGTACCTCCACAATGGGCGTATCCTCCGCATAGATCAGCCGCAGCAGATCCCGGGTGGCCCCTTCCGGATAATAGTAATTATCCCCGAAGCCCCACAGGAGTGACCGGTTTCCGAACGCTGCCCGGGAGGCATCCGCGAGACTCGTATCCTCCTGGGGCTCGATGGGCACATGGGTCACCAGCACCACCGGTTTTCCCCGGCCGCAGGCCTCTTCGATCGCCGCATAACCCGCTTCGGACAGCTGTGATGTGGCATTGTCCCAGCCCACGAGGATCACCGCATCATACTCCTGTACGAACACACCGTTCCCGCTGTCCGTGCCGGCAGGCGCTACGCCCTGCCCCTGCAGCAGATAGAAGGGCTCCGTATCGTGATCCGCCCGCAGGTACATATACGGTACCTGCAGCGCATCCAGCCCCTCCTGCAGCGCCGACACATTGGCCCCGGAGGCGTAATCCACCATATCTCCGCCAAACAGCACATAATCCGGCTTCTCCCGGTTCAGCCATGCCACCCACAGCGGCCACTGATCCGCACTGGACACCTGCCGCCCGTTGGCAAAGGACTGCACACGCCCCTCCACCTCGGCGCGCCGCTCCGGATCCACCGATTCATCTGCGTACAGCACATGCAGATCCGAGAGATAAGCGATGCGCAGCGTCTGCTTCATGCCGGGCACCGACACATGGACTTCCTCCCGCTGCAGCGTGAGAGACTCGAAGGTCTCGTCCCCGCCGGCGGATGCGCCGCACCCTGTGGCGGACATCGTGAACAGCAGGGCAGCGGCGGCCGCAGCTGCACCGAAACGCAGGAATCTGTTTTTCCCGGACATAATCCTTCCCTCCTGGCAGAATTGTAACTGAGAAAAATCTTTTTTTCCACACAATCATATGATGGAAAAATAATTCAAAGTGCGATAAAATTGGTTTATCTGTAAACAGTTAAGATAATTACTTTTTCACAGGAGGATGATTATGGCAGAAGCAGTGGCATATATCTGTCAAGCGTGCGGAGGGCCCCTGGCGTTCGACCCGGAGAGCGGCAAACTCAAATGCGAGTATTGCGACTCCCTCTACACCACGGAGGAGGCGGAGAAGGCCTATCAGGAGAAGATGCGCAAGGCACAGGCGAAGGGAGAGGCGAATGACGCCTGGGTCACGGACGGCGAGGGCATGAAGGCCTACAAATGTACCAACTGCAGCGCGGAACTGCTGACGGACGCCAACACCGGCGTGATCTGCTGCCCGTACTGCGGCAAGCAGACGGTGGCCCCCACCCAGTTCTCCGGCGCCATCCGCCCGGATCTGATCATCCCCTTTGCCAACACCAAGGAACAGGCCATTGGCAAATACCATGAATACTACAACAAACGGATGCTCCTGCCCAAATCCTTCAAGGAGAGCAACCACGTCTCCGAGATCCAGGGCGTCTACGTCCCCTTCTGGATGTTCAACGGCACCGTCAAGATCAAGGGCAAGTATGACGCCAGCGACACGGAGAACAGGCAGGACAAGGAGATTACCCGCCACTACGAAGTCCGGCGCACCGGCTACACCAGATACGAGCGCGTACCGGAGGACGCTTCCAAACGCATGCCGGACAGCCTCATGGACTCCATCGAACCATTTGAGCTCAATGAGCTCAAACCCTTTGCCATGTCCTTCCTGCCGGGCTTTTTGGCGGAGAAATTCGACGTGGAGGAAAAGGACAACCTCAAGCGTGCCCAGGAACGGATCCAGAAAACCATCAGCTCCATGGCCAAAAGCACCATCCAGCATGAGAAAATCGCCACCATCAGCGAGGAATTCAAATTCACCCAGGACGACACGGAATACGCCATGCTTCCGGTATGGCTTCTGACCACCGAGTGGGAGGGCAAGCAATACAAATTCGCCATGAACGGCCAGACCGGCAAGATGATCGGCGACCTGCCCATCAGCACCCCCAAATTCATCGGTCTCCTGGCGGTGTGGATTGTGATCGCCTTTTTCCTTGGGTACCTCTTCGGCGGCACATTCTTCGGCATTGTCCTTGCGCTGATCATTGGCATCGCATCGGGCACCATGATGTACGGCAGCATGAAACCCGTCGCCAAATCCACCAGCGCCCAGGAATACATGAAGGACGAATTCAAGCTCACCAGGAAAGAAGAGGAATTCACAAAGGAAGAAGTCAGGAACAAAGCGAATTAAAAAACAATAATATTTTAGATAAAAAGGAGAAACCACATGCGGAAGGTCACTGGAATCGGAAAAGGAAACGAAGCATATTTCGAACCGTTATTGATGGGCACCGCTGCCGGCGAAGACATCCTCCGATTCGGCGTCATTGAGGACGGCGCCGCCGCCGGCGTCATGGCAGTGGCCGCGAGTGACGGCCGTGCGGACATCCTCTGGATCTACGTCCTGGAGGAATACCGCAGACGCGGCATCGCGCGTGAGATGCTGGAGACCTTCCTGGACGAAGCCCAGGATCAGGAATCCTTCGTCGGCGTCTCCGCCGTCTACCCCCACAGCGAAGCCATGGATACACTCCTGACCAGCGAAGGCTTCCTGGTGATCCCCGGCGAACCGATCTGCATGATCGACACCGCGGACGCCCTGAACTCGGAGCGCCTGCAGAACATCCTGTCCACCAAGATCGCTCCTTCCGTGGAATCCCTGGAGGAACTGGGCCTGATGGAACGCAAACAGCTCCAGAACCTGTTACTCCACGGACGGATCCAGGGCCAGGACCTGCAGATCCTGGGCTACGACCAGCAGCTCTCCGCCGTCGTCACAGAGGAAGAGGGCGGTCCCGAAGCGGTACTCCTGGCCGGCAGGGATCATGAACGCTGCCTGCTCCAGTTCCTCTACAACTCCAGATCCGACGAACCGGACAACCTGCTGCAGCTCGTCCGCTACCTCACCCAGGCCATCCAGGGCGACGAATCCCTCAAACAGCTCTGCTTCTCACCGGAATCGGCGCACATCCGCAGATTTGCGGAGAAACTGGTCAGCGACCCGGAGCTGATCCGGGAGGAAGTCCTCACCAGCGTAGCATCCCTGGCATTTTGAGATGTACCTGTCGCCTGCAGCACTTCTTTTTTGTATAACAGTAAGACGTACACGGATCGGATGATCCACATACAGAAGGAGAGTCGTTATGAACAACCAGTTGTATCCTTTTGAAAGGAACCGGTACTACCCGGGCAAGATGCTCACCAGCGCGGACTTCCAGGCAGAGCAGGAGTACCACATCAACAAGAACCGGTTCATGAACAGCCTCATGTATGGGGCCGGCATCGTCTGCGGACTGGGTGTATTCAGCCTGGACGACCTCTCTATCCTCGTGGAGAGCGGCGTTGCCCTGGACGGCACCGGCAGAGAGATCATCGTTGACAGCTCCGTGGTACGCAAACTCTCCGCCATCGAGGGCTTCCAGGAACTCAAGGGCGACGAAGCGACCCTCTGCGTCCGCTTCAAGGAGGATCCGGTACACGCCGTCTACTCCGTCAGCCACCAGGAAACGGACAAAGAATACGAATACAACCGCATCAGCGAAGGCTACGAAATCTTCCTGACGGACAAGAAGAAGAAACGCTCCGTGGACTACGAACTCGAAACCGACTTCCTCGTCCAGGAAACCATCTATAAGAGCGAGAACTTCCTCGTCCAGATCGTCATGCCCGCCGTTGTCAGCAAGGGACGCAACGTCCGCTTCATGCTGACCGTCAAGAAGCTCTCGGACGCCGAAGTGCGGCTCTCCGTCCGCGGCACACTGGAGATCCCGGCCTTCCTCACCCCCGCCGGCGCCCAGGAGATGGAGGTCGGCGTCGAAGACCTGCGCCTGAACCAGGGAGAGGACTGGAAGAGAGACTACTGGATCACGGTCCAGGACATCGAAGCCATTGACACCAACGTCATCTTAAAGAGCGGCTCCGCCACGGCATTTGAGAACGACACCGCCCAGCAGGCCGTCCAGAGCTTCACCCAGAAGATCCGCCTCAGCGAGGACTCCCCCCTGGAGCTCGTCAACGACGAAATCGGCCGCATGAACCTGGAAATGCGCGGTGCCGGCGGAGAGAAGAACCTCATCCGCCTGGCGGACATCAAGATCGCCCGCACCGACAACAGCTACCTCATCGAATCCGTCGTGGATAGCGGCCGCAGAAAACACATCGCGGCCCCCGCCCAGGCACTGCTGCGCAGCCACTACATCGAATTCTTTGACAAAGACACGGAACTCCAGGGCGCAAAGCAGGGCGCTGAAGCAGCCGACAACTCCCTCCATGTGGGCAAGGTTGTGGCAGGACCGGAGGTTGCCACCGGCGTACTGGAAATCCCGCTGGGGCGGGGCGCCAGACAGGGCGACATCCGCTACTCCGGCGAGATCGCCCACGGACTGGGCAAGGGCAACGTCTACGTCGACGTCGGCTACGAATACATCTCCAGTGACCGGAGCCTGGGCGGCAACGCCAAGAGCACCATCTACGGCGACCCGGCCCTGTTCAACTCCCAGTCCAAGGACATGATCAACGTCCAGACTGCCGTCCGTGTCCTGAATGACAAGGGCAGCTTCGTCGTCGCCGCCAAGCTCCTGCAGAACGTGGACTTCCTGGTCCTCACCTTCCGCTGGGTCGCCGTCCGCTTCCCGGCAGGCAACGACCTGGAGCTCGTCGAGGACTTCTACGACAAGAGCATCACCGCCCAGACACCGACAGTGACCATGGGAGTCAAGGAGAGCCACTTCTTCGGCGTACAGTTCAACAACATGAAGGCCTGCAGCATCACCTACGAACTGACCGCCCCCAGCAGCGGCGAGATCACCGCGGATGGCATCTACACCGCACCGGCCAAGGAGGGCGTATACGAGATCCACATCTACTGCACAGACATGCCCGTGGTATGCACTTACGCCTACGCCATCGTCAAACGCAGAGAGAACATGAACGACAACGCGCCGGAGACTGAGAATGCCGCGGCACTGGATCTGGAGAGCCGGATGGGATGATTCTGGAATCATCAAAGCTGAAACTGGAGGAGATCAGCACCGTCAGACTGACGCCGGTGTGTAACTGCCTGATCTGCAAGGACCTCAGGATGGAGGGCGCTACGCTCTATACCGTCCTGCAGGTCCGGGATCATGAGGTCATCCATGCCCTGCTGACGCTGTACGGCACGAATTCCATCGCAGACAGCCCGCTGGTGGACTTCTTCTCCTCCGCGGATGCCCAGATCTTCGTCTTCCCGTGGCGCAAGGAGCGGCCCCTGCTGGAGTTCTACGTGGGGGACGTCATGCCACTCACCCAGTGCGAGGACATCTGCATCAACGTCATCCTGGCCTGCATGACCTCCGGCCTCCCCTGGCCGATCCTCTACCTGGTTCTGCGCCAGCGCCTCCTCAACCTCAACCGCGACGACTCCGTCTACCTCAGCTACTCCGTGGACCTCACGGAACTGGACCTGACGAAGCATGAGCGGGACTGCGTGGAAGAGTGCGCGGACATCCTGATGCTCCTTCTGGAGAGTAAATCCTCCCAGAAGGCGGACAGCTACCAGCTCCTGGGCAAGAAGATCGCCAGCCGCAGCTACAACAAGTTCACGGAGCTCTACCGCGACGTTCGCCTGGCAGCGGCGCCCAAGGGCCGCAAGGGCATACTGTACCGGATCCGCTGCATATTCGCCAGACACAGGGACACCCTCTTCGGCATCCTGTTCTGGGTCTGCCTGATCCTTGGAATCGTCGCGCTGGCCATGCTCATCAGTCACCTGACCCTGGGGGACATCCCCTGGCTCAGACTGTTTTTAAACACCTTCAAACAGATCGGTACGGAATCCCTGCTCCAGTAGGGACGACATACCATAAGAGGTTGCCATGTATAAACGTTCCGCGATAATCATCTGCATTCTGTTTTTGGCCCTGTCGTCGGTGGCCCTGTTCCTCTTCCTGCCGACGCGGGCAGACGGCCCCTCCTACTCCTATGAGAGCAACGTGGTGCGCCTGAACGGCCGTCTCTACTACTCCGACGGCGCCGGAGACGGCTACCGCCTGTTCTCCTACGACGGGAACGGCGAACTGGACAAAGCCCACGTAGACGGAGAGAGCGGGGAAGTGGCCGGCATGTGCGCCTGCGAGGACCAGCTGGCCCTCCTTCTGACCGACGATTACATATTTGATGAGGAGAAAAAGGAATACTACCGGAGCTACCAGATCCGCATCATCAGCACCGGCTTTGTCCCGGAGGAAACCTCCGTCCCCATACTCCTCCACGCCAATGAAAACGCCGTGGACCTGCAGATGGAGAACGGCCTGTTCTTCATCACCGGCGTCAGCTTCGACGGAAGCAAGGCCGAAGTCTACTCTGTGGACCGGAACACCCTCCAGATCCTGCAGGACCCGCAGGAAGAGACCACCGGGAAGAAAAAAGATGATAAGGAAGAACCGGAACCCATCCGGCTGGACAGCCTCATGCTCCAGGTTCCTGCATCCGGCCACTTCATCGTCGACGCGGCTTACCGGGACGGCGGCATCGAGATCCGCACGGACGCGGACGTTCCCACGGGCGCATTCGCCGTGGATGAGGGCGCCGTGGAGGTCGTCTCCAGAACCAGACTGCGCCTGCTTCACCGCTTCGCCCTGTGCCGGGACTTCACCGTCTTCTGGATCGCCGGCACCCTGCTGATCCTCATCGTCATCATCCTGCTCTTCATGGCTTTCTACAACAGACGCCGGCTCATCTACACCGCCCTCGTTGTAGAGATGACCTTCATTGTCATGCTGATCATCTTCCTCGCCGCTCTGGTCTTCAGGGAGCGGGAGGCCAGACAGGATGCCCGGCGCGAATACGCCATCAGCAGCATGAGCTGGCTTGCGGAGGAACTGAACGGCATCGACGAATCCGTCGAAGGCTTCAATGAACTGGGCTGGTACGACAGTGCAGCCTACCGGACGGCCCAGCGGGAGCTGGCAGACTTCGTCAGCCGCGGCAGCAACTCCAGAGTCTTCTATGACATCATGATCGTCGCCCGGGACTCCGGCATGATTCTCAACAGCGCAGGCGGCCATAACCGCCAGCCCATCTGGGAAGTGGTGGGTGCCAATGCCAGAGACCTCCTGGACGAGGATGAGGTCAAGGTCCTCGTGGGCGGCCAGGGCTACAAAGCCATCGCATGGTATGAGAGCCGCGCCCGCAGCTACGCCATGCTGGTGGCCGTCCTCAATGACGCCAGTGAATCCAGATGGATCTGGCAGAACCGCGCCCAGGTGGCGGGCCGCTTCCTCTGGGTACTTGCCCTGGGCAGTATCATTCTCTTCGGCGTCATCTGGATCCAGTCCGAGGACTTCCGGGTATTTGAGGAAGCCATCACCGAGGTGGCCCTCCGGAACCAGACCCAGCTCAAGGGCCCGGGCATCGGCCACGACATGACCGTCATGTGGAACAGCCTCCTCGAGATCTGCAAGAAGATTGAGAAAATCAACTACAGCAAGTTCCGCATATACGAAGCCTACTACCGCTTCGCCCCCCGGAACATTGAGAAGATCCTGGGCAAGGACTCCATGTCCGAGGTACACAGCGGCGATGTCACCGCCCTGGACGGTACCCTGTCCCTCGTCGCCGGCAACGCCAAGAGCACCGTGGACGAGCGCATTGAGCAGCTCAACGAGCTCCTCTCCTTCATGAACGCCCACCCCGACAAGGAGGGCATCCTCATCGACCAGAACAGCGAGCTCTCCGTCATTGAACTGCTCTTTCTGGACAACGTCCTCAACACCCAGAGCTTCGGCATGGACCTGGTGAAGGACAGACAGGAGACCGGGATCTCCTCCTCCCAGCTGACGGTTCTTCTGTACTACGGCGGATTCACCTATGGCGTCGCAGGGACACAGGATCAGAGCATCGCCTTCCTCTTGGAAGAGGAGCTCCAGGATCTCTTCACCTGCGCGGAATGGCTCCACACCCTGCGTCTGGGCGTCGTCGTTAGCCAGGAGGTCAAGGACAGAGAGAACTTCCCGGCGGACTACCGCTACATCGGCTACGTCTCCCTGCCGACGAGCGGCCGCCAGCTGAAGCTCTACGAGGTGCTGGATGCCTGCACGGACAGCGAACGTCAGGCCAAGATGGAGGACAGGGAGCGGTTTGAGGAGGCCCTGCAGCTTTTGTACCGCCGCGATTTCTACATGGCCAGAAACCGCTTCTCGGAGATTCTCAAGCGCCTGCCGCAGGACGAGGTGGTACGCTGGTACCTGTTTGAGAGTGAGAGATTATTGGATCTTGGGGCCAAGGCCGCCGCAGGAGAGGTCGGCGCACTGCACTGGGACACAGATGGCGTTCGTAAGGTGAACTGATATGGATGGATCAAATCTGCTGGCAGTCCTGCTATCGACGATCAAGACCCGCTTCGCGGCGATCACATCGCGGATCAGACTCTGGACCAGCTGGAATTTCATACAGTCGAGGATCATCACCAGGATCCGTGTCTTCTTCACCGACCTCCTGGACGTCCGGCCGAAGAATCCCAAGGACTACTACACCGTATTCGGCTGGATGATCAGCAAACGGCTGGCCTACGCCGCCGTGATCCTCACCGGCGTCGTCAGCATCTGGTACATCGTCGCCGTCCGGCACGTATTCTCCGGCCTCATCGGCGATGGCGGCATCCGGACCTACGCCTATGACGACATTCAGCTGCGGTTCGCCAGGGACACCGTACGCATCACCGGCAAGAGCGGCTACCTTGCCTACGAGGGCCAGGTCGCCAGAGGTTACGCCAACGGCACCGGTACGCTCTATGCCCCCGACGGCATCGTGGTCTACCAGGGTACCTTTGAGAAGAGCAGATATGAGAAACAGGGAACCTCCTATTATCCCACCGGCGCGATCCAGTACGTGGGACAGTTCCATGAGAACCTCTACGAGGGCTCCGGCAAGCTCTACAGAGAGGATGGGAGCCTCTGGTACGACGGTGACTTCACCCGTGGCAGGAAGAATGGTGAGGGACGCCTCTGTGACGCCGGCGGCGGCCTCATCTTTGAAGGGCAGTTCGCCAACGACGAGATCGTCTACGCCACCTTCCTCGGCAAATCCACGATGGAGGTCAACAAGATCTACGGCGGCGCCCGGCGCATCTGGCAGAGCGATGACGCCTACAGCGTCTACATGAGCGACATCGGCGCCATCTATTCCGGCGTGACGGACAGCGGCTCCCTCAAGGACGAGGTCATGGTGGACAGCATCTACGTCCTCTCTGACACCTTCCCGCTGGGCGCCCGGGACACCGACTCCCTGGCAGACATCACCGCCACACTGGGACTCCCGGTCTACGAGGGCAACTCCAGGGTCATCCTCCCGGAGGCCGTATCCATCTGTGTCCTGAACGAGACCAGCCCCGTGATGTCCGGCCCTGTCCAGATGCAGACGGAACAGCTCTTCTCGGACGTGACCCAGGTGAACAGCCTGGATGAGAACTACAGCGTATACCTGACCGCCTACCAGAACGGCGGACTGATTTACACCTTTGTATCCCAGGGCAGGAACGACCACTTTGATTTTTACAGCATCTCCAAGGCGGAGGGAAGCCAGAATTGAGAGCCAAGCGCGTCTTCAACTGCATCATCGCTGCGGTGACAGCCATCGCCTGCTTCACCACCGGCGGGATCCAGGCATCGGCCGCATCCATGGCCGAGCAGCAGCGCCGCGCCATGCGGGGCCGCACCCTGACCCTGTCCGCCGCCCGGGCACTGGCATTGGAGGAGAGTTCTGCCTACTACGGGGTGGAGCAGCAGATCGCCAGCAAGAAGGCCAAACTCAAGAGTGCGAAGAAATCCATCCGCCTCAAGGAAAAAAACATGGCCACCTTCCGCTGGTCCCCCCTCATCAGCTTCAAGCTCCCCACCAAGCCGGATGAGGAGACCGCCTTCGAGTTCACCTTCAAGCCTGTGGAGATCCAGTCGGAGATCGACATCGCCACCCACAAGCTCACGGACACCAAGCTGGCGGTTTATGAGAAGGTCAACATCCTCTATGTCCAGATCGTGGTCCTGCAGCGCACCATTGCATTCAGCAAACAGCGGCTGGAGGCACTGAACGACGGCATCGCCCGCAACGAAGCCCGGGTCGTCAGCGGCGAGGGCACCCAGGCGGACGTGGACAGCCTGAAGAAGAAGAAAGCTTCCACCGAGAACAAGATCGCGGCGGACGAGCGCAACCTGGCGGCCAGCCTGCGCAGGCTCTCCACCATGGTCGGCACGGACATCTCCACCGCCTACCGGTTCGAAATGCCCTTCGTGGAAGCCCAGATCAAGCGGGATCAGCTCCCCGCCCTCATCGAGTACACCCTGGACAACGACCAGGGCTACTACGAGGCCTGCATGAGCGAAACCACGGCCAAGACCGCCCTGTCCACCAACTACAACCTGATGAAGAAGCACTACGGCAACGACATCAACATCATCTCCAGCTACATCACCCAGTCCCTGAATGGAGAGAAGGTCAACGCCCGTGCCTTTTACGCGGACTACAAGACCTTCCTTACCAAGATCGACAGCTACTGGGAAGGCTTCATCTGGATCCCGCTGAGCTGGTTCCTCTGGCTGCCCTTCCCCAAGCTCTGGTTCAAGGGGAGCCTGGACGGATCCCGCTACATCGAGCAGGACCCCAACGTCGCCTACCAGGCCGCGCTGGACTACTCCTCCGCCCTGAATGACAAGATCGACTCAGGCAACGCCGTCCGGGAGGAGGTCACCGGCACCTTTGAGACCTACGTCTCCGTACGCAACGCTTATCTCAAGGCCATCGCCGACCTGGACCAGGCGGAGAAGGACCTCCAGGCGGACACCCTGCGCAACCGCATCGGCGAGCTCTCCTTTGAAGAACTCTCCTCGGAGCAGGACGACTACGAGGAGCTCCAGAACAGCCTCTTCGAAGCCATGCAGACCTACACCGACACCCTCTACGAATTCGACCGCCTGACCTGCGGTGGCGTCTCTATTTTATTGGAAGGAACGGACCAGAGCCTCCAGACCGCTGCCGCCGGCGTCAGCTACGTGGAGGACGAGTATGCGGACGGCGCCAGCTACTTCATCCGGCAGATCATCCAGAGCCAGGAATTCGTCCTCTCCATCAACATCCCGGAGGACTTCGAAGTGGAGGTCACCGACTATGAACTCTGGTGCGACAACACACAGATCGGCGCGCGCACCAAGATCACGGACAGCATCCGCCACCTCGCGCTGGTCAAGGACGACCTCAAGGAGACCAAGCTTCGCTTCTACAACGGAACCACCTTCGTTGACGACGTCATCATCGACCCCTCCGCCGACACCGGACCGCTGCCCATCATCTCCGACATGCGGATCGTCAAGAAGGAATCCAACGAACTGGGGCGCTACGAAGTCACCCGGGGCGAAGTCACGGGACTGATCACGGTCAAGCTCACCGTGACCGAGGACCCCAAGATCGCCTACTACCAGGTACAGACCGAGGACGGTGCCTTCCTGACCGGCGAGGAGCCTCTGAAGCTGGACAAGAGCTTCACCCACCTGGGCCTTGTGGAGAACGGACTCTCGGAGGTGAAGATCATCTTCATGGACGAGGGAAAGAGCCCGCTCTACGAGGGAAGATTTGACACCGTCAACCACAAACTACTCAAGAAAGAGGAGGGAGCAGATGAACAGCAACAAGAAGCTGCGGAATAGAATCCTGCGGGGCATTGCCCTTCTGGTCATCTGCGCGCTCCTGATCACGGGGGTCCGGCAGTACCGGGCACTGGCCGTCTTCGACCAGACCAAGGCCATGAAATTCGGTGCCTATGCCGCCAGCCACCAGATCGAGGACTCCGTCCTCTTCATCGGCACCTACCTGATCCACAAGGACGCCCTGACGGACGAACTCTACGACCAGGCCCAGGAGAGCGGCACCGAATCCAACCAGACCACGATCTACTACAAATCCGAGCTGGCGGGCGGCAGCTGGTTCGACATCACGGATGCGGGTGGCCTTCTGGACATCACCAAAGCGGGCACCGTCGTCGAGGAATCGAAGCTCGCGGACCTCTATGTTCAATACTACGTGGGCAAGAACGGCATCCTCATCGACGTGGTGAGCAACCGGGAGAAGAACCCTTTCGACCTCATCGACCCCTATGACCTGTCCAGACTCCCGGAGCTGGAGCCCCTGCGGCTGCAGTACACCTTTGACACCGCCAAGAACACCATCTCCGAGGACGACTACCTGAAGAACCAGAACGCCAAAGAGAACGGCAACCTCCGCAGCGCTGTATACTACTACCGGGTCATGGACGTCTTCTTCGGCCTGGACCTGCGGGATGAGAACACCCGCAAGCTCGATCAGGACCTGGACAGACTCTACCGCAGCTACAAGGCCCTGAAAAAAGCGGAATACGACGAAGAAGCAGAGCTGGTCTACAGCCTCATGGCCAAGGTGGACGCCGCCAGACGTGCCATCGTCATGGAGAAGCTGAGCACCGTGCAGGAGAGTGCACTGGGGGAGATGGTGGGTCTCTGCAATGGCATGTACTATACCTCCACCGGCAACTTCAAGGATGCCGCCTCCGCAGGCAAGACCGAAGGTCCCAGCTGGCTCATTGACCTGCGTAACGCCGTCAAGCACGACTTCTTTCATGATAACGGGTGGTATGATTCGATGCTGTCCAGACTCGGCCTCTCCTCCGGTGCGGACTGGTACTCCCCCATCGCCGATCAGGCCGTCAAGGGCCATGACGATGAGGACGAGGAGATCTCGGAGAGTGCCTTTGCCATCAACACTTCTATTGTGGATGCCATCGGCACCTGTATCGAGAACTGTCAGGCCAGCTACAGCACCCACAGCATGAACCGGCTCCAGGACACGGACTCCACCATGGGCCACGCGGAATATACCTACAGCAACGAAGTCATCGCCACCGCCTCGGAATCCGGCGTCAACCGCCCCATGCTCCAGCTGAAATACCTCATGAGCATCAAGGAAGGCGTCATCAACGAATCCGACGGTGAGCTCTCCCTCCTGGAGGGAAAGCTGTTGCCGGACGCCGAGGGACGCTACACCACCGCGGTCTCTGCCGGTGCCTCCCCGGAGTTCCAGGCCGCCAAAGCCAACAACAGGGGACAGGCCGCCATGGAGAACGCCCTGGACGACCAGAAGAACCGCCTGGACGGCAAACGCAGCGAACTCCAGTTCCTGATCTCGGAGAAAAAGAAGCGTGGGGACAGCGAAGAGGTGGTCAAAGACCTCTATGAGCGCATTGACCGCGCCCAAGGATGGCGCAAGACCGTCAAAGAGGACGAATTCGCCGTCAAGGCACGCCAGTCCGTGGATGATCACATCGTCTGGCTGAAGGCCGAGGCACGCAGCGTCCGTGACGAGGACGAGAGCCTGGCCTCCGAGCTGGATGGCCTGAAGGATGAGAAGGACGATCTCCAGCGGCAGCGTCAGGCCGCCCTGGACGACAACGACCTGGCCCTGGCCAGAGACCTGGAGAAACGGATCGAAGCCAAGGACAAAGACATCAGCGACGAAGAGAACCGCCTCGCCGAAGAGAAGGCCAAAGCGGACGCAGAGGGCGCCGCAGGTGCCGCCGCTGAGGCCCTGGGCGATATGGGCGACAGCATGGACGCCCTGGCGGACCAGATCCACGACCGGGCCCTGGAACGCATCAGCGAAGGCGACTTTGAGGGCCTTGTCAACTCCGTGGACGCCCTGGCAGCCGTTGGTGACGCGGATGCCCTCAGGGACATCCAGTCCAAGTTGGAGGGCACCAACGCCTCTGCCGCCCTGAAGAACAAGGTGGAGGACGCGGTCAGGCAGGCGGAGGACAACGAGCCCCTGGTGACCCAGCTGGGAGATCTGCAGGATGAGGACGAGACCGACGAAGGCACAGATGACGGAACAGACACGGGTGCCGACACGGGCGCGGGAGACGACAGTGGTGCAGGTGGAGCAGCGGCAGAAACCGGCACAGGTGCCGGCAGCGGTGCAGGTGCGGGCGCAGGCACAGCCGATACGGGCGCAGGTGCGGACAGCGGCGCAGGAGCCGGTGGAGACAGTGGCGCAGGCGCAGGCGCGGACAGCGGCGCAGGAGCCGGCGGAGACAGTGGCGCAGGCGCGGACAGCGGTGCAGCGGCCGGCGGAGATTCCGGTGCAGACTCCGGAGCCGACAGCGGTGCAGGTGCGGACAGCGGCGCAGCGGCCGGCGGAGCAGATAACGGTGCAGGAGCCGGCAGCGGCGCAGGCACAGGAACCGGCACCCAGGAGCCGGAGATCAACACGCAGCATACCAGGGACGAACTGGAGGATGCGATCGGCGACCAGCAGGGCGACTTCTCAGGCCTTTCCGGCAAGGAGCTCGCAGCCACCGTCACGGCGCTGTCACAGTACGCCAAGGACGGCAACACCCCTGCAGGCCGGATGGCCAGAGACCTGACCGCCCGCGGCGTCGCGCAGCAGAACAGCTACCTCTATGAGAAATACGAGGACAGCGCCGCCCGCAGGTACATCCCGGCACAGACCATCGCCGCCGTCACGAACTACCGCTTCGTTACCAGCGACGACAGACAGCAGGCGACCCTGACCCTGGGGGCCAGAGTCTACGAATTCACCGCGGGCAGCCAGAAGGGCCTGCACGGCGGCGAAGAAATTGATCTCGCAGCACCTGTCGTATTTTATCGCGGCAATGTGTATATATGTGAAGAGGATACCATCAAGCTGCTGAACTGCAGTGCCGAGTACGTGGACAACACAGGCTATGCCGTCTGCGTCACATCAGCGGTAGGAGAGGCAGCAGACGCACTGTATCAGAGCTTCACGGAGAACGAGTAAGGAGAGAGCATGGCAGATTATCCGATTATTGCGGATGTGAGCAGCTACATCGTACGGACACTCAGGGAGAAGATGTGTCCGGAGCCGATCCCGTCCCCCAACAACATCGAGATCTCCTCCCCCGCGTCACAGGACGTGGACTACATCGTCGGCGTCTACCTGTATGACATCAAGGAGGATGTAGAGGTCTCCCAGCCCAGGTACATCAACCACGGGCGGGTCCAGCTGCAGAAACCGCCGAGACCATTTGCGCTCTACTACATGGTCTTCATCAACGGGGGAGGCCAGATGGGCCTCAAGGACCCTGACATTCAGAAAATCATCGGCCGTGCCGCACAGATTGTCAACGACAACAACGCGGTACTGCCGAATGAGTTGCAGTCGTGGCTCACCACCGACGAACCTCCAATTGTACTGTCTCAGGCGAAGATAAGTCTGGAGGAGAAGGTGCGGGTATGGTCGGCCATCAACAAGCCGTACCAGATCAGCCTGTTCTACAAGGCGGCCCCGGTCTACCTCTCCAGCGCGGAGTACATCGACACCCCGCGCGTGGTGGATGCGAGCTTTTCGCTGCAGATCACGGAGGAAAGGAGGGAAAAGAAGTAAGTGGAAGCTTCTGTGATACATGCACGGCTGGGGCTCCTGATCCGGCTGGTCGACACGTCCACGGGAGCAGCGGTCGAAGAAAGAGAGATTCAGTTCCTGGCAGATGGAGAGAGGGTGCGTCCCGCCCCGCGCGGCAACGGCTGCTTCGTGTTTATCAACACAGAACGCACAGATTTCCGCCTGACCGTGCAGGTCGTGGGATTTGAGAGCTACAGCACCGACGTCCGTTTTGAGGAACTGGACGACAGGATTCCCACCTGCGACATCTTCCTGATACCGTCAGAGAAGAATGCAAAAGGGGAGTCAGTCATCGGCATTTTCGGCAACCTTCCTTTGCTGGAAGCCCTGGAGGCGGTGGATGTGAACCGCCCGTTGTGCAGGTTCAGTGATTTTACGGAGAAGACCCGTAAGATGACCGTGATCAAGCAGGCGGGCCGCGTGCTCGACATGGACTACGGGCACTACGGACTCCTTGCGGCGGATGGTAAGAGCTACGAAAAGATCGTTGTATCCGGAATGGACAGGAACCAGGCCCTGATACTCAAGGAACCCCTGGCCCAGCCATTCACCGTCAATGCACCGATCAGCCGAGTGGTCTTTGGCAGTGTCAATGACAATGGGGACTATCTGCTCCGTGTGCGGGATGACAGCACCAATCTGCGCTATCTCGTGCGTTACATCGTGAGCGGAGAGGTCCGGTTCCAGGAAGTCGATTTCCACGATCCGGCGACCTGGAAACTGGCGTTGGATAGGAGAACAGAAGATGAGTGAGCTGGTATGTTTAAGCGGTCAGGCGATCTGTACCATGGGTACGGCACCGGCGCCCATCCGCGTCACCTCACAGCAGACGGTGATGATCGAGGGCAAGGCCGCGGCAACAATTTCGGACTCCGCGCCCAATACCAATGTGGGACCCTTCGGGATGTGTGTCACGATGTCGAACCCACAGGTGGCATCGGCGACAGCGGCGGCACTGGGTGTACTCACCCCGCAGCCCTGTGTACCGGTACCGGCGGGCTCGTGGATACCGACCAAGCCAAAGGTATTGATTGGCGGGCAGCCCTGTCTGACCTCAGACTGTAAACTGATGTGCTCGTACGGCGGTTCGATCAGTCTGACAACGCCGGGACAGTTCAAGGTCATGGCGAATTGACGAGGCAGAGACAAGGATACAACGAAGTATAACCAACTATAATCCTAACGATAACCAAAAAGGAGGAAACAGATGGCTGAGTATTTATCACCAGGTGTATATGTGGAGGAATATGACAATTCTCCGCGCAGTATCGAAGGTGTAGGAACCAGTACCGCCGGCTTTGTAGGCCTGGCGGAGAGAGGCCCCGTAGAGGGTGCTCCCCAGCTGGTTACCAGCTTCAAGAGTTTCATTCAGCAGTATGGCGGCTACCTCTCCGAGTTCGTCTATGGCGAGTACCGCTACCTCGCAGCGAGCGTGGAGCAGTTCTTTGCCAACGGCGGCACCAGATGCTACGTCATGCGTGTAGCACCCGACGATGCCAAGAACGCTTCAGCAGAGAGCGGCATCCTCAGAGTCACGGCCAAGAACCCCGGCAAATGGGGCAACCGCATCCAGGTTCAGGTCGCACCGGTCAGGAACCGCAAGGTTCAGATCCTTGAGAAGACCGAGGAAGGCTACAAGGCCAAGAACGCAGAAGGCCTGCGCGAGGGCGACACCCTGGAGTTCGAGGGCGAGTTCTTTAAGATCACCAGTGTCATGGACGGCGTGCTGACCTTCAACGCAGAGCTGCCGGACAAGGCCATCGACAAAGCCATGGTACCCAAGTCCCTGCTTTACCTGGCGAACTTCGAGATCAGCGTACGCTATGCGGATCAGATCGAGAACTACACCGACCTGTCCCTCAACACAGCGTCACCGAGATTCGTCGGCGCCAGAATGGACCTGAGCGAACTGGTGGACATCGAGATCGAACCCACAGAGGATGCGGTGGATCCGGTTGCAGCGATCCTTGAGAACGACGGCCAGATCGGCTCCTTCTTACTGGAAGGCGGCACCGACGGCAACGTGGACAAGGTCACGGCAGGCACCTTCATCGGACTGGACAATGGCCCCGGCAAGCGCACCGGTATCCAGGCATTCCTGGAGAACAACATCGTCAGCATGATGGCAGTACCCGGCGTGACGATCCCGGAGGTGATTGTCTCCCTGATCGCACACTGCGAGAACCTGCACAGCCGTTTCGCGGTTCTGGATATGCCCAGGGACCTGTACAAGACCAAGGACCTGA
>JAFSYF010000281.1 GCA_017443695.1 Butyrivibrio sp.
CCCGGATCTCCTGCTCCTCCTGCATCTGCTGCGCACGACCCCGCCCGGAGCGGACGGCAAACAATCCTACCGCCGCTACCGCAATGATCACCGCAACGGCGATCATACTCCCTGCGACCCGGATATCGATCTGTCTGTGCTTCCTTCTTCTCCTGTGATAAGCGTTGCCCGCATAGCGGTTCTGCCGCTGCGGCATATACGGGTCCTGGCGCTGCCCCCCGGCGCGCCGCGTACGGCCCGGCGACTGCCGGTCCAGATGTCTGTAATCCCCCACTGTTACTCCCCCAGTATTACTATTATTTCTCTGCGATCAGGCCTCCCGACCGCACCTCGATGAGCGGCCCTCCCTTGCCCTCGATATACGGCCCCGTGATGGTCACACGTCCGATGTTGTCATCCTTGGGAATCTCATACATGATATCCAGCATGAACTCCTCAATGATGGCACGCAGGGCCCGGGCGCCGGTCTTCCTCTCTTTTGCCTTCTCCGCGATAGCGCTGAGC
The DNA here is from genome assembly GCA_017443695.1 of Butyrivibrio sp. Taxonomy (GTDB): domain Bacteria; phylum Bacillota; class Clostridia; order Lachnospirales; family Lachnospiraceae; genus Butyrivibrio. The sequence goes on from JAFSYF010000281.1 coordinate 505, forward strand.
GCCTCCTCGTCGAACTGCAGATCCACCTCATCCAGTGCCAGGAGCTTCTGGTACTGCTTGAGGATCGCATTCTTCGGCTCCTTCAGGATGCGGATGAACATCTCCTTTGTCAGGGAGTGCATGGGACACAGGATCGGGAGCCGTCCCAGAAATTCCGGGATCATCCCATACTCCCGCAGATCCTCCACCTTGACCTGCATGATGAGATCCGGATCATCATCCCACTTATCCTTTAAATCCGCATTGAACCCGATGGCATTCTGCTTGCTCAACCGCTTCTTGATCGTATCCTCGATATCCGGGAAGGCACCGCCGCAGATGAAGAGGATATTGCGGGTATTGATGGTCGTCATGGGCACCATAGCATTCTTGCTGGAGGCCCCCACCGGCACCTCCACGTCGGCGCCCTCCAGGAGCTTTAAGAGCCCCTGCTGTACGGACTCTCCACTGACATCGCGCTGTCTGTTGTCACTCTTCTTGGCGATCTTATCGATCTCATCGATGAAGATGATGCCATGCTCAGTCTTCTCGATGTCATTGCCTGCAGCCGACAGGAGCTTCGATACCACGCTCTCAATGTCGTCACCGATGTACCCGGCCTCCGTCAGGCTCGTGGCATCGGCGATGGCCAGCGGCACATCCAGCAGTCTCGCCAGCGTCTTGACCAGATACGTCTTGCCGCAGCCCGTGGGCCCGATCATCAGGATGTTGGACTTCTCGATCTCGATGTCGTCCATGGTGCCGGTGGCCACGCGTTTATAGTGGTTGTAGACCGCCACGGAAATGATCTTCTTGGCCCGCTCCTGACCGACCACATAGTCATCCAGCCGCTCCTTAATCTTATGCGGCGCCGGGATATTTTTGATGTCAAAGGCCTGCTCTGCGGCCTCCTCCTTCTTTTTCTCCTTCTCCGGCTTTTTCTTCTTCACGCGCTGGGAATTCGGGATCCCGCCCGCCAGATCGCCGAACCCCGGCATGCCCATATTCGGCGGCATGCCCATGTGCTTATTCAGCTCGGACAACAGCTCCGGGTTGTTCAGCAGGTTCTGGTAGTCAAACCGGCTGACCGCATCCATGGTCTTATGCATGCAGTCATCACAGACCGATATATTGTTCGGCAGGTGGAACATCTTGCCCGCCTTGCTCTCCGGCCGGCGGCAGATGAAACAGACATCCTCGTAGGCACTCTCCTGTGTTTCTTCCTGACCCGCTTCCTTCTTTTCCTCCTGCGTCGGATCTTCCGTTACTTCATCCTTCTTCACATCATCATCATTCATCGTCATCATCCTCGTCGTCTTCATCATCGTCATCGTCCCCGAAGAGCTCGTCCCAGAGGTCATCCTCATCTGAGAGGTATTCCTCCACATCGAAATCGAACTCCTCCGGGTCGAGGCCGGCCTCCTCCAGCAAGCGATGCCGCTCCTCCTCGTCCGAGGTGAACAGCTGCGCCAGATCCACCCCCGCCTCCGAGAGATCCCGGGCCACCTCCTCATCGATGAGGAACTGGCGCATGACCGACCGGGCATCATCCGCCATGAACGGCGAGATCCGCGGCTCAATCGGATTCAACCGCCCATCCCCGTCAAAATCAAACAGCCCGAATCCCTTGCCCAGCTTGAAACTCATTCGCTGCTCCTGCCCTCCGCCGCCAGCAGCCGCTTGTGATTGCGCTGCTTATCCTCATACATGTTGTCATCCATCCGCTTCAGAAAATTGTCCACGCTGTCTTCCCTGTCATACCGGGCATAACCCATGGAAAAAGAGAGCCGGTAGGGTTCCTTCGTGTTCTCGTTGAACCGCCGCATCTCCCCGCGGATGCGGTCCTGCATATGCGTGATATCCGTCTCGTCATTTGTCCGCATAATGATGATGAACTCATCCCCCGCATAGCGGAAAGGAATCGCATCGCTCATGGTCGCCCGGCGCAGGATATTCGCTGTCTCACACAGAGCGTCATCCCCCACGGAATGCCCGAACCGGTCATTGATCTGTTTGAAGAAATCAACATCCAGCATGATACCGTAATACCCCAGTCTGGTATCCTGATGCAGCTCCATCATCTTATGCTCCATGTACTGTCTGTTGAAGAGCCCCGTCAGCACGTCAGTATAGGTCTGCTGATTCTGCAGACAGATGTAGATCGCCGTGATGCCCAGGGATAAGCTGGACCACACGATCGACACCCCGTAGACGCCACCCTGGATCAGTCCCCCGGCGAGGATCGGCCCCAGGAACAACCAGATGGGGAAGAACTGCATGGTTCCGTAGTTCTCCTGATACTTATGATGCTCCCACATACTGAGGATCAGAATCACCAGGAAGAACAGATAGTAGCCGTAGCAGCCCAGATTTCTATGATAGACATTATGCTCATCCACATAGAAGATGATACCGGTGAACAGATTCACCACCAGTACAGCCAGCAGGACCCCGGCGATGTACTGCAGCCATACGTAACGGTGCAGGCGTTTCCTGTCCCGATACATCCGCAGATCCGCATAGTAGGCCCATAACAGCGTGATGACCACCTCTGCCGTATAGAGATAGCTGTTGCCGAACAGGTTGATCAACCGGTTCTGCAGCCCTGGTTTGCCGTCCACCATGAAGGTGCCAAACTCCATGATGGCACCCAGCAGGGCCATCAGAATCATCACGCTGAAGATCTTGTCATCCAGCCTTCTCTTCGTTTTGGTCATCAAGCGGTTGATCATCAGGATGAGCAGCAGCGCTGCCGCAAACCCATTGGATACCGCTATCGACTGCAGGCTCATCTGTTCCCCCCTCTGGTCCTCACACGAACTGTTTCACCGCCGCACTGACCGCATCCGCCACTCTCGGGTCGAAGGCCGCCGGAATGCAATACTCCTCGGAGCGCTCCGCATCCGGGATCAGGCCTGCGATGGCCTCTGCCGCCGCCAGCTTCATTTCCTCCGTGATCTGCTCCGCCCGTGCCTCCAGCGCACCGCGGAAGATCCCGGGGAATACCAGCACATTGTTGATCTGATTCGGGAAATCAGACCGTCCCGTGCCCACCACACGGGCACCGGCTTCCTTCGCCAGTTCGGGCATGATCTCCGGCACGGGATTGGCCATGGCGAAGAGGATCGCATCCTTCCGCATGCTGCGAACCATATCCTGTGTCACCACACCGGGTGCGGAGACGCCGATGAAAACATCCGCGCCGCGGATCACATCGGCCAGCGAACCGCGTTCCCGGTCGCGGTTCGTCAATCGCGCCATTTCTTCTTTGACCCAATTCAGTCCGTCGCGTCCTTCGTGGATTGCGCCGGCTCGGTCAGTCATCACAATGTTCCGAAAGCCCGCTGAAAGCAACAGCCGGACAATCGATACCGCCGCCGCGCCCGCGCCGGAGGTTACGATTTTTACATCCTCTTTTCGCTTGCCGGCAACCTTGAGCGCGTTGGTCATTCCGGCCAGCGTGATGATGGCCGTGCCATGCTGATCGTCGTGGAAAATGGGAATATCGCACTTTTCTTTGAGCTTGCGCTCGATCTCAAAACAGCGGGGGGCGGCAATATCCTCCAGATTGATGCCGCCAAAGCTGCCGGAGATGTTGTAAACCGTCTGCACAAATTCATCCACGTCATGGGTTTTGACAC
>JAFSYF010000282.1 GCA_017443695.1 Butyrivibrio sp.
CAATGAAATGTAGGTCGCACAGCGGGACAGCGTCTCATCATCCGGGAAGGCCACTGGAGAGTACCGGATGTCATCATCCTCTATCATCTCCTGCGCCATGATGTTCGGCGTTGAGTAAGTGATGTATTCAAAATTCATGAGCGCAATATCCGGCCGACTGATAAAATTGATCCAGGCCAGTGCATTCTCCACATTTCGTGACTCTCTGGAGATGACCCAGGCATCGATCCAGACATTGGAACCCTCGTCGGGAATCACATACTCCAGATCCGCATTCTCCCGCTTGGTGTAGATGGCCTCACCGGAATAGATCACACCCAGTGCCGCCTCTCCGCCGATCATCTTATCCCGGACCTGATCGATGACATAGGCCTGCACCAGGGGTGCCTGCTCAATCAGATCCTGTGTGGCGGCATCGATCTCAGACGGATTCGTCGTATTGATATCATAACCGCGCCGGGCGAGTGCAACCATGAAAGCATCCCGGATGGAATCCTGCATCAGTATCTCGCCTTTATATTTCGGATCCCAGAGGATGTCCCAGCTGGTGACCGGCTCCTGAACCAGTTCCTTGTTGTACAGGATACCAACGGTTCCCCAGCAGTACGGTACCGCGTACTCATTTTCCGGGTCAAAGGCCTTCGCCGACTCATAGTACTGGGCACCAATGTTTTCTGATGCATTGGGTACCGCAGACCAGTCCAGCTTCATCAGCATGTCGTTCTGAATGAGCTTGGCGATCATGTAATCCGAAGGACACATCACATCATAAGCAGCACCGTCCGATGCCACCTTTGCATACATGATCTCATTGGATTCGAACTCGTCATAGACCACCTCTATACCGGTCTCCTCCTCAAACATCTCGATGACCTCCGGATCGATGTACTCACCGGCATTATAGACAAAGACCTGGGTGCTCTTCTTAGAGAAAACACCACCATAGGCCATGGCCAGCAGGATGATGGCCATGCTTGCCAGGAGAACACCACCCACAGCGCTGTATTTGCGTACCTTGGATGATCTGTTCTGCCGCGCCCTGGCAGCCAGACGACCGGACTGTGCCCTGAGACGGTCAGAAGCAATCAGCAGGATCAGCACCACGATGAAGATGATCGCGGACAATGCATAGATCTCCGGGCGGATGCCACGCTTCACCTCGCTGTAGATCTTGGTGGACAGCGTATCAAAGCCGGATCCCTTGGTGAAATAGGTGATAATGAAATCATCAATGGACATGGTAAAGGCCATTAGCGCACCGGAGAGGATCGCCGGAGCCAGATCCGGCAGAATCGTCTTGCGGAAGGCGAAGAATGGCTCCGCGCCCAGATCCAGCGCCGCCTCATAAACCGAGGGGCTGATGGTCTTCATCCGTGGAATGACCGAAAGCATGACATAGGGAATGTCAAAGGTGATGTGGGCAATCAGCACCGTGATGAAGCCGGTTTCAAAATGCAGCACCTTGAACAGCAGCATCAGCGAAATTCCGGTCAAGATCTCCGCATTGATCATGGGAATGTTGGTGATGCCCATGATCACGGAACGGGTACGGCGGTTCATACCGGTCAGTGCAACAGAAGCGGCCGTACCGATCAGGGTGGAGACCACGGTAGCGATCAACGCGATAATCAACGTATTCGCCATCGCATTCAACACCTCTGAATCCCGTACCAGATTCAGGTACCACTGGAATGTGAAACCGCCCCACTTTGCCCGCGATTTGCTGGCATTGAAGGACAGTACAATCAGCGTCACAATGGGCGCATACATAAAGAGAAAGATCAATCCCATATAGGCTTTTTCTATGGGGCGCAGTTTACTGTTCATCCTTATTCTCCGTCAGGGCAGATACGATCATGTTGATGACAATGAAAACCATGAGGACGACGGACAAACCGCTCCCCAGATGCCAGTCATAGGTCAGTGTGAACTCCTGCTCGATGACATTGCCGATCAGCAGGATCTTGGAGCCACCAAGCATGGTTGAGATGGCGAAAGTGGTCAGTGCCGGGATGAAAACCATCGTGACGCCGGAGATGATTCCAGGGATGGTCAGAGGCAGTGTCACCCGCAGGAAGGTCTGTACGGCATTGGCCCCCAGATCCCTGGCAGCGTTGATGACATTGTCATCGATCTTCGCCAGACTGTTATAGATCGGCATGATCATAAAAGGCAGAAAGTTATAGACCATACCGATGACGATGGCCGAAGGCGTATTGATCACACTGATGGTCGGCAGGCGCAACAGGGACAGCAATCCGTTGATGACACCGTGGTTCTCCAGCAGGGTCATCCAGGAGAAGGTCCTGAGCAGGAAATTCATCCACATGGGCAGAATGAAGATCGTCGTGATGATCCCGGAGCTGCTCATCTTGTTCTTCGCGAGGATCATCCCCAGCGGGTAGGCCAGCAGGAAACAGACAATCGTGCTGATCACGGCCAGCTCCAGTGCCAGCACCAGAGATTTCCAGTGCTCCGGCTGGGCAATAGAGGCCACATTGGCCGCCGTCAGATGTCCCGCGTCATCCGTGAAACCATACCAGAGGATCATCGCCAGCGGCACCAGGATAAACACCAGTGCCCAGGCAAAATAAGGGGAAGCTATCAGATTGGCTGTTTTTCGATTCTTAAACATCTTCTACTCCAATCGCCTGCTCGTCTTCCGAAGCCGGGCGGTTCATGACCTGAATATTAAAGGGATCCACGCGGATGTCCACCTCGGTACCTTCCGGGAATTCCTTCGTCGAATGGACAAGCCATTCGAAGCCGCCGGCCTGCACTTCCATCTCATAGTGCACACCCTTGAAGATGATATGGGACACCACGCCGGGGAGCCGACCCTGCCCCCGGGGCACCAGCTCCACATCCTCCGGCCGGATCACCACATCCACCGGCTGCTCATTGCCAAAGCCCTTATCCACACAGGGCCATTCTATTCCCAGGATACGCACCAGCTCATCCCGGATCATGGTAGCGGAAATGATATTAGAATCCCCGATAAAGTCCGCAACAAAGGCATTCTCCGGTTCATTGTAGATATCCTCCGGACTGCCCTCCTGCTGGATGTAGCCCTGATTCATGACCACAATATGGTCAGACATCGTCAGCGCCTCCTCCTGGTCATGGGTCACATAGAGGAAGGTGATACCCAGCTCCTTCTTCAGGCGGATCAACTCATACTGCATGTCCTGACGGAGCTTTAAATCCAGCGCTCCCAGAGGCTCGTCCAGCAGCAGAACCTTGGGCTCGTTGACGATGGCTCTGGCGATGGCGATCCGCTGCTGCTGTCCGCCTGAGAGAGAATCCGGCATACGGTGCTCATACCCCTCCAGATTCACCAGCTTCAGCGCATAGGAGATCTTATCCCGGATGTACTGATCCGTCTTGTTCTTGATGCGCAGACCAAAAGCGATGTTGTCCGCGATATCCATGTGAGTGAACAGCGCGTACTTCTGGAAAACCGTATTGAGCTGGCGCTTATTCGGTACCAGATTGGTGATATCCTGCCCGTCGAAGATGACTTGACCGGAGTCCGGGATCTCAAAACCGCCGATGATGCGCAGTGTTGTCGTCTTTCCGCAGCCGGAGGGGCCAAGTAGAGTGACAAACTCGTTCTCATGGATGACCAGATTCAGGTCATCCAGAATCATCTGCCCGTTATAGGATTTGCAGATATGTGAGAGGGTGATCAGTTCCTTTTCCATATAGCCCTCAGTACCTCCTGTTTATTCTTTGATTCCATTTTCCGCCGGTTCATCCTCCATTGCATGCATCACCTCATCCCCGTTGACGATGAAACGATTCCTGCTGCGGCGGATATGAAAACGCTCCGGCAGAGCCAGTGTATCCTGCTGCATGGCTGTATTGATCTCTATATCATTCTCTGAGAGGAAAATGTCAATATCGGTATCCGTATCGTATCCTCCCAGTGCCAGTGCGTTCTTTCCGTGTCCCGTTATCGTCAGGGATGCACGTTCCTGGTGGTAATCGGTACGCCCATGGAGTGCGCCGATACCGGTGACCTGCTCTCCCCGCAGGGAACTGGACAGTCTTCCATTAAACAGATCCGTATAGCACGCGCCACGCAGGACGCCATATGAGGCACCTTCCCTGCATTCAATCTTGCAGCGCAGATCGATATTCCGCAGCTTCAGATATGACGTGCCCTCCATGACGCCGATCCCGCAGCCACGAATCACGGCGACACTGACCTCCATGGCACAGTCATCCAGTGAGGTATGGGAGACGCCGCTGAAGCTGCCGATGCCCACACCCTCCTCACAGTTTACGGACAGTTCGTAACAGCCGTGGGAGATGCTGACTTCACCGCCCCTGCCACTGCCGATGCCCACGCCTCTGTTCCCGTTCATGCGGATCCGTACATATCCGTTCTGGTCAAAAGATATCGGTCCATGCATGGATTCGAGATCATTGCCGATGCCAAAGCTCTCCTGGGCGTCCACCACCATATTCAGATCCCCGTTGCCCTCAATTGTGAGCTTCGAGTTCTCCGGAACACGGATACCACCGCGTTCCATCTGGTTGGGTCCCAGCAGAATCAGTTGAACTTCGCAGTTCTCGCCGAGTTCAAAGCAGGGATTCTCCTGCGCGCTAGTGAAGCTTGTATTCTCCAGGCAGATCTTACCATGAAAACCGGAAGCGATCTCCACATGCGCCTTAACCATCATTCCCTGCCGGCCCACCAGGTGTATTTCCTGTGGATCATCCGCTCCACTACCAATGGCAATACAGCTGTAATCCGAACGCGGCAGCATATCCAGTGAAAGATGGCCGTTTTCATCTGCGCCGAATACGATCTGGCCCTGTCTGTCTTCATACTCCTGGTGTAACCGGAGGATCTCCCGCTGTATATCCGGATTAATCTCCGGCAGCAGGAGCGGTGCAGGTCTGGCGGTATAGTAGCCCTGCACCAGGTCTACCCCCATCCAGATCATCTGCTGCAGCTCGCCCGAAGTCTCCACGCCCTCTGCCAGCGCCAGAATGCTGTTATCATGGCAGAAATGAATGATATCACGGACGAAATGCTTCTTGGTTTCATCGGTTTCTATGCCGTTCACCAGCGAGCGGTCGATTTTGACAAAGCGCGGCATGTACTGCAGGAGGTTGGCCACATTGGAATACCCTGTCCCGTAGTCATCCAGGGCGATATCAATACCCATCTGCTCATAGCGGCGCTTCATGGCACGGATTTTGGTCTCATCCGCCTCCGTCTGTTCCGTCATCTCTACTACAATATGCTCGGCATTGGCCCACAGGCCGTCATCAATGGCAACATAATCCTCCGGCAGCACTCTGGCACCCGGAATACTGTTGATAAAGATCCGGCGATCTCCCAGCGCCTGCGCATTCTGCTGGATCCATTCCATGATATTCAGGAAAGTAGCCTTCTCCACATCACCCAGATGGCCGGTCAGCTCCGCGTAGCGCAGGATCTGTTCAGGATCGACACCACCCATGCTGGAGCGCATCAGTGCCTCATAAGCAAAGATCTCTCCGTCCTGTACCCGAACGATGGGTTGGAAGTGATAGGTGAGCATATTCTGAAACAGGATTTCCTGTACAATATTCAGTTCTGCGCGCTCTTTCTCCGTGAGGTTCGAGAGCCTGCGATCCAGCCGTTCCCTGGCGTCCTGACTTACCAGTGTGACGCCGGACGTATCTGAACTCAGCAGCCAGATCTCTTCTACCCCCAGCCTGGCCATCAGTTGTTCCGGCATAATGCCGGCGATATCATCCGATCGCAGTTCATGAACTGTCACTTTGTCTGCGCCAGTCTGTTCCAGCCAGGATGCCAGCGCCGCAGCCCGCTCATCCACTTCCTTCGGCTGCAGGATGGCAATCTTTTTTTCAGCCATAGGCTACTGCTTCCTTTCAAAGTAATAATCTATTATATACGTTTTCCACTCAGCTGTGCAAGGTCATGCTCCATGGCATTCCGGATGAAAGCCTGCCGGTCTTCCCTGACCAGGTAATACAGGTAGGATTCCTTGACCAGTTCAATGGGCAGCCCGCGTCCCACCAGCTTGAAATTCACGAAGCCACGCTCGATATAGGCGGGCAGTGACTCCCTGCTGATGAAGGCCGGCCGCTTCCTGCATTCCGCAAAAGAAGGTCTGGTCTCTCTGTTGGGACAGTGAAAGACACTGCCCTTCTCAAAATCAAGCTGCATCCGTCCCTCATCACGGTAGTGCTCGGCCCGTTTCGGACAGCCCGGAAAACAGATCTCATCCACCAGGATCTCTATGCGTCCGGCTTCCGGTTCCAACGCCTGCAGTATGCTTTCCTCATGGTTCAGATCATAATCCAGCACCACCAGCAGATAATCCCTGGCCAGTTCCTGATCGATGGCAGATAATGCCGTCAGCCGCTTGGTGGTGGAGGAGATGAAACCGAATCCGGGATACCGTTCCCGCAGATATGCCTCCAGAACCGGCGCATTCACCAGAACCTGATTGTGCCCGTTGTCTGCCGTGCGCATGATCAGATTGCAGTAAGTATCCGTCAGATGCTGTTCCTCGATGAGCGGGTTGGTCCACGTAAACCGGACGGGAACGCCGAAACGCTCATAGGTGCTGAGGATCTGCTTCATCTCCCCATGGGAAGCCAGACCAAATACTGCCCGGCCGCCGTTCCATATGGCACCGGGAAAGGTTCCGTATACGCAGCCCGGCCGGTAGCCCTCATAAAAATCCTCCGGGTATTTCTGCCACAGATGCAGCAATACCTGGTTCAGATAGAAATAGACAAAGAAGCCGGGAAGATGCCAGTATACCGTGCGTCCTGTCATGGCTCATCTACCCAGTCAGGCAGCGGTCCCAGATACCCCTCCGGCCATGGACTGTCTGTGCGGCGGATGAGAATCCGTTCCAACACAACGCCGGGATCCGTCGCATAGACACGCAGCTCATGGCTGCCGGCGGTCAGCGATACATCCACGGTTGTCCGGTGGCACTGGTTCAGTACGGCACGAGCCCAGACTGCGCAGCCGGGAGCGCCGCCCTCATAGGTACTGTCAATAAACTGCGGCTGCAGGATCTCCCCGCCGTCCACCTGCAGTCCGAGTGAAAGGCTCTTGCGGCCGTCAATCGGGTTGGACGGTGCGATGATCAGCGTGATACCGTAACTCGCCTCCTCTGCCAGTGAGAAACGCCACATGGCGGATGGTGCGTCTATCCCCGGTGTATAAACCTGCAGTGCCGGCGCAGCCTTTAATCCTGCACGGCATCTGCCGTAGCCTTCAAGCACACGGAATGCACCGACAGCCGAATCCGAAAGCTCTGCCGCTGTATTGGCCTCCAGCACAAGTCCCGGCGCATATACCCTGTCTTTCCCTCTTTCCTGAACAACTGCACCGGCGGGCAAAAATCCATCTGCTTCTGCCTGTGTCGTGGCCAGGATGCGTACATCCACATGTGTCCGGGGCTCCTCCGCCTCGATGGTCAGCATGGTTTCTGCCTGGGTCTGACCATTTCCTGCCGGCAGTTTATCACGCAGCAGCTTCATCTGCAGTCGGAAGGTATTATCGGCCTCCGGCAGACCATCCACGGTGGTGACATCCTCTTCCTCCGTAAAGGCAGGAAGACAGCCCTCCATGGCAGAGCATTCGAGCCAGTCCGCATCACAGCGGATACGCCAGTGTACTTCGCCGGAACCCGCATTCTCCAGCACCAGTGCTTCACTCTCTCTGCCCGGTGTCAGGAAACCATCCAGCGTCAGGGTCTGTCTGGTCCAGTCTCCGCCGCAGCTGCTGTTCTCCCCCTGATCCTGTGCCACCACGAGACGGGGTCTTCTGGAGGGATAGACCTGGTGACGTACGGGATACATGGCTTCCTCATCATTCCAGTGAATGAAGCCGATGTGTTCCGAGCTCATGATGCCATTCCACTTGCCGCCTGCGGCGTTGTGGTACAGCGCCTGCAGACTGCTGTCCCGCTGCATACACTCATCAATCGCCTGTGCGTAGAGATTGGCACTGGGACGTCCCTGGGCTGACAATGCGTGATTTCTGCCGGACAGCAGCTGCATCTGCAGCAGGTTCACCGAGGCGCAGACCGGGAAATAGACGAGCTGAACAAATGCATCCGAAAGGGGTGTCCCGTCATATTCTGCCTTGAGTTCCTCGGCAAGAGCTTCCAGACGGGCGCAGTGCCGTGCCATGGCCTCTGTCTCACCGTAATGAGTTGGATGGTAGACCCGGTCATTCAGTGCCTCCGGCCGTCTGGTTCCATTGATCCGCGTATATCCATCCAGAAGCGTGCAGATCTCTGATGCATGTTCCTCACCGAACTGACGGACCGTCCAATCCTCCAGATATTGCGCTGGACTCTCCGGGTGATCACTCCCCCACCTGTCAAAATCATAGGCGAGATCCATGAAGAAAGACAGCGGCAGCTCCTGGGGCTTCAAATCACCGACATTCACGATCCAGATCTCCCGGACACCGGACTCATAGCACTCCGTCATCTGCTCCCACACCTTGGGCAGGTGGGTGCTGTTGACCCACTCATAGCTCACCGGATCTCCGTGATAGTCGAAATGGTAATACATGCCCCAGCCACCGCGCCGGTCACGCTCCTCGGGCGCAGGGAGTCTGCGCATATTGCCATGATTATCCTCACAGAGCATACAGGTCACGCCATTGAGCCCCGGCCAGTTGCGCAATCCCTCGGTATCCGCGTCTCCGTAGAAATAACGCTCCACCTCTTTATATACCGCCAACATCCGGGGAACCTGTTCATCGCCGATTTCCTCTTTGATCAGCTGATTCTGGGTCGTAATCACATCCTTCAGATAATCGATGTTCTCCTTCAGGGTGGCGGTCCGACCCAGGATTTCAGAATCTCTTTCCCCACGCATGCCGATGGTAATGATATTCTCGAAATCGCCGTTCCGCTTCAGGCCATCCCGCCAGTAATTGGTCAGACCTTCCCTGTTTCTGTCAAAATTCCAGGCATTGCCGTAGGGGCTGTCCTCGCCGCGAACCAGATCCCATTCCTCGCTGTGTCGCAGACAGGGTTCATGGTGGCTGTTGCTCATCACGATGCCCATCTCATCCGCCAGACGGGCATTCTCCAACCCCGGTCCATCCAGTGAGAAATTGGAGGTCCACATAGCGGGCCAGAGATAATTGCCCTTCAGACGCAGGATCAGCTCAAAGACATGTTCGTACATCTGTGCGGTGAAGCCGCCGAAATGTGAAAAAGTCCAGTTGCCGAAGGAAGGCCATTCATCATTGATAAAGAATCCGCGGTATTTCACGGAGGGTTCTCTGGATAACAGCGCATCCTCTGACGAAATCGTCAGCTGCGCCCGCTTCGCAGGAACAACATCCGCAAACCACACCCATGGACTGACACCTAACAACTCCGAGAGATGGAACATCCCGTAGATCGTCCCGCGTTTGTCGCTGCCCGCAATGACCAGTACCGGTTTCTCCGTACCAGGCAGCTGCACCGGTGTAAACAGATAGACCTCTCTCTTGCCGGCAAGCGATTTCAGCCCGGACAGGGCCGGCAGATCCATTCCGGCCAGTGCCTCCAGACCGGTACTGCGTCCCCAGGTTGCGATGAAGATCTCACCGCCTGCAAAAGGCAGTGCGTGCTGTACCATCCGGGGTTGTAATCCCGTCACCAGACGGATGTCCTCTGCCAGACTGCCGGCGATGCGCTGCACACCGGGCCAGGCACTCTCCTCCAGACAGATATTCAGTTCCGATGCTTTTCCATCAATGATAAAATCCATAGCAGTCTCCTTACGCATTCCGAACGACACCAAAGCCCAGGATGGTGAATTTCTTATCCGCCTGACCCGGCGCCATGCCGATGACGACCTCATGGTCCGCTTCCTGTTCCTCATTAAATACAATGGCGGCATTGCAGTGTGTCCAGCCCACTTTCAGCGGATCCGCCTCCAGTACCTGCTTTCCGTCCACCGTGACCAGTGCTGTGCCATGATGCACATCTCCGCTGTCCTTAAAGATCAGCAGGAGCTTCGCACAGCGGATCCGCAGCCGGAAAGGAGCCGGATCCGATTCACTGCCGTCATAGGACCAGTTATAGGGGAATTCCGGTGTCTGACTGACATTGTAATCCATCTCCACGCGCTGGATATCCTCATCTTTCCCGGTGAATGCACCGGGTGTCAACGATTCCACACCGAAGTCTGCCGCGTTGGACAGATCCTCTCCCAGCTCCTTCCGGTCAAACATCCGCACACGGTCAAAATCCGCACCGATAGCAGGCTGGATACCGGTTACATCAACGTTGGCCCCGTCAGCTGCCGCAGGCGTGTACGCCTCTGCAGCCCTGGTCATCTCCAGCAGGCAATCCGCCATGATCCGGTGTCCCGTATTGCTTGGATGGAAGACGTCATAGAAGAACTGGTTCTTGGAGAGAACCCGGCCCTTGCCGGGCATCAATCCGAACTGCGGTGTGACCGCATCCAGCACACTGACCATGGGCAGTTCATAACGCTCACCCACAGGTCTCAGCCTGTCCTGAAGATTCCAGTCGAAGGCAAAAACGGCAAACAGAAGAACGACCGCCGGGTGCCAGGGCAGCATCAGCGCTTTTCGGACCAGGCTTTCATAACAAACCCCTTTTGTCTCGTCTCCGTCATCGTTCACAGCGAACTCAATCACAATGATATCCGGCTGTTCTGTTCCGTCCCGCAGTACATCACGCTCAAAACGCAGCATTCCAAGCTCTGAGGGTGTCCCGCCAACCCCAGCCTTCACCAGCTTGATCTGGTCAGGTTTCGTCGCGTAACGGGCGGCAAAATCCTCTGTATAGAGTCTGGCATAGGATTTCTCATTGATGGGAATCGCACCGGCGCCCTGTGTGATGGAGCCGCCGATAAAGGAGATGGTCATCGGTTCTCCGCGGCGTGCCTTCTCCACGGCCCGATGAAGCGCCGTCAGATTGCCGTCGAAGCGTCTGCTGCGGCCGATCATCTGCCGGTAATCCTCGGAATCGAATTCGATCGCTGTCTCTGAGAGCTGTGGTGGCGCCTCATATCCATCATTCAGATAGAAACGGACATCTGCGCTTGCCACAAGCTGCGGGGTATCGAATTCGAAGCGGATCTGACCCGGAATCCTGTCAGAGGACATCCAGTCCACGGAGTCCAGCGGAATCACCTGTTCGATCCCGTCCGCCGTCATGTCACAGGTGATACTGGTGGCCGGATCATTCTGATGCTCTCCGTACATCTGGAAAACAAAGCGTACCGGTGCGCTGTTTTCCTCTGTCACCGATACGCCTATGCTGTGAACCAGCTTGCGAAAGCCCTCCGTGGTCTTTAACAGCTCCAGGAGACTCTCGTCCTTCACGTTGCCTGCGATGCCGGCTGCTTCAATCATCCGGCCGTTGTCCTCATAGATAAACTGTATGCCCCTGCCGTCCGGCTGCGGTGCACCGAAAATCG
>JAFSYF010000040.1 GCA_017443695.1 Butyrivibrio sp.
AGATGATGGGGGAGGCAGATAATCTGCTCCCCGGCCCGCGAGATCGTCCCCTGTCGCACGCAGAGCCCGTCCGGGCAGTCTGCCTCCGTCACGCTGCACACACCGTCCCGTATCACGACATAATTGCGCCCGTCTACACCGTCTACCCACGTCTCAATGGGTGTCTGCGTATCAAGCGGATACCGCCCCCGCTCCACACCATCGACACGGACCACCACGGACTCTCCCCGCGCCGCCATCAGGCGGATACCGAGCCATAAAACAAGTGCGGCGAGGACTACCCCCGCCGCCAGTAACCAATCTGCCTTTTTCACAGGATCTGATGCACCCAGCCGGCCGGCGCTTCGATATGGCCCATCTGGATTCCCGTCAGCGTATCATACAGCTTCTGGATCACCGGTCCCATCTGCTCCATGCCGGAGGCAAAGGCGATCTCCTTGCCGTGATCATTGATCATCCCCACCGGGCTGATCACAGCCGCCGTACCGCACAGACCCATCTCCTTGAACTCATGTACCTCGGAGAGCTTCACAGGACGCTGGTCCACCTTCAGCCCCAGGTATTTCTGCGCCACCTCCACGATGGAACGGCGTGTAATAGAGGGCAGGATCGAATCCGTGAAGGACTTGGGTACTACGAGATTGCCGTCGGCATCGACAAAGATGATATTGGCACCGCCGGTCTCCTCGATGTAAGTCCGACTCTGGGCATCCAGATAGACATTCTCCGCAAAACCCTCCTCGTGTGCCGTTACGATGGCATGCAGACTCATGGCGTAGTTCAGACCCGCCTTGATGTTGCCGGTGCCATGCGGTGCTGCTCTGTCGAAGTCACTGATTTTCACCACGATCGGCTTGGCACCGCCCTTGAAATACGGGCCAACCGGTGTCACGAAGATCCGGAACTGATACTCATCCGCCGGTTTCACACCGATAACATTGCCGGTGGCAAACATCACCGGACGGATATAGAGCGTCGCGCCGCTCCCGTACGGCGGCACCCAGTCCGCGTTGGCCTTCACCACCTGCTCCACGGCATCCAGGAAACGATCCTTCGGAAAAGGCGGCATCTCCAACCTCTTTGCGCTGTCCACCATACGCTCCGCGTTCAGATCCGGGCGGAAGGTCACAATATGGCCATCCTCGGTCTCATAAGCCTTCAGTCCCTCAAAAACCTCCTGTGCGTAATGCAGGACACCCGCATCCTCACTCATGACGATCGTCGCATCCTCGGTGATCGTTCCGGCATCCCATGCACCGTCCTTGAAGTTTGAGACGTAACGCTTATCCGTCTTGTGATAAGCGAAACCGATGTTTGCCCAGTCCATTTCCTTGCGTGACATTTGAATTCCCTCCTCCTTATTATGGCATAACGATTGATATAATCATTGTTCTTATTGTCCTTCCCTGTTGACGTCCGGCACTGCCGCGCTGTCCTCTGACGGTGGTACCGCACTCTCTGCGTCCGGGGGCTTCTCATGGACGAGTGGATTGACCTTTTGTATCATCTGCCTGCTCTTCTTGTAGCTCTTGAAGATCCTGCGCCAGACAGAGGCTGGCTGCATGACATTATACTTATCCAGTGAGCGGTCCACCTGATCCATCTGCTTCAGTGTGCCATCCTCGATGTAGGCCGCATTGACATAGGCCCTGGAGTCCTCCGGCAGATTCTTCTGTTTGAGTCTGTTGCGGGTCAGATAGGCCACAAAGGCGTAGATGCAGGCAAAAATCGGCACCCCGAGAATCCACCCGATGGGTCCCCAGAAACCGCCGAAGAGCATGATGGAGAAGATCACCCAGAAGCTCGACAGCCCCGTGGAATTGCCCAGGATCATCGGTCCCAGAATGTTTCCGTCAAACTGCTGCAGGACGATCACAATCACCAGAAAAACCAGTGCCTTGATCGGATCGATCATCACGAGCAGCAGCACCCCGAAGATCGCGCCGATATACGGCCCGAAGAACGGAATGATATTCGTGATACCCACGGCCACAGAAATCAGCACCGGGTATGGCACCTGGAAAAGCCTGGTGGCCACATAGCAGATCACGCCGATAATCGCCGAGTCCACCAGCTTGCCGAAGATGAATCCGGTAAAGGTCCTGTGAATAAATCGAAAGCCTGCAATGACTTCGTTGGCTGCTTTATCGCTCAGGAACGCATAGGCCAGCTTCTTGGCCTGACCGGTAAACAATTCCTTGGCGTTGAGGATGTAGATCGCCACAATGGTTCCCACCAGAAGATTGATGAAGAAACCGATGACCTGTGTGATACTCTTGCGGACGATGCTCACCAGCTTGGACAGATTCGGCACCAGCTGCTCCCGGATAAAGGAGATCGCACTCTGTGAGGAGGTGTCCACCACCCGGTCCGCCACCGAACGCAGGGTCGGATTATCCGCCAGTAACGTATTGATAAAGGAATTGAAGTTATTGGCATATCCCGGAAAATTGTAGGCAATCTCCGTAATGCTGCGGATCAGCTGCGGCACCAGGATCATGATCAGTCCGTACAGCACCAGTACCGCGAACACCAGCGTAATGGCCACCGACCAGCCACGCATCCGTTTCCGGCGTTTGGTATTCCCGTCAAGGGAGATATCAATACCCTTCCTGCGGTAGTAGGGATAGAAAAAGGTCCGCTCAACAAAATTCAGGATCGGCGAGAGGATGTAGGCAATCACGATACCCACGATGATGGAACGCAACATCCCCAGCAGATCCACCACCCAGCCTGCGATGCTCGCTCTGCGGAAAAACAGCACATAGGCAATCATCAGTGCCACACCGGTCAGAAAGACCGTAGCACCCCACCTGACCTGCTTTTTATCCGGCTGCCATTTCATACCTCGGGCGTCCCTCCAAGCAGGCTCTGCAACCGCGCTGTCAGACTCTCCAGCGCCAGCGCCTGCAGATCCGCTTCCTCGATCCGTCCGGTATCACACAGACCGGCCAGGCCCGGATCGATCGGCAGCTTCGCCAGCAGATCCAGCCCGCGCGAAGCAGCGCACTGCGCGGCGGCATCATGTCCCTGTGTCCCGAAGATATCAATCATCTCCCCGCAGTGCGGGCAGGTCATGTAGGCCATGTTCTCCACGACACCCAGCACAGGGATCTCCATCATCTGTGCCATGTTCTCCGCCTTCTCGACAATCATGGAAACCAGCTCCTGCGGCGTCGTCACGATGAGGATCCCATCCACCGGCAGGGACTGGAACACCGTCAGCGGCACATCCCCGGTTCCCGGCGGCATATCCACCATCATCACATCGAGCTCTCCCCAGTCCGCCTCACTCCAGAACTGCTTGACCACACCGGCGATCACCGGACCGCGCCAGATGACGGGATCCGTATCATGATCCATCAGCAGATTCAGACTCATGACCTTGATGCCGCCGGTGCTCACGCCCGGCCCCATCAGCTGCTCTGTCACATAGGACAGTCCCTCCACGCCGAACATCCGCGGGATAGAGGGGCCCGTGATGTCTGCATCGAGGATGCCGACGCGGTAGCCCGCCTGCTTCAGCACACAGGCGCACAGCGAGGTGACAAGGCTCTTGCCGACACCGCCCTTGCCGCTGACCACGCCGATGACTTTGCCGATCTTTGCCCCCGGCGCAGGCGGAGCCAGAAAGCTCTCCCTACTCTCTCTCTTGAAATCCGCGGGTGTTTTCTTTTTCTTCTCTTCCGCCATATCCTTTTCCTTTTTAACGATCCGCCAGGTATTCCTCGATGATATACCGCGGTCTCGCTTTGGTTTCCAGATAGATCCTGCCGATGTACTCCCCGATCACGCCCAGGGAGATCATCGTCAGTCCGCCGATGGCCCACACGGACAACACCGTCGTCGTCCAGCCCTGAATCGTCTGCCCCTGGGCATACCGGACAAGACAATAGATCAGCACCAGAATACTCACCAGAAAGATGGTGATCCCCAGCCCCGTGATCAGCCGGATCGGCCTGACCGAGAGAGAGGTGATCCCCTCCATGGCGAACTGCAGCATCTTGAACAACGGATACTTGCTCTCTCCGGCGTACCGCGTTCCGCGCTCATAGGTGACAATGGCGGTGCGCAGTCCGATCATCGGTACGATCCCGCGCAGGAACAGATTGACCTCCTTGAACTCTGACAGCGCCTCCAGTGCCCGGACGCTCATCAGCCTGAAATCGGCATGATTATAGACGAGATCGGCGCCCATTCCCTGCATCAGTCTGTAGTATCCCTGTGCCGTACTGCGCTTGAAGGCCGTGTCCGTCTCTCTGCTGCTGCGCACCCCATAGACGATATCCGCGCCCTCCCGGTACCGCGCCAGCATCTCATCGATGGCATTCACATCATCCTGCAGGTCCGCATCCATGGAGATCGCCATATCACAGTGCAGCATGGCTGTCATCAATCCTGCCAGCAGCGCATTCTGATGCCCCCGGTTACGGGAGAGCTTCACCCCCTGAAAAAGAGGATCCTGCGCATGGAGCCCTTCGATCAGCTGCCAGGTTGCATCTTTCGAGCCATCATCCACGAAAATGATCCGGCTCTCCGGCGCGATCTGACCGGCCTCCATCAGTGCCCGGAGCTTTTCCCCCAGACGCCTTGAGGTCTCCGGCAGCACCTCCTCCTCATTGTAGCAGGGAACGACACAGTAGAGCCGCCCGTTTCTAGCTGCTTCCATTATCTGTATATCAACCCTCAGCGCTGTTGATGTAGTTGATCAGGCCCTCACTGTCGATAATCCGCTGCATGAAGGGCGGAAAAGCCTGACCCTGATATTTCTTCCCTGTGGTCTCATCGGTGATGATACCGGAGTCGAAATCCACAGAGACCGTATCTCCCGCAGCGATCTCCCTGGCAGCCTCCGGGCACTCCACAATAGGCAGTCCGATGTTGATACTGTTGCGGTAGAAAATCCGCGCGAAGGTCTCCGCAATTACGACGGAAACGCCGGCAGCTTTGATGGCGATCGGCGCATGCTCCCTGGAAGAGCCGCAGCCAAAATTCTTATTGGCTACCATGATGTCCCCGGGCTTGACCTTCCGGATAAACTCCTTGTCGATATCCTCCATGCAGTGTGCCGCCAGCTCCGACGGCTCCGCTGTATTTAAATATCTTGCAGGGATGATGACATCGGTATCCACATTATCCCCGTATTTGAAGACGGTGCCTTTTGCCTGTTTCATCATTCCCTCCTTCTCATTCCAGCTCCGCCGGCTGTGACAGTCTGCCGGTGATGGCACTGGCAGCGGCAACAGCCGGACTTGCCAGATAGATCTCAGAATCAATGGCGCCCATGCGACCGACGAAATTGCGGTTCGTCGTGGAAACGCAGCGTTCGCCGCTTGCCAGAATCCCCATGTATCCACCGAGGCACGGTCCGCAGGTAGGTGTCGATACCACCGCGCCTGCCTCGATAAAGGTATGGATCAATCCCTCCTCCATCGCCTGGAGATAGACGGCCTGCGTCGCCGGGATGATGATGGCTCTGATCCCTTTGGCGATATGTCTGCCCTTCAGGATCTCCGCCGCAATGCGCATATCCTGGATACGCCCATTGGTACAGGAGCCGATGACCACCTGGTCGATGGCGATCTCACCGATCTCATCAAATGTCCTGGCATTCTCCGGCAGATGCGGGAAAGAAACCGTAGGGGTCAACTTCGAGAGATCGATGGTGATGGTCTCATCATAGACCGCGTCTGCATCCGCATCATAAGCCGTGTAGCTCCGGTTCGGTGCGTGCTCCTTCATATAGTTGATGGCCGTCTCATCCACCGGGAAGATCCCGTTCTTCCCGCCGGCCTCAATGGCCATATTGGCGATGGTAAACCGGTCATCCATGGACAGCGCGGAAACACCCTCCCCTGTGAATTCCATGGAGCGATACAGCGCACCATCCACACCAATGCGCCCGATGATATGGAGGATCACATCCTTGCCGCTGACCCACTTCGACGGGGCTCCCGTCAGCTCGAACCGGATGGCACTCGGGACCTTGAACCAGGCCTTACCCGTGGCCATACCCGCAGCCATGTCTGTGGAACCAACACCTGTGGAGAAAGCCCCCAGCGCACCATAGGTACAGGTATGGGAGTCCGCCCCGATGATCAGGTCGCCTGCCACCGTCAGGCCCTGCTCCGGCAGCAGTGCATGCTCGATTCCCATTTCCCCGACCTCAAAGTAGTTCGTAATCTCGTTCTTCCGGGCAAACTGGCGCAGGCATTTACAGTTCTCCGCGGACTTGATGTCCTTATTTGGCACAAAATGGTCCGGTACCAGCGCGATTTTATCCTTGTCAAAGACGCCCTTCCGGTTGAATTTCTCCATCTCCTTGATGGCAACCGGCGCTGTGATGTCGTTGCCCAGCACCAGGTCCAGATCTGCCTCGATCAACTGCCCCGCCTGCACGCTCTCAAGGCCTGCATGCTTCGCCAGGATCTTCTGACTCATGGTCATTCCACTCATAGCGCTTCCTCCCCTGCAAAAAATTTCCTATAATTATACTGCTATTCCTGTGAAAGATAAATCTTTTTTTCCCGAAGTTACTCTTCCGTCCGGACAAGGCGCTTCCAGGTCCATCCGTACAGTCCCAGCATCAGAAGCCCCAGAAACGTCAGGCGGCCGCCCAGACCGATGCCTGCCGGTGTGTAAACGACCCTGATCTCATGGACACCCGACGGCACGCGCAGGGCGAAGAACCCGTAGTCCGCGGGAATCATCTCCCGCTCCACCCCGTCTACATAGGCGGTCAGCCCCTCCACCCGCGGCATGGTGAAGAGTACCAGCGATGATCTGTCCAGGTCGGCTGTCGTCGCGGTGAAACCGGTGGTATCCGGTCTGAAGGTTGTGCAGGCGTTCTCCCTGCGCAGATCACAGAGCTCGGCAAAAGCTTCCTCCGAAAGTGTCCGCTCCCTGGCGGAGACCGGCACCTCTGTCAAGATATCCGCATGCTCCTCCACATCCTCCTGCTCCAGAATCAGGGCGCGCACCAGCAGATCGTCGGCCGACGCCTTATCCAGCGCATCGAACTCCTCCCGGGAGATGCAGGTGTCGAAAGCCGCACCCATGGGGATCCAGTTGCGGTTGACATAAACACTGATCCCGTTTCTGACCTCCGCCAACCGGTAGCCATCCGTCCCGCGTCCCAGGCCAAATTCGCCATCCTCATTGATATCGCTGTTCTCAAAATAATACCTGGCCGACAGCAGCGCTCGCATACCACGGCGCTCAAGCGGTATATTGGTTTCCACCGTCCTGTGGATATCCCCCGCTCCCTGCAGAAAATCAAAAGTCGGCCCCGGTATCGTACTGATGAAGCTGTGAAGCGAAGAAAAACCCCATACCATATCATAATTCGTCGCCGTTGAATCCGTCTCCGTCCGCACATAGGTGTCACCGGGGGCCATCGGACGGGTATTCAGCATCTGCAGCTCCCATTCCTCCTTGCCGTAGTCGGATATCAATGAGCTGCCGGCGATGAGCACCGCCCAGGTGGACAGGGAGCAGGACAGGCCTGTCGCCACCAGCAGCAAATGAACCCGCAGGATTCTCTTTCTGTGCCCGATGCACTTCGGTGCCAGAAACACCACGGCCACCAGCACCAGATACATAATGGAGGTGACAATGACATTCCGCCAGAAGATCACGCCGTTCTCCAGCGTATCACCGGGGTAGATCAGTGCACCCGTCTCATCTCTGCCGGGCAGCATCGCGATCCCCACATACGCCAGAAAGATCAGGATACTGACCAGTACGCCTTTGCGCAGTTCTACACTCCTGCCCCGTTCACAGACGCGGGCTGTCTCCGTCGCCATAAGCAGTATCGGCATATAGAACCAGCGCGCATAGTAGCCACTGTTCATCAGGGAGAACACCGCGTTCAGTCCCGGGATCACAGAGATCACCAGACAGGCGATCAGCAGGTGCTTGCGCCACTCATCCACCTTGCGCCGTCTCATCAGGAAGGCACCCGCCACGCCGGACAGGCCGAACATCGGCAGATAGATGGCCAGGGAGGCATTCTTAACCTCCGGGGTATAGAACAGGGTTCCCCGCCCAATGATATCCGGCACCATGATCATGCTCTTCAGGATATCCCAGGGCAGCTTCATGCTGGGATAAGCAAAAAGGTCATACCCCAGCAGCACATCCGACAGACGTGTATTACCACTCACCCCCATGGCCGCCGGTACCAGATAAACCGCCGGGATCAGCACCCCGATGACGCCCCCTGCCATCGCACGGATGAACAGACGCAGGACCGTTCCCGGTCTGTTGCCCCTGATATAACGGAAGCAGAAGATCAGGATCAGAAAGATCACCTCGCCGAAGAAGAAATAGTAATTGATCACGGCACAGAGTGTCACACACAACGTGAACCGGGCGAAGCGCCTCCCGCCCAGACGGAAATAGTAGCTGTCCCGGTGATGATCCATCTCCATCAGCTGCTCAAAACGCAGCAGCAGCAGCGGAAAGAAAGCCACCGCATCCGTAAAGTGATTGAAGACGATGTTACACGCATTAAACCCGGAAAAAGCAAACAACAGTGCGCCAATTGCCGCCGATGCATCCCTCTTTGTATACCGCCGGATATAGAAGTAACTCGTCAACGCACAGACACTGTACTTCAATGCCATGAGAAACGGCATCAGATAGGGGATCGCCGACTCCGGGAAGGGTACCGTCAGCCAGAAGAAGGGGCTGCCCAGCAGATAGAAAGCAAAGGTTCCGACCAGGGGACCGCCCAGATCGACCTGCCAGTTCCAGAGGAATTCCCCCGCGCGTACCGCCCGGTGTGCGGTCATATAGAACGGGATCTGCTGGACATTATAATCCCCGTAATAGAAAAAAGGCAGGCCGCGCGTGATAAAGAAAGGCAGCGCGGCCAGCACATAAAGGAGGAAGGCCGCCAGAGAGACCTTCCACCATGTTTGATCTGCTTCAGTTGTTGATGAGCTTGTCATTCTCGTTGTTCCAGCTATAGAGCTTGCGGATCTCCGCACCGATCTTCTCAGACGGATGCTCCGCATGCAGCTTGCGCATGGCCTGGAAGTGTACCTGTCCGCCCGCCTCGCTCATATCCAGCAGGAACTCCTTGGCAAAGGTGCCATCCTGAATGTCGGAGAGAATCTTCTTCATGGTCTGCTTCGTCTCCGGTGTGATGAGCTTGGGACCTGTCACATAGTCACCATACTCCGCTGTATTGGAGATCGAATAGCGCATGCCGGCAAATCCGGACTGATAAATCAGATCAACGATCAGCTTCATCTCATGGATGCACTCGAAGTATGCGTTGCGCGGATCATAGCCCGCTTCCACCAGGGTCTCAAAGCCAGCCTGCATCAGCGCGCATACGCCGCCGCAGAGCACTGCCTGCTCACCGAACAGATCCGTCTCTGTCTCTGTACGGAAGGTGGTCTCCAGCAGACCTGCACGCGCGCCGCCGATGCCTGCGCCGTATGCCAGTGCCTTCTCCAGCGCCTTGCCGGTGGCATCCTGATGTACAGCCACGAGGCAGGGGGTGCCCTTTCCGGCCTGATACTCACTGCGCACCGTGTGGCCCGGTGCCTTCGGTGCGATCATCGTCACATCCACATCCTTCGGGGGCTGGATCAGACCGAAATGGATGTTGAAGCCATGGGCAAACATCAGCATATTGCCGGGCTCCAGGTTCGGCTCGATATCTTCCTTGTACATCTTCGCCTGCTTCTCATCATTGATCAGGATCATGATGATATCGGCCATCTTCGCGGCCTCAGCGGTATTGTAGACCTTCAGTCCCTGGCTCTCCGCCTTGGCCTTGGACTTGGAACCCTCATAGAGGCCGATGACCACATTGCAGCCGGACTCCTTCAGGTTCAGCGCATGGGCGTGACCCTGGCTGCCATAGCCGATGATGGCGATGGTTTTGCCCTCCAGCAGCGAGAGATCGCAGTCCTGCTCATAAAAGATGCGTGCTTCGTCTGACATGACTTCATTCCTCCGTTTTTTTATATATTTTTATAGAAAGAACAATATAACAACCGTTTATTATCGGATCCCCTTGATTAAAGGTAGATCACCTGATCCACGCCGCGTCCCAGTCCGGCGATGCCGGTTCTGGCCAGCTCAAGGATCTCATAGCCGTCCAGCATCCGCAGGAATGCGTCGATCTTGGACTGGGCTCCCGTTATCTCGATGATCAGGCTCTCCGGCGTCACATCGATGATATTCCCGCGGAATGTGTTGGTCACCAGAATGATACCCTGACGTTTCTCCGCACCGGCGCGCACCTTAATCATCGCCAGCTCACGGTAGACGCTCTCCTCCGGCTTCAGCTCGTGGATATCACGCACGTCAACCAGCTTGGCGACCTGCTTCTCGATCTGCTCCAGGATCTCATCATCCCCGGAGGCGACGATCGTGATACGTGTATACCTGGGATCTGCCGTCACGCCTGCCGTAATGCTCTCGATGTTGTAGCCACGTCTTGAAAAGAGTCCCGAGATCCGGGACAGTGCGCCTGATGTATTATCGACTAACAGCTGGAAAACCTTCTTCATGTTTCTATTTCCTGTACCGAAAGTTTATTCAGAGCCCATCCTGCGAAAAGCTCCAATTAAATATATTATCACGTTTCACCACATTTCGTCAACGCCACACATCCGGTTCTGGCGATCTCCACGATACTGACCGTCCGCAGCATCTCAATCAGCAGGTTGACCCGCTCCGGGGTGTCACAGAACTGGATCATCATCAGGTTTCTGCTCATGTCCACGATCTTCGCGCCCATGATATCACAGTTCTCCATGATGTCACGGCGGTTTTCGCGGTTGTATTTGACCTTCATCAGCAGGAGCTCCCGGGTGATACTTGCGCCCTCGTTGAAGGTTTTGACCTTGATGACATCCAGCTTCTTGTTCAGCTGCTTCTCGATCTGTTCGATTGTCCTGGCATCACCGCTGGACACGATGGTCATGCAGGAGACCTCCCGGTCATTGGTCTCTCCCACCACCAGACTGTCGATATTGAAATTACGTCTGGAGAAAAGCCCTGCCACCTTCGACAGCACGCCGGCACGGTTCTCTACCAGTACGGAATAAATACGTTTCATACACCACACTCCCTGTCATCTGTCAGTGGATCATCATCCACCGGACAATTTCAGAACTTCGCAAGATCGTTCGGGTCCACATCCACCTGCAGCAGCGCGCTCTCCTCCTTTTCCAGGAAGAGCGGCAGACACGCATCGATCTGATCCCCGGTCTCTATATGGTAGAAGGGCATGTCATAGGCCTCCGCAATCTTGGACAGCGCCGGATCCCCCTTCAGCTCTACCATATCAAAGACATCATGATAATGATAATGCTGGTACTCCCGGACCATACCCAGCGTTCCGTTCTTCATCACCACCAGCTTGACCGGCACACCGGCCTGGCGCATCGTTGCCAACTCCATCATCGACATCTGGAAGGCGCCGTCCCCCATGACCGCAATGACCGTGCGGTCCGGTGCAGCCATCTTGGCTCCGATGGCCGCCGGGATCGAGTATCCCATGGTCCCCATGCCGCCGCTGGTCAGAAAACGTCCGTTACGGACGATATAATGGGTGCAGGACCAGATCTGGTTCTGCCCGACATCCGCCACGTAGATGGCATCCTCCGGCAGCAGCTCCGACAGACGGCGGATGAAACGGCGCGGATCCGTATACTGCATCTCATCAATAGCAGGGATCCGGTCTGTCATCCTCTCCCTGTAGGAGGTCAGTGTCGCGATCCAGTCCTTCCTCGCGTGGATCAGATCCGCCTCCGTCTCATAGGCGTTGATCTTCTCGAAGATATGGCGGATATCGCCCACCAGCGGGATGGTCGGGCCCACGTTTTTGCCGATCTCCGCAGGATCCACGTCGATATGGATCAGCACCTTGCCCTCGGTGATCAGATCCGGACGGTTGACGGCACGATCCGCCACCCGTGCCCCCACCATCAGAAGCAGATCGGATTCATTCAGCGCGCGGTTTGCGTAGACCCGCCCGTTGTTTCCCACCATACCGAAATACATCGGATCCTCGGAGGGCATGACACCAATCCCCATCATCGTCGAGACCACCGGCACCTGATTGTCGCGGACGAAGGCCCGGATCTGCGGCACCGCGTCAGCGAGATGTACGCCGCCGCCCACACAGATGATGGGCCGGCTGGCCTTGGCCAGTTCTCCCACGACCTTCTTGATCTGAACCATATTGCCCTCCACCGTGGGCTTGTAGGTCCGCATATTGACAGCTTCCGGATAGTTGAACCGGCGCACCTCCTGCTCCAGGACATCCGACGGGACATCGATCAGCACCGGCCCCTTCCGGCCGCTTGCCGCAATATAGAACGCCTCCTTGCAGATGCGGGGCAGATCCGCGGCATCCCTGACCAGATAGCTGTATTTGACAAAAGACTCTACCGCCCCGGTGATGTCCGCCTCCTGGAAGACGTCACTGCCGATCATGTCTGACTGCACCTGCCCCGTAAAGCAGACCAGCGGAATCGAATCGGCATACGCCGTGGCGATCCCGGTGATCAGGTTGGTCGCACCGGGGCCCGAGGTGACGACACAGACGCCGACCTTCTCCCTGATCCTTGCATAACCACTGGCACAATGGGCCGCAGAGCTCTCGGTCCGTACCAGTACAGGCCGGATATGCCCTGATTCCCCCAGCGCTCTGTAAAATGGTGCGATGGCTGCACCCTGATAGCCGAAGAGTATCTCAACGCCCTCCAGCTCCAGACACCTGACGATCGCGTCCGCTCCATTCATGTGCTGTTTCCTCCTGCTATCTGCTTTAGACCGCTATTATATCGTATCGGGCAGAGATCGGCAACCCTCAGTCCCCATCATGCGCTTCCATCAGCCGGTCATAATCAAAGCCTTCGTAGTACGCCTCTATCCTGTCGCAGTAATCCTCCACCTCCTGCGGGGCCAGTTCGCCCTCCCCCGCCGCGATCCAGGTGAGAAGCTCGCTCCCCACCTCATTGATGAAATGATACTCATCCTGATAGAGCTCCAGATGTGTCGTCAGCTCCGTCCGGTCCGCGAAGGCGAAAACCCTGATGTTCTCACAGGCAGTCAGCGCGATGAGCGCCCTGCGCATGGCTGTACAGGTGCGGACAAACTCCCCGTCCTCCATCAGGCCGCCCCACCATGCCACATTATAGGGCGGCAGGAAGAAGATAAAGGTGGTCTCCGGGTGCTCCCTGGCGATGGACAGGATATTCCTCTCCAGATTCTCCTCCAAGAGCTGCGCATCCTCCTGCGTGAAGTCATTCTGCCTGGCCGCGCGGTCAAAGGGTTTCCCGCCCCGCTCCTGGAGAAAGTCCGTCGGCTGGTAGGTGGACCAGGCATACCGGTCAAAGGAGGTGTGACCGCCCTTATGACCGCTGATCCGCCGGCCGATGGCCGGCAGACAGTAATCCGCAAGCACATCGATATTGCATACATAGGGGGCGTCGTCCCACCACCGGTCATTGTACAGATACTCGGGATAATCCCCCAGATCCGTACGGACAGCATCACTCTCCTCTATGAGATGATTCACATCCAGCGACCGCAGAATGAAACGCGGGGAATGCCCGCTGTCAAAGGCGATACGTTCCAGCTCGCCGGTCTCATAATAGGTGGCGCCGGAGAAGGGCACCTTAATGGTGTTCGTTCCCATCAACGCATCCCACTCACTGGTCTTTAAGCCCTCCGTCAGTGAGGTTCCAGTGATGATGGCATCATAGGTAAAGAAACGCGCAATGCCCCGGTTCTGCGAACGCTCATTATCCAGCCGGTAGAACAGTCCGGACAGCGGCGCATGGTAATGAAAAAATGGGTCAATCACTACGGCACAACCCACCGCCGCCGCAAGGAAGAGGCAGAAACTGATAAAGAATAGACGCAGCTTGCCGTTCATCCGCTCCTCCTCAGAAATTGAAATACAGGAACACGGAAACCCGGTTCAGTGTCAGCAGACAGAGTCCCAGCAGCATGGCACAGCCCGCCACCATCGGCCCGGACAACCGCCAGGACCGGACATAGTTGTTTTTGACACCGAGACACAGGGCCAGTGCTGCAAGGAGCAGCAACCCCGGCGGGACATGCGCGTCATAGGCGCTCATCAGCGCTTCCGACACCCCTCTGCCGTCGAAAACAAACATCCGGGTCACCAGCATCATCCACTGCCTGACACCGTCCGACCGGAACAACAGCCACAGGATATTGACAATCAGGAAGGTGCCCGCCCAGCGGAGAGGCTTCGGTATCCGTTCGGTCATATCCTCCAGCCGCCGGGAAAGGATCATACAGCCTCCATGCAGCACTCCCCAGAGGATAAAGGTGTAATTGGCCCCATGCCAGATCCCGCTGATGAGGAAAACCATCAGCGTATTCAGGATCGTTCTTGCCTGGCCGCGGCGGTTTCCCCCCAACGGAATGTAGATATACCGGGTCAAAAAGCGGGTCAGCGTCATATGCCAGCGGCGCCAGAAATCCCGGATGGACAGCGCCTGATAAGGCGAGTTGAAATTCTGCGGCAGCGTGAAACCGAACAGTCTGGCAATCCCGCAGGCCATATCGGAATACCCGCTGAAATCAAAGTATATCTGCAGCGTATAGGAGAGCATCACCAGCCACACATCCAGCGTTCCCAGCTGGTCGATGTTCAGAAACGCCCATGTCACGCCGCTCCCCAGACGGTCAGCGAGGAATACCTTCTTGGACAGGCCCAGGGTAAACCAGCACAGACCGTGGACGAGCCGCTCCGCGTCCGGTCTGCGCCCGCCCTCCTGCTCAAACTGCGGAATCAGCTCCGTATGGTAGACAATGGGGCCCGCCACCAGCTGCGGAAAATAAGTGACATACAGCGCGTACTCGATGAAGCCGTAACGGATCTCTCTGTCATGATAACAGTCGATCAGATAGGAGATCTGCTGAATGGTGTAGAAGCTGATGCCCAGGGGCAACAGGATCGAACGGATCACAAAATCCGCACCGAAGAAATGGTTGATGTTCCAGAGAAAAAAACTCAGATACTTATAATAACCGAGAATGCCGATATTGAGCAGAATACCCATAATGAACAACAGGCGCCGCGCAGCCTGTTTCGCACTGTGCCGCATCGCAACGCTGATTCCATAATTCACCACCACACTGCAGATGATGATCCACAGATAGGCCGGCGTCTGATACCCGTAGAACCAGAGGGACATGACCAGGAGGAACACCTGTGCCGCCCTCATGCTGAAGTGTCGGAGCGAATAATATCCGATGACAGACACCGGCAGAAATACAAGAATAAAAATGAAGGAATTAAACAGCACGGCGTATTCCCGACGATGGTTTATGCCTTCTTATACATCTCATAGGGCCGCATGCAGTCGTTGTACTCATCATTGATGCGATCCACGATCTCACGATCTCCATGCAGATTGTCCGGATGATAGATCTTCATCAGATCCTTATACCGCTTACGGATCGCCAGCGGTCCCTCCGCCCCGCG
>JAFSYF010000283.1 GCA_017443695.1 Butyrivibrio sp.
ATGTCCTTTGATGATTTTCCAAACATAGTAACACCTCCCCAGGTATCATATAGTCAACTATATTATAACACATTTGAAAGTTGTGAGTGACTCCTAAACTCCATTCGGAAATCGTGTCGCATAAAGACGCGCCACTTTTTTCCTCACGGTTTTGGTCGTCAAAGTCAAAAAAAGCACAGCCCCCTTGCGAGCAAGGGCTGTGCTTTTTTAACTTTTACTCGTCTTAATAGCCGAATTCCTGTGCCCAGTACCATTTGCCGTCCGGTGCCTCATATACGGCGATCCCCGTGGTCATAAATTTGGGATCCATCAGATTCTCGTAGTGCGATGGGCTCTCGGTCCAGGCTGCAACCACATCGTCCGCATTGTAATAGTACCGTGCCAGATTCTCACCGAACATGATATCACTGTTCACTGTCAGCCATTGGGATCCGTCGGGCCTTGTATGAGAGAAGGACACCGGGAGCTCCGAGGCTCTGACCAGCGCCGCCACCGCAAGTTCATCACTCCATTCCAATGCAGGGAGTCCGGCGTTCACGCGCTGCCTGTTCACCATATCAAATACCGACTGGGCTACACTGATAACAGCTGAACTGGCAGAAGCGGAACCTGCCAATGCGACCTTCTCATCGTCAATGAAGATCCCCTCGACGAGATCATCTGCGCTGCGGCTAATCGCTGTTTCATCAATCATACCCTTTTCTCCGGCCATACTGCCGCAGGCTGCGAGGCTCACCGCCATGATGCCGACCAGTACGGCAGCTGTAAGCCTCTCTACTCTTCTGTGCATTGGACTCACCCCTTTCCATACAGACAAACATCATGTGACCGTTCGAAACTATGCTTTCGGATATTGAAAGTATCATAACATATCTTTTGCGCTGTGCAAAGAGCATAAAACAATAAAGAAATCATGCGGAAATATGGTAAACTGTATAATTTATCGTTTTACCTGCAATCGTCCACCGCCTTCATGATCCTTGCTTCAATATCCCCGATCAAACGGGTCATATCTGTAAAACGCTGCAGGGATCCCGCATTCTTCAATGTCTGACCGGCTGCGCTCAGCGCCTGCCGGATCTGTAAGAAATATCGCCGAACCTCCGGCATACCGGAGACGATTCCCGAAGCGGCCCGCCGACAGTTTTCCACCGCCGTCGTCACCTTGCCGCCGCGTTCTCCGATGAGTCGGATGTTTCTGTCCGCCTCTGCCACTGCTGCACTGGCCGCCTCCGCGTATACCGCATACGCCGACAGCGCCTCATCCCGGTCGGCCAGCGCGAGGTCACGGTTCTTCAGCTCCTCCGCCGCCGCAGTGGCATAACGTTCCGTCTCATTCTCCGCTGCCCGCAGAGCCGATACCGCACTGTTCGTCGCAAGCAGTGCGCCATCCAGTTCCTCCAGTTCCGTCCGCAGGATCTCCGCCTGATCGGTGACCCGATGGGATAAGTCGCTGATCCTGGAGACGACACCCGTGGAGAAATCCCTCGCCTCCCCCGTCAGCTTGGCAGCCTCAATGGAACAGTGCAGGGTGATCAGATCTGCCTGTGAGGAGAGCTCCGTCAATGCCTGTACTCGTTCCGCCAGCCTCCCATAGCGGCCTCGCAACTCGTCCAGCGTGGACTGCAGGAGGTTCATGGCCTCCATCAATAACGAGGGATCATAAACAGGCTGGCCAAATGATGTCCCGGACAGATCGATCCTGGGCGGACTGACCTGTGCGGTCTCACCAATACCGGCGGATAGTTCACCCATGACGGACAGGACAGAACTGATCTGAGTCAGCGCCTGCTTCAACGCCTGTGCATCAGACATTTGGGAATCATAGCACGCTTCCGCCGCATCACATGCCGTCTGCGTCTCCTTGAGACCGGCCACCACCTGTACGGCATTGCTCCGCTCCGTACGCATCAGCTGCTCTCTCAGCGCGATCAGATCCACCGGAATCTGCTGAAGCGGACTGAATATCGCCGCAATGCGATCCTCTTCCTCCGCCTCTTCGTAACTCAAAACCGGTGCATATTCATCCCCCTCTGTCGGTCCGAAATCATCCAGCAGATTCTCGTCGATGAAATTATCCTGAAACCTGGCCACAACCCACTCCCCTTAGAATTCTTTTGTGCCAGTCACGGGTTCCACTTGAGGTTCGGACAGTTCACAGGAGATCCGTAGAGGTCCTCATTGCGGACAGTACAGGAGGCATTGCGGCAGTCTCTGCACCGGAAGGTCATCCGATTGGCATAGCGTCGCTTACAGGTCTTACAGCAGAATGCCTGCGCCAGAGACTGCGCGAGGAAAGTTCTGCCACAGAACAGGCAGATCTTTGGAATATTGGACATTCTTCTACCTCCACTCTGTATTATACTCCAAAACGAACTTTTTTTCCATTTCGTTATGAAGTTGCGCCGGAGGTTACAACTGCTCTACCGGTTCTCCCGAGAAATCCGCAAAACCGTTCTGATACAGCTTCTGAATAAAGGCAATGGCTCTTTCCCCGGATTCCTCTAACGGAATATGCTCCGCATAGATGTACTGCAGCTGGTCACCACTGGGGCTTAGGACAAAGTTCACCTGTGTACCGATCACCTCACCGTTTCCGACATCCATCGGCACCACTTCTGCCTGTGAAACCTCTTTCACACTTCCCGCACTGAATAAAACCCTCATATCTTACCTCCTCTCTGTTGATATATCATTGTCTGTCAAAATAGGCCCGGTTTGAAATAAAATAGGTCCGAATGTATCCGTCTGTCGATACGAATACAATCTCCCCCGTATCCTCCAGGAAATAGACATCATCCCCATCCTCGGCTTCCGTCTTATGGAGCGCCGCAGGATTGGCGATCACCGCATTGGCTGCCGACAGATACTCCTCCTTGGTGGCATGTCCGGTTTGCGACCCGTGCTTGGCAAAATGATTCTCCAGCCGACTCGGGTACCGGAACATATAATAGGTGTCCGTCGTCACGGAGGCGCTGGTTACAGATGTCGCCGAATTTGCACCCGATGTCTGCCTGGACTGACCGGGAATAAAACGCCTGCTGACGATCAGAAAGACCGCCAGCACCGCCACCAGTGCAAACCAGGAGAAACGCTGAGCACGCAGATGCTTGCGTACACTGCTGGTCTCATTCGGTCTCTCCGGTTTTTTCCCTGAATAGTACGTAAACTGTTGCATACCACTTCCTCTGCATACTTGGGTCGCCTGCTCTAGCGCGAGCCGCCCGTCACCGAAGGTGACATTTTCCTTTGGGCGGTTCTGCGCCTATAAAGAAACAGGGCCCGGAAAAGGCCCTGTTCTACACGGCACCGCCGTGCTTTGGTACTTGTTTCTTATACGATACCCTGCGCCTTCATAGCCTCTGCCACCTTCAGGAATCCGGCGATATTGGCTCCGGCCACATAGTTGCCCTCGCAGCCGTACTGCTTTGCTGCGTTGTCGATATTGTGATAGATGTTCACCATGATCTGCTGCAGCTTCTGATCCACCTCTTCGAAGGTCCAGGACAGACGCTCGCTGTTCTGGCTCATCTCCAGCGCGGAGGTGGCCACACCGCCGGCATTGGCAGCCTTGCCGCCGACGAACATCACCTTGTTCTGCTGGAAGTATTCCGTTGCCTCGATGGTGGTAGGCATATTGGCACCCTCGCAGACCGCCTGCACGCCGTTCGCCACCAGCGCCTTCGCATCCTCCAGATCCAGTTCGTTCTGGGTTGCGCAAGGCAGCGCCACATCACACTTCACCGTCCAGACGCCATGCTCGCCATTCTTCTTCTCATGATACTCGGCAGACTTCCTGGCCGCAGCATACTCGGACAGACGTGCTCTCTTCACTTCCTTGATCTCCTTGAGGAGTTCCACATCGATCCCCTCCGGATCATAGATCCAGCCTGTGGAATCGGAGCAGGTCACCGGCTTGCCGCCCAGCTGCTGTGCCTTCTCAATCGCGTAGATCGCCACGTTACCGGCACCGGAAACTGCGATGGTCTTGCCCTTGATGTCGGATCCGTTGCACTTTAAGAGTTCCTGGGTCAGATACAGCAGACCGTAGCCGGTCGCCTGTGTCCTGGCCAGAGACCCGCCGTAGGTGAGGCCCTTGCCTGTCAGAACACCCTCGTAGCTGTCACGGATACGCTTGAACTGACCAAAGAGATAACCGATCTCACGGCCGCCGACACCGATATCACCGGCCGGTACGTCTGTGTCCGCGCCGATATGACGGAACAGCTCAGTCATGAAGCTCTGGCAGAATGCCATGATCTCGCGATCTGACTTACCCTTGGGATCGAAATCGGAACCGCCCTTGCCGCCGCCGATGGGAAGGCCTGTCAGGGAATTCTTAAAGATCTGCTCGAAACCAAGGAACTTGCTGATGCCGAGGTTGACGGACGGATGGAACCGCAGTCCGCCCTTGTACGGTCCGATGGCGGAATTGAACTGTACACGGAATCCGTTGTTCACCTGTACCTGGCCCTTATCATCCACCCAGGGTACACGGAAGAGGATCTGGTGCTCCGGCGTTACCAGACGCTCCAGCAGCGCATCCTTGCGATACTCGTCCTCATTGGCATCAATGACGACACGCAGGGAGTCCAATACCTCCTTAACCGCCTGATGGAATTCCGGCTGTGCAGGGTTCTTGGCAACAACGTACTCATAGACTTCATCTACATAAGACATGGGCTTACCCTCCTTTTCTTTTGGGGAAAATTATACTTCCGGTGCCGCACCTGCGTCAATCAAAAATCGCAGGTATCACTCCAGAAATTCGCTCTTCACATAGCCCGTCTTACCGTCATACTTCACCTTGGACCAGCCATCTGACGTGGATTCCACCACTTCTACCACTGCACCGGGATACAGCGTTAACAGGATGCTGGAATCGGTATTCGGCTCCCTGCGCAGACGCACATTATCCATCGCTCTGTGCCTGCCGGCACTGAGGGTAGTTGCCGCCGTACTCGACGCACTCGAGGCCGTGGTGCTCGACGCACTTGAGGCTGTGGTACTCGACGCACTTGAGGCTGTGGTACTCGACGCACTTGAGGCTGTGGTACTCGATGCACTTGAGGCTGTGGTACTCGCTGCACTCGATGCTGTGGTGCTCGATGCCGCAGCTGCGGTCTCTGTCTCAGCAGTCTCTGCGGCTTCCGCCTGCTGCTCGGGCTCCACCACATCGAAGAACTCCGTCTTGACATATGCCTCACCGTCATCATAACGGATCCGGCTCCAGCCGTTGGGCAACGCCTCCAGCTGCTCGAACTCCTCTCCCCTTCTGGTCTTGCCGATCTTGTCCGCTGTCTCGGAATCCGATGAACGGATATTGATCACACCCTGCGCCCGGATCGTGACCACAACCGGCGCTTCCTCTTTCGTCTCCTCTTTCGTCTCCTCTTTCGTCTCCTCTTTCTTTTCTTCTTCCTTTTCCTCTTCTTTCTCTTCTGACGCGGATTCTACCGGTTCCTCTTCCTTAGCTTCCGGTTCCTCCCCGGCGGCAGCCGGCTCCTCTCCATTCTCCAGCTGGACCAGTGCCGCACTGACATGCGTATCGATCGTACCGTACATCGTCGCGAGGAAATCCTCCAGCTCGGCATCCTCCGCCACCATATCGTTGTATGCCACCGCCACATTATTGTTGAGATCCACCACATCCGCCTGCAGCGACACATCATTGATATAATCCCGTACACGGTCGTCGACGATACCGCCGTTGATATACAGGGATCCATCCTGCCGCGTACAGATATACATGGTCTGCATCCCGGGCAACGGCTTGTCATATCCAGCAAAACGCACTGCCGTATAGACATACGCCACCCATGTCCCGGCTACCGGGCCCGGTTTCGTATAGATGTCAATCTGCTCGATCTCTTCGATATGGTTGGATACCTCCTGCAGCTTCAGCTCCTCCATATCCTCCAGCCCCTCATAGAGCGTCCGGATCGTCTCCATATCTCCGTTCTCATAGGCCTCGAAGTAGGCCTGCAGCAGGTCGTTGACCTCCGGATAGGCGTTCTTCTCCAGCGGCACCTCCGGCACGCTGTAATCCGTGATGGGCTCCATCGTCAGTCCGGCGCCGTTCATCATCTCCTGTGTCACGCGCTCATTTGCCCGGAGCGCGATGATCACCGTGCAGAGCACGGCCACGATGAGCACCATCGGCATGATCAGCTTCTTGTAATCCGTGACGAACTGCATGATCTCCCGCCCCTCGCGCAGGATCTCCGAGAGGATCCCGAGCGCCGAAGCGGCGTCTCCCGTGTGCATGGCGCGGAAAAATCTGCTGAACACACCGGTATCCACCGCGCCGAGGATCTC
>JAFSYF010000284.1 GCA_017443695.1 Butyrivibrio sp.
TCACTCCTCGGAATATCCTCCGCTCGAGGTCAAGGTGAACGAAATCGTCAGCCAGTGCCTGGCCGCCGGCTGCACCACTGACTATCAGAAAGCTCTCTGGCTGCACGACTGGCTGACATTGAACGCGGACTACGACAACAACTATGTGCATTACGGACCGGACGGTGTTCTGCTGTGCGGCTCCGGTGTCTGTGACAGCTATTCCAAGGCCTTTTGTCTGTTGGCAAACGCGGCAGGTCTGGATGCTGCGCGTGTGATCAATGTGGTTCACGCCTGGAATGCCGTTCAAATTGACGGACAGTGGTGCTATCTTGACGCTACCTGGGACGACCCCGGCCAGGGGAATGAATATCATCTCTATTTCGGCATCCCCTTTGAAATCATGGCTATCGATCATCCGAATTTTACGGATCGATACAATTGCACCACCTACGTAAACAGTTATTATTACAATACACCGGAATTCGGCCAGGCCTGGGGCGCCGCACTGGCCGGCGCCATCCAGGAGGAGCTGCAAAATGGCATCTATGATTTTTATGTACCTCTGGCCGGAGAATATTCCGCCGAGGGATACACTTTCTCCAATCGCAATACGCTCGGTACTGTACTGGCCGATAATCTGTCGCTCCTGTTTGCAGGAAACTACAGCTATTCCTTTGGCGTCAAGCCCGTCAGCCTCTTCCTGAACAAGGTAGAATATGACACCTATTACGTTGAGGCTTATGTGGATTTTGCCGAAAAACACCTGATACTTCCCGAAAATCAGGAGGTCATCGGAGCAGAGGCCTTCATGGGCAACCGATCCATCCGGTATGCAGTCCTGCCTGATATGGTTACTGAGATCGGTGAGCGCGCCTTTGCAGGCTGCGATGATCTCTGGGCTGTCACGATTGAGAGTTTCGACGCCGCCTTCGGCAAGGATGTGTTTGACCGCGATAACGGTCATCTGCTGCTGCTTGTATACCCGGGCAGCACCGCCGAGGACTACGCCGACAGCAATGGGCTGCGCTATTCCTACATCATGCCGGAGGAGGGGGATGAGGTCCCCGATTACCCGATCAATCCCACAGTCCACTGAATAGTTTGCCGGAAAAGCTTTCTTTATTAAAAAAAGATCCGAGGCATTTGCTGCCCCGGATCTTTTGATTTCAGTATAAAACTTATGCCTTGCGAACCTTGTCGATGTGACGGGTGAGGTCGAGCATCTTGTTGGAGAAGCCCCACTCATTGTCATACCAGGCAACCAGCTTCACGAAGTTGCCGTTGAGGGCAATGCCTGCTCTGGCGTCAAAGATGGAGGTGTGCGCATCGGTGCGGAAGTCGGAGGAGACAACATCGTCATCTACATACTCCAGAACACCCTTCATGGGGCCTTCGGAGGCGGCCTTCATGGCAGCGCAGATCTCATCATAGGTTGCGGACTTCTCGAGGCGGAAGGTCACGTCAACAACGGACACATCCGGAGCCGGGATACGCATGGACATACCGGTGAGCTTGCCGTTGAGCTCGGGGATGACCTTGCCGACAGCCTTGGCTGCGCCGGTGGAGGAGGGGATGATGTTGTTGTAGATGGAACGAGCGCCGCGGAGATCCTTCTTCTTGGGGAAGCCGTCCACGATGGCCTGGGTGGCAGTGGAAGCGTGAACCGTGGTCATGAGACCTTCCA
>JAFSYF010000285.1 GCA_017443695.1 Butyrivibrio sp.
GGGATATCCGGAGTCCGTGAGCTTCATGAAGCGCTGCTGCATCTCCAGTGCAGCGGCCCGGGTGAAGGTGATTACCAGAATCCGGTCTGGCTGGACCCCGGCCTCCTGGATCAGATACCGGATGCGCTGTGTGATGACGAAGGTCTTGCCGCTTCCCGGCCCTGCCAGTACCATGGCGGGGCCGGTGGTGTGACAGATGGCCCTGTACTGCGCCTGTGTCACGGAATCCGTATCTATGAAGTTGTGTCCGGTCATTGCTGTGTCTTTTTATTCCTCCAGCTTAGAAATAGCGGCATCCACGCGGGTCAGGGTCTCCTCACGGCCCAGTAACGCCATGATCTCTGTGGCACCGCAGGGCGTCATGGCTTTGCCGGAGACGGCGATGCGGATGGGCCACAGAACATAGCCGTTCTTCACCTCTTTTTCGGTGATGTAGCGCTGTAATGTCGCATACAGCGTGTCATTGTCATAGCTGCTCTCCGGAAGCTGTGCCAGGATCGGACGCAGTTCCTTCAGAACGGTAAGAGAGGAGGCGGCATCGGTTTTCATCTTCTTGTTTGCATAGAGCGCAGTCTCATAATCCGGAACCGCATCAAAGAAATCCACCAGAGCAGGAATCTCTTCCGGTAATGAGACCCTGGTCTGAACCATAGCGGAGATCTGCACCAGATCCAGCTTCCGATGGATGGACGCCTCCAGCACCGGGCGGGCAATACGTGCATAGAACTGCGCCGGATCCATCTTCTTATAGTACTCGCCGTTCATCCATTTGAGCTTCTCATAGTCAAAAGCGGCCGGACTCTTGCTGATCTTGTGATAATCGAAGGCGGCCGTCAGCTCCTCCAGACTCTTGATCTCTTCATTGTCCTCCGGAGACCAGCCCAGCAGCGCGACAAAATTGACAATGGTCTCCGGCAGATACCCGTGGGTTGCCAGATCCTCGAAGGAGGTGTCCCCGTCGCGCTTGGAGAGCTTCTTGTGCTCCATGTTCGTGATCAGCGGGCAGTGGACATACTGCGGCACCTCCCAGCCGAAGGCATCATAGAGCCGGTTGTATTTGGGGCTGGAGGAGATGTATTCGTTGCCGCGGACCACATGGGTGATGCCCATCAGATGATCATCCACCACATTGGCGAAGTTGTAGGTCGGGTAACCGTCGGATTTGATCAGGATCATATCATCCAGCTCCGCATTATCCACAGTGATGTTGCCATAGAGAACATCATGGAAGGTGGTGGTACCCTCCGCCGGGTTATTCTGACGGATGACATAGGGTTTGCCGGCTGCGAGATTGGCCTCCACCTCCTCCCTGGACAGAGACAGGCAGTGTTTGTCATAGATACTGATCTCATGCGCCTCTTCGCCTTCTCCGACGGTCTGCTTCAGGCCGGCGAGACGCTCGGGGGTGCAGAAGCAGTAGTAGGCCTCACCCTTATCTATGAGTTCTTTTGCATACTGCATGTAGAGACCCGCCTGTACACGCTCGCTCTGTACATAGGGTCCGACGGGACCACCGATATCCGGACCTTCATCATGGGCGAGACCGGCCTCCTGCATGGTGCGGTAGATGATCTCTGTTGCGCCCTCCACAAACCGCTCCTGATCGGTGTCCTCGATGCGCAGCAGAAAATCACCCTGCTCATGCTTGGCGATGAGATAGGCGTAGAGTGCTGTACGCAGGTTGCCGACATGCATACGGCCGGTCGGTGAGGGGGCATAACGTGTTCTGATTTTCTGACTCATAGTAATGGAACCTTCTTTCTGATAATACTGAGATTTAGAATAAATCTTCTATAGAATAGCATAGTTTATGAAAAAGAAAAAGATTTTTACCGGGAAATATGGTAAAATAATTTTCGATTGTGTGTCAAAGAGAACAAGAGGGATGACCGGATGAAGAGAGACGCCAGGCGCTTGACAGTAGTGGCACCGGATCCAATGGGAATCGCATGGACAGGAGAGGAAGAGATCAGTGTACGGGCTGATTTTGGTCAGGCTGCGCATTGCGCCGTTGAATTTGCGTCCTCAGACGGCCATTACAGAGAACGGATTGAGATTCCTGATACCTGCCGCTTCGGCAGTGTGCGTGCTGTTGCCATCAGCGGGGTGGATCGCTCCTGTGACCGGTACCGTCTCATTGCGGATGGCAGACCCATACCGGATGCGCGTGCCAGACTGATCGAGGGTTATACGCACTTTGGACAGGCGACGGATCCATCAGCCGTGTGGTGCAGGCTGGAAAAATCTGCGGGGCAGGCCGTAAGCGTACCTTCAGAAGACGGACGGCCCTGTGTACCGTATGAACAAAGCTTTATCTACAGCCTGCATGTCAGGGGTTTCTCCAAGAGAGGCGGAGGCGGTGTGGCACAGGGGCATCAGGGCACCTATGCGGGACTTGCCGAAAGGCTGCCCTATCTGAAATCTCTTGGTGTGACAACGGTGGAGCTGCTACCGGTCTGTGAGATGGAATCGGTAGAGGAAATCCCCGTTTCGGGTAGACACGCTGTCGGTCATATGCCGGAGGGCAGTACCGGCAGGGCGGCTGGAGAGGAAACCATGCTCTACAGTGAGAATGGTCATCTCTCTGAGAGCAGCAGCATGGTCAGACGGTTGAATTTCTGGGGATTCAAACCGGGCTATTATTTCGCACCCCGGACGGCCTATGCATCGGAACCGTCCGCTGCGGATGAGGAACTGAAGGAGATGATCCGGACCTTCCACAGGGAGGGCATGGAGGTGGTGCTGCAGTTCTATTTTCCGGAGGGAATCCCGGAATCACTGGCAGTGGAGAGCCTCCGCTACTGGGCCTATACCTATCAGGTGGACGGGTTCCGGCTGAAGGGCAGCCGGTGTATTGCCATGGCCGTGGTGGCGGATCCGGTGCTATCAGACCGGAAGCTCTGGACGGAGAATATCGACGAGATCCCGGTACCGGCGCTTCCGCCGGAATTGAGCAGACAGCGGGCGGATTACCGGCCGGATTTCCTCTATGCGGCGAGACGCTTTCTGCGGGGGGATGATAACTGTATCAGCGATTTCCTGCAGGCGATGATCCGCGGCAGCGAGCAGAGCGGGACCATCAATTTCCTCAGTGAGTACGAGGGCTTCCGTCTGGCGGATCTTGTGAGTTATGAGCATAAGCATAATGAGGCCAACGGTGAGGCCAACGCGGATGGAACAGACAATAACCTCAGCTGGAACTGCGGGGTGGAGGGGCGCACCAGACGCACGCAGATCCTGAGTCTGAGAAAGCGCCAGATGAAGAATGCGCTGACCATGCTGTTCCTGGCACACGGTACCCCCATGCTGTACAGTGGAGATGAGTTCGCCGATACACAGAACGGCAACAACAATCCGTATTGCCAGGACAATCCGGTGGGCTGGGTGGACTGGCGCGCCTCTGAGCGGGAGCCGGGGAGGGAGATCCTGAACTATGTCCGTTTCCTGTCAGGGCTTAGAAGAAATCACCGGATCCTGCAGCAGCGCACACCGTTCCGCCTGATGGATACGCTGGCATGCGGCTACCCGGATCTGTCCTTCCATGGCAGAGAAGCCTGGCGGCCGGATTTCGGGCCTTATTCCCATGCGGTGGGGGTGATGTACTGCGGTCTCTATGAGGAGAGCGAGCACCACGATTTCCTGTTTGCCGCCTTCAACATGCACTGGACACCGGTCACCTTTGCATTGCCCAAGCTGCCCGGACAGATGCGCTGGTATCTGCTGTCGGACACTGCTGAGGAAACGGAGCATCCGCGCGGACAATTACTGAAAGAACAGACAAAGGTCACCTGTACGGAGCGTTCTGTCAGGATTCTGGTCGGACGCGGACCTTGCAGTCTGCCCAGTCGCCGAAAAAAACATACAGAGTAACAGGAGAAGGACGTAAATGGAAGAGAATCGAATTGTGATTGACCGAGGGGCGCTCCTGGAGCGCTTTCTGCATTATGTAAGCTTTGATACGCAATCGGATGAGCACACCAACACCTCTCCTTCGACGGCGGGGCAGCATGTGCTGGCAAAGTGTCTGGCGGATGAGCTGCAGTCGTTGGGCGCACAGGATGTCTGGGTTGATGCGGAGCACGCCTATGTCTATGCCAGGATTCCGGCCAATCAGGCGGGGTCAAAGGCGCCGAAGCTTGGATTTATCGCCCATATCGACACTTCAGATGCCGTCAGTGGCAAGGATGTCAGGCCACGTCTGGTGGAATCGTACGACGGTGCGGAGATCACGCTGAATGAGGAGGGACCCGTCATCCTCTCGCCGGCGGAATTCCCTTCGCTGTCCGGCCACACCGGGCAGACACTGGTTGTAACGGATGGCACCACTCTGCTGGGGGCGGATGATAAGGCGGGGGTAGCCGAGATCATGACGATGGCACAGCTGCTATTGTCGGATGAAGGCAGGAAGATCCCGCACGGGGAGATTGCGCTGGCCTTTACGCCAGATGAGGAGATTGGTGAGGGGACGAAGCATTTTGACCTGTCGCGTTTCGATGCTGATTTTGCCTATACGGTGGATGGCGGCGCACTGGGAGAGTTGGAATATGAATGCTTCAATGCGGCAGAGGCTGAGCTCATCATTCACGGACGCAGCACCCATCCGGGGGATGCCAAGGGGCGGATGCGCCATGCGACGCTGATCGCCTATGAATTTGAATCCATGCTGCCGCCAAATGAGAAGCCGATGTATACAGAAGGCCGGGAGGGTTTCTATCATCTGACGCTGATGAAGGGGACCTGTGATATGACGGTGTGCTACTACATCCTGCGGGATCATGACAGGGCGCTGTTTGAACAGAAAAAAACGTATTTCAGGGAGTGCGTTGAATTCCTGAACAGAAAATACGGTGCGGGGACAATTGAGCTGACCATGGAGGATTCCTACTACAATATGCTGGAGCAGATAAAACCGCATATGCATCTGATCCGGACGGCGGAGGCAGCAATCCGTACCGTCGGCGGCACACCACTGGAACGCCCGATCCGTGGCGGTACGGATGGTGCCAGGCTCTCCTTTATGGGTCTGCCGACACCGAATCTCTGTACCGGCGGATACAATTACCACAGTCGTTTTGAGTATGCGGTTGTTGAGGAGATGGTTGCCTCCTGTGAGATCCTGGTACAGATTGCAAGGCGGTATGCGAAAGGAGTCCCTGCCGATGAATAATCCGGGTGCATCTGCCGCGGAGGCCAGACGGCAGCAGCAGTTCATAGAGGAAGGCCGTACGCTGGTTCAGGCACTGGGAGAGCGCCTTGGGCGGGGC
Organism: Butyrivibrio sp.; assembly: GCA_017443695.1. Classification (GTDB taxonomy): domain Bacteria; phylum Bacillota; class Clostridia; order Lachnospirales; family Lachnospiraceae; genus Butyrivibrio. The sequence continues at coordinate 5,265 of JAFSYF010000285.1, forward strand.
CCCACCGCCTGTGTGGTCACCTTTGGCTGCCAGATGAATGCCCGAGACTCCGAGAAGCTGTCCGGCATTCTGGAGGAGATGGGGTATGCACTGGTTGAGGATGAGGATGCGGACCTCCTGCTGTATAATACCTGCACCGTCCGGGACAACGCGGATCAGCGCCTCTACGGAAGGCTGGGACGGGCCTCGGGATATAAGAAGACACACCCCTGGATGAAGCTGGCGCTCTGCGGCTGTATGATGCAGGAAGCTTCCGCGGTGGAGAAGATCCGGAAGAGCTATCGTTTTGTGGATCTGATCTTCGGGACGCATAATCTGTATCGATTTCCTGAGCTGATCTGCCGACTGCTCTCCGGAGAGGCGACGCCGGTCGTGGATATCTGGAACCAGCCGGAGCTCATTGTGGAGGATCTGCCCGCCAAACGGGTCTATCCGTTCAAATCCGGTGTCAACATTATGTTCGGCTGTGACAACTACTGCACGTACTGTATCGTCCCCTATGTGCGCGGAAGGGAACGGAGCCGGACTCCACGGGAGATCCTGCGGGAGATCGAGGCGCTGGCGGCGGATGGTGTCAGCGAGGTGATGCTGCTCGGACAGAATGTGGATTCCTATGGACGGGATCTGCCGGAGACAGAGCGGATCGCATTTCCGGCGCTTCTCTCGGAGGTCTGCCGGGCGGAGGGCATCCGCCGGGTCCGCTTCATGACCTCCCATCCCAAGGACTTGTCTCCGGAGCTCATCGAAACCATCGTCAGGGAACCCAAAGTGGCCCGTCACATCCATCTGCCACTGCAGTCAGGCTCTGACGAGATCCTCCGGCGAATGAACAGAAAGTACACCGCGGCGCATTTTCTTGAGCTGGTGACACAGATCCGTGAGGCACTGCCGGATGCCGCCATTACGACGGATATCATTGTGGGCTTCCCTGGTGAGACGGAAGCCGATGTGGATGCGACCATCGATATTGTCCGCAGAGCGCAGTTTGAGAATGCCTTTACCTTTATCTACAGTCCGCGCAGGGGGACACCGGCTGCGGGCTGGGAACAGGTGCCGCCGGAGGTAGCTGGTGCGCAGTTTGAACGTGTCCTTGCTGTGGTGCAGGAAACGGCCAGGGAACGCTCGGCACGATTTACCGGCTCGGTCCAGGAAATATTGATCGAGTCGGTCAATGAAAAAGAGCCGGGACTGCTGACCGGTCGTCTCTCCAACAATCTGCTGGTTCATTTCCCCGGGGACGCCTCACTGATTGGCCGGTTTGAGCGGGTGCGTCTTACGGAGTGCCGCGGATTCTACTATATGGGCGAGCTGGTGCGGGGTTGATGACATGGCAGCTGCAGTGAAGGCACAGGAACTGATGGAACAGGTCTCCCCGATGATGCGGGAGTATCTGAAGACGAAAGAAGAATACCCGGGCTGTATTCTGTTCTACCGGCTCGGGGATTTTTATGAAATGTTCTTCGAGGATGCGGAGATCGTCTCGAAGGAGCTGGAGCTGACGCTGACCGGCAAGGCCTGCGGCCTGGAGGAACGGGCTCCCATGTGCGGTGTGCCCTATCATGCCGTGGATGTTTACCTGTCGAAGCTGGTGGATCGCGGCTATAAGGTAGCAATCTGCGAGCAGATGGAGGATCCGAAGGAAGCGAAGGGGATCGTCCGTCGGGAAGTGATCCGCGTGGTGACCCCGGGCACCAACCTGAATATGCAGGCGTTGGAGGAGACAAGGAACAATTATCTGATGAGCATCCTCTACACCGCGGACAAGACCGGAATCTCCGTTGCGGATATCACCACCGGTGACTACTACCTGACGGAAGGCGCTTCACTCCGCGCCATTATCGATGAGATCACGAAATATGCACCGGCGGAGCTGATCTGCAATGAGGCTTTCCTGCTGTCGGGCATCGATCTGAGTGAGCTGAAGAGCCGGATGCATATCGTCATCAATCCGCTGGAGGATCGGTATTACGATGAGGACCGGACGAAGAAGCTCCTGATCCGACATTTTCATGTCCATTCCCTGCAGGCACTGGGTATCACGGATTTTCCGCTGGGAATCATTGCCGCAGGGGCGCTTCTGCAGTATATCACCGATATGCAGAAGTCGGAGCTGTCGGTTTTTACCCATCTCTATCCCTACCTCTCCGGCCGGTACATGCTGCTGGATGCAGCCACCAGACGGAATCTTGAGCTCACGGAGACTCTGAGGGATAAAACCAAGCGCGGTTCTCTGCTCTGGGTTCTTGATAAGACGAAAACCGCCATGGGCGGAAGAATGCTGCGCAGCTTCATCGAGCAGCCGCTGGTGGATCTGACGGAGATCCGGAAACGCCAGGAGGCTGTGGCGGCGCTGGTTGCATCGCCCATCACCAGGGAGGAGATCCGGGAGTATCTGTCGCCGATCTACGATCTGGAGCGGCTGCTGTCCAAGGTGATCTATAAGACGGCGAATCCAAGAGATCTGCTGGCCTTCGGGCAATCCCTGAAGACATTGCCCGGGATCCGGATCGCTCTGTCTGAGTGCAATGCGGACGGGGTATTCGATACGCTGCTGGAGGAGCTGGATCCGCTGGAGGAACTCTGTGCGCTGATCGGACGCGCCATTGTGGATGAACCGCCCCTGACCGTGCGGGAGGGCGGCCTCATCCGGACGGGTTACCATGAGGAGGTGGACCGTTACCGGGAGGCCGGCTCCAGAGGCAAGGAGTGGCTGGCGGAGATGGAGGAACGGGAACGGGAAAAAACCGGAATCAGGAATCTGCGCATCAAGTTCTCCGGGGTCTTCGGCTACAGCTTCGAGGTCACGAATTCCTTCCTGGACAAGGTGCCGGACAACTATATCCGCCGCCAGACGCTGGCGAACAGTGAACGTTTCACTACGCCGGAGCTGAAGGAACTGGAAAACACGATTCTGGGGGCGCAGGAGAAATGTAACAATCTGGAATATGATCTTTTCTCAGCACTCAGGGACCGGATCGCCGGGGAAGTGGCACGGATTCAGCGGACAGCCAAAGCTGTTGCCAGGCTGGATGTCTATGCCTCTCTGGCTGCGGTGGCGGAGCGGCAGCACTATGTGCGGCCGGAGCTCTCCGATAACGGCAGGCTCGTCATCACGGCCGGAAGACACCCGGTGGTGGAGCAGATGCTGGATTCTGCTCAGCTCTTTATCCCGAATGACACCCGGCTGGATAACCGCAAGCATGCGGTAGCCATTATCACGGGACCCAACATGGCTGGAAAATCCACCTATATGCGTCAGACTGCGCTGATCGTGCTGATGGCGCAGATCGGCAGCTTCGTGCCTGCGGATGCCGCCCAGATCGGGCTTACGGACCGGATCTTCACCAGAGTCGGGGCCTCGGATGACCTGGCCAGCGGCCAGAGTACCTTCATGGTGGAGATGAACGAGGTGGCGAATATCCTGCGCAACGCGACACCGGATTCTCTGCTGATCCTGGATGAGATCGGACGCGGCACTTCGACCTTTGACGGACTCTCCATTGCCTGGGCCGTGGTGGAGCACATCGCGAACCATAAGCATCTTGGCGCCAGGACACTGTTTGCCACCCATTATCACGAGCTGACAGAGCTGGAGGGCAAGCTTGATAACGTGCACAATTACTGTATTGCCGTGAAGGAGAAGGGGGATGATATCGTCTTCCTGCGGCGTATCGTCAAGGGTGGTGCGGATAAGAGCTACGGGATACAGGTGGCCAGGCTCGCCGGCCTGCCGGAAATGGTCATCGACCGGGCCAGACAGATCGCGGAGGAGCTTTCGGACAACGATATCACGCAGAAAACCCAGAGCATCACCGTGGAGAGCACCGGCTCCGGCAGAGGGCGGAAGGATACGGTACATGCGCCGGATGAGGTGGATCTGACGCAGATGACATTATTTGATACGGTGAAGGACGAGGATGTCCTGAAGGAACTGACGGAGATTGATGTGACACAGCTGACACCGATGGATGCGCTGAACACCCTCTATCGTCTCCAGAGCAAGCTGAAAAACAGGTGGCGATGATGCAGAGACAGCAGATAAGGGAACTGGATGAGAATACAGTCAATCAGATCGCAGCGGGAGAGGTGATCGAACGGCCTGCCAGTGTCGTGAAGGAGCTTGTGGAAAACGCCATAGACGCCGGCGCTACCGCCATTACCGTAGAGATACGCGATGGCGGCATCCGGCTGATCCGCGTGACCGATAACGGCTGCGGCATCCGGGCGGATCAGATCGGACTGGCCTTCCAGGCACACGCCACAAGCAAGCTGACCCGGATCACCGATCTGTATGATCTCCATACACTTGGTTTCCGCGGGGAAGCCCTGTCCAGTATTGCTGCCGTAGCAGAGGTGGAGCTGGTCACGCGGACAGAGGATGCCCTGAGCGGCACACGGGTGGTCTACACCGGTGGAGTGGAGAGGGTGCGCGAGGAGATCGGCGCGCCCACCGGATCCACTTTTCTGATCCGGGAACTGTTCGGCAATGTGCCGGCCAGAAGAAAGTTCCTGAAGACACCGCAGACAGAGAGCTCTTACGTCTCTGAACTGATGGAGCACCTCGCGCTGGACAATCCGACCGTCTCCCTGCACTTCATCAACAACCGGCAGGACCGTTTTACAACCTCCGGCAACGGAGATCTGAAGGAACTGATCTACCGCATCTACGGACGGGATGTTTCCATGTCCATCCGTCCCATCCATGCGGAGGAGAAGGGGATGGTGCTGGACGGGTACCTGGGAGAGCCTGCGCTGAACCGGTCTAACCGTAATTTCGAGATGTTCTTTGTCAACGGGCGTTATATTCGGGACAAGATGTTGTCCAGGGCGTTGGAAGAGGGATATCAGCAGTATCTGATGCAGCATAAATTCCCGTTTGCCATCCTGCACCTGCAGGTTGCGCCCGGGAGTCTGGATGTCAATGTTCACCCCTCCAAGCTGGAGATACGGTTTGACAATGCCCCGGTGGTATCGGATTTTGTCCGTCGGCAGGTGGAGGCCACACTCCACGCCAATGAGATGATTCCCCGTGCCATCCTCTCTGAGGAGAAGGAGAAAACTACGGCCGTGGCACAGAAGCCTGTGCCGGAAAAACATGAGGCGGTTCCAGAACCCTTTGAATTCAAACGCCTGACGAAAGAGGGACATCTGGTGGAGGACGCCCCGGTCTTTGCAGAGGGTCTGACACCCAAACCGGTCAGAATAGAGGACAACAACAACAGCGCCCTGTGGAAGAGACTCCTTGGGGAACTTCCGCAGGAGGAGGAGACGGAAGCCGCCGTCCCGCCCAAAAGCGCCATCATTAAGAACGGCGAAGCCATCATTGTTGAGAAACCGATGCAGATGGATCTGTTCGGGGAAAAGCTGCTGTCGGAGGATAACCGGCAGAAATACCGTGTGCTCGGTCAGGTCTTCGGCACCTACTGGCTAATCACCTTTGAGGATCAGCTGCTGATCGTGGATCAGCACGCAGCCCATGAAAAAGTCAACTATGAGCACATGATCGCGCGGTACAGATCGGGGAGTCTGACCAGTCAGCTTGTCAATCCGCCGGTGATCGTGACATTATCTGCAGCGGAGGAGGAGACTTTTCTGCGTTACAGGAGCTCTTTTGAGAAGCTGGGCTTCAATATTGAGAATTTCGGCGGGCGGGAGTACGCCATGCGTGCTGTGCCGGCGGAGCTCTTCGGCTGCAGCAGCGAGAAGGCCATGTTTCTTGAGGTGCTGGATGAACTGTCAGAGGAGTCCCACCAGGAGGACATCCCGGATGTCATCGGTATGAAAATCGCATCAATGGCCTGCAAGGCCTCCGTGAAGGGCAATTCGCGGATGAGTGCGGCAGAGATGGAGGCGCTGATTGATGAACTGTTGCAGCTGGACAATCCCTACAACTGTCCTCATGGCCGGCCGACCATCATCAAGATGAGTAAATATGAGCTGGATAAGAAATTCCGGCGGGTGGTCACGTGATGGCGGACAGGCTGCTCATCCTGACTGGTCCGACGGCGGTCGGCAAGACGGGACTCTCTGTGGCGCTGGCCCGGCAGTATGATGCGGAGATCGTCTCTGCGGATTCCATGCAGGTCTACCGGGGTATGGACATCGGTACCGCCAAAATCAGCCGGGAGGAGATGGAAGGGATCCCTCATCATCTGATTGATGTGCTGGATCCGGCGGAGGACTGTAACGTCTATCGTTTCCGTGAGATGGCCAGAGAGGCCATCGACGGCATCCGTTCCCGGGGACATCTGCCGATGCTGGTGGGCGGGACAGGCTTCTATATCCAGGCGATCCTGTATGACATTGATTTTACAGAGGCATCGGATAACGGAATGCTGCGGGCCGAGCTGGAGGAGCGTGCCGCTGCCGGTGCAGAGGAGGTCCATCGTCTGTGGGAGGAGCTGCGCCAGGTGGATCCGGAGGCTGCCGCACAGATACATGAGCATAATGTGAAACGGGTGATCCGGGCACTGGAGTACCAGCGGCTCACGGGAGAAATGATTTCTGCGCATAATCGGGAACAGCGGCAGAAGACCTCCCCACATGACTATCTGTATCTGGCACTGACGGACGACAGAGCGCGCCTCTATGAGCGGATCGAAAAGCGGGTGGATGTAATGATGGCCCAGGGGCTCATCCCGGAGGTGCAGCGGCTCCTTGCGCATCCGGGTGTCACTGCCGCCTCCACCGCCATGCAGGCGTTGGGCTACCGGGAGATCGCCACATACCTTGCCGGTGAATACGACCAGGAACGGGCCGTCTATTTGATCAAACGCAACACAAGGCATTTTGCAAAGAGACAGCTGACCTGGTTCAACAGGGAACGGGATGTGATCATGGTGAACAGGGCCGGCAGGCCGGACAGAGACGTGCTGGAAGAGATACAGGCAATCATTCAGGACAGATGGGGAGGACTGGATACATGAACGGAATACCGCAGAATGCCTATGAGGCATTTGGCATCTCACCGGAGATCTGCGCATACGGGGAGAAGATCTGGCAGGAGCTGTTGCAGACAAGGTTTCCGGAGATCGACCGGATATCGGAGCTGAACCAGCTGAAGGTATTACAGGCTTTTCAGGAGACAAAGGTCTCCGAGGCATGTCTCCTGGGGACAACAGGCTATGGTTACAACGACCTGGGGCGGGATAAGCTGGAGGAGGTCTATGCACGTGTATTCCGTACGGAAGCGGCGCTGGTCAGACCGCAGATCACCTGCGGGACTCATGCGCTGGCGCTGGCGCTCTCGGCCAATCTTCGTCCGGGCGATGAACTCCTTTCCCCGGCGGGGCATCCCTATGACACGCTGGAGGAGGTTATCGGGATCCGCCCATCCGTGGGATCGCTGGCGGAATACGGTGTGACCTACAGAGAGGTATCGCTGACCGCAGAGGGCGGGTTCGACTATGAGGCAATCCGGAACGCGATCACACCGCGCACGAAGCTTGCGACGATCCAGCGCAGCAAGGGATATCAGACCAGACCGAGCTTCTCAGTGGAACAGATCGGAGAACTGATCCGGTTCCTGAAGGAATGCAAGCCGGATCTGATCTGTATGGTGGACAACTGCTACGGTGAATTCACACAGGAGAAAGAGCCCTCCGAGGTGGGAGCGGATATGGTGGTTGGTTCCCTCATCAAGAATCCGGGGGGCGGACTGGCTCCCATCGGAGGATATATCGCCGGCAGAAAGGACTGCATCGAGCGCGCGGCGGTGCGGCTGACGAGTCCCGGACTCGGCGCGGAGGTCGGCGCCTCCCTGCAGGTACTGCCGCAGCTCTATCAGGGACTGTTCCTGGCCCCCAATGTTGTGTCGGCTGCCCTGAAGGGTGCTGTCTTTGCGGCCAATGCTTATGAACGGCTGGGCTTTTCAGTTGTGCCGGATGGATCGGAACCCCGGTATGACATCATCCAGTCGGTGACCTTCCATCACCCGGAGGGGCTGATTGCCTTCTGCGAAGGCATCCAGGCGGCAGCACCCGTGGACGGCTTCGTACGCCCGGAGCCCTGGGATATGCCTGGATATGAGGATCAGGTTATCATGGCGGCGGGGGCATTTGTCTCTGGCAGCTCCATAGAGCTGTCGGCCGACGGACCACTGCGGGCGCCCTACAGTGTTTTTTTCCAGGGCGGCCTGACCTGGCAGCATGCGAAGCTGGGGATACTGAAGAGTCTTCAGGCTCTTTATGACAAGAATCTCATATCAATGGACGCAGTCCTTCATCTGTGATATGATAAAAGTTACCTTCCGAATTCCGCCCGGAGAAGCAGGGATAAAGGAGGGTATATGAACAGATTTATTGAAAACGGCAGGGGTTCGTTGTCCCGGCTTCTGGAGGATGTGGCCATTGACAGAGAAGGCCTCCCCTATGAGCGTTTCATGAAGTTCGGGCCTGAGGCACTGACGGATGTGGAGTTGCTGGCGATTCTGATCCGGACGGGCACAACCCGGCACACGCCGATGAACATCGCACAGATGGTCCTGCAGCAGGGTTCAGCGTATGAGCGGGGGTTGGGCAGTCTGCATCATCTGACACTGCAGGAGCTGGAGCAGATCCCGGGCATCGGCCATGTCAAGGCGGTACGGCTGAAATGCATCGCAGAGCTGTCCAACCGGATATCCCGGGCGGGAATGCATCCGAAGAGATGTCTGAACAGCCCGTCCCGTATTGCCGGCTACTATATGGAACCGCTCTGTCATGAAGAAGTGGAGCATATCCTGATGCTGTGCCTGAACAGCCGGTACTGTCTGATCAGCGAGCATGAACTGTCACGAGGAACCGTCAACAGGGCACTGATCTCTCCCAGGGAGGTCTTTCTGGAGGCGTTAAGGGATCGGGCGGTGTATGTGGTGCTGATCCACAATCACCCGTCGGGAGATCCGATGCCCAGTGGTTCGGATGTGGGTATCACGAGACAGGTTGTCAGTGCCGGTGCCATACTGGAGATTCCGTTGTTTGACCACATCATCATCGGAGATCATCGGTATTACAGTTTCAAAGAGGATAAAACCAATCAGAAATTATGGAGGGAATAAGTGAGCGCGAACACTTTCGGAATTGATCTGGGAACCAGCAACATTAAGATCTATAACCGCGCGACGGATCAGGTGACCGTGGAGAAGAACATGATCGCCATTGAGAACAAATCCAAGGTTCTGGCCTATGGCAATACTGCCTATGACATGTATGAGAAGGCCCCGTCCAACATCCATATCAGGAGTCCGCTGAACAGCGGTGTGATTGCGGATATCGATCATATGAAGATGCTGACCAAGCTCTTTATTACGGATCAGATGAAGGGGGCACTGAAACCGGTGGACATCTTCATCACTGTGCCCAAGGATGTGACGGAGGTGGAACGGCGTGCTTTCCATGATCTGATCCATGAGTCCGGCATCAAGGCCCGTAAGATCATGATGGTCAAGAAGCCCATCGCGGATGGTCTGGGGCTTGGTGTTGATGTGATGAATTCCCAGGGGGTCCTGGTGGTGGATGTGGGGTATGATACCACGGAGATCTCGATTCTGTCTCTCCGGGGTATCGTCATCAGCAAGCTGATTAAGGTCGGCGGGCGCAAATTTGACGAGTCGATCCGCAGCGTCATCCGTCAGGAATACAGTCTGATGATTGGCGAGAAGACATCCGAGGCCGTCAAGATCTCTCTCCGTGATCTGGAGAAGGAGGGCGCGGATGCGGTGGTCTATGGCAGAGACATTGTGACCGGGCTCCCGGTAGAACGTCAGATTCCCACGGGGTTGCTGGATCAGGCGCTGGTGGAGAGCTTTGATTTCATTCTGGATAATATCAAAGCCACGCTGGAGCGTACTCCGCCGGAGTTGTCTGCGGATATCTTCAAGCATGGCCTGTACCTGACGGGTGGGGCGTCCCAGATCAATCATCTGGCCCAGCGTCTCTCCAATGGTGTGGGACTCAATGTGAATCTGGCCGAGAATCCGCTGGCGTCTGTTGCCATGGGACTGTCCCGTATCATCAATGAGGAACAGTGCCGGTCTCTGGCCTATTCCGTAGAAGAGGACGCCTGAGGGGCGTGCAGCCGGCATGAGCCCCATTGTACGAAAAAAAAGCGAGCATTTCACCCTGCCCAGCCGGACCCTGTTGTTCATTCTCAGTGCGCTGTGTACGGGACTGATCATCATTACCTTCAGGACGGATGTACTGGATCTGCCGATGAACACTTTCGTCGGGAGCCTGATCACTCCGCTGCAGCGCGGCATCTCCAGGGTAGGCTCCGGTCTTATCAGCATCAGCTCCAGGCTGGAGGAAATCCGGGCGCTGGAGGAGGAGAACGCCCTGTTACGGCAGGAGGTGGAAGAGCTGACGGCTGCCTATGCGAGCCTTGAGCAGGATAAGTATGAGCTGACCAGACTGCGTGAGTTGTATAAGCTGGACAGCCAGTACACCGATTACACCAAGCTGGGGGCGAGAATCATCGCCAAGGATACCGGCAACTGGTATCATGCCTTCAATATCGACAAGGGTGCCGACGAAGGTCTGGCGGTAGATATGAACATTCTGGCCGGAAACGGTCTGGTGGGCCGGATCGTTGACGTAGGACCGGACTGGGCCAAGGTGCAGACCATCATCGCCGACAACAGCTCCGTCAGCGGTATGGTGCTGTCCACGCAGGACAATCTTATCGTCACCGGTGATCTGGAGACTTATGCGAACGGCGTCATCACTTTTTCCAAGCTGGTGGACGGTGCGGATCATGTCCGGATCGGTGATAAGGTGGTGACATCAAACATCAGTGACAAGTATCTGCCCGGCATTCTCATCGGCTATATCGCCTCCATTGAGGAGGATTCCAATCATCTGACC
>JAFSYF010000286.1 GCA_017443695.1 Butyrivibrio sp.
AAGACAGCAGGGACGGTTCTATCTGTCTTGCGCTTTCCAGCAAGACAGTAGAACCGTCCCTCTGTCTTCTGCAGTTAATCGATGCTCCCGGAGCCAAGCGGCGCCAAAACCTCAGACCGCCCGGTTATGCCGCCCTCATTTTCTTTAAGCGGTACGCGAAATCCGCCAACTCACAATCCCGGATCAGCATACCCACCGCCGCCGCGATATTGTCCAGGAATGCGCAGGGCACCATCATCAGACCCACCACCTCCAATGGCATCCCCAGCTGGGTCAGCAGCAGTGTGAAGGAAGCCATATCACCCCCCGGGATCTTGGGGGACGCGATGGACAGCTGCAACCCCAACAACAGCGTGATCAGCAACTGCGACACCGACAGCGAGGTACCGGCATAGGCAGCCCCGAAGAAAGCGCACACCACCAGCTTCGGTATCGTCCCCGGTGAGAACATGGTATGGGACAGCGGGATCCAGAAATTGCACGGCTTATCATCCACCCCCAGCCCCTGCTTCGCCACATCGTAGTTGGTGGACATACAGGCGGACCCGCTGGCGGTGGACACCGCCACCAGCAGCACCGGGGAGACGGCCTTCAGGAACGTCAGGGGGTTCTGGTGATCGATCACCACCATCCGGAGCAGCAGGCATGCGCAATTGATCACATAGGTCAGCATACACACCGCCACGATCCGCCACACAGAGAGGATCTCCCCCAGGGAACTGGTGGTGATGGTGCGCGCCATACTCAGGAATACGGCGTAGGGGATCAGCTTCGAGACGATATTCATCATCCGGAAGATCAGCGTATTCCCCTCACCGATCACGGAGCGCAGGAGACTCACGCGCTCACTCAGCATCAGCAGGCAGACCCCCAGGAAGCCCGCCAGGATCACGATCTGGATGGTCTTCCCCTCTGTGAAGGGCGTCAGGATATTCGTCGGCACGATCTCCAGCAGGAGCTTCAGCAGCTCGCCCACCGACAGTGCCCCCTCCCCATGCAGGGAGACCCCCCCGAAGAACCCCAGGCACAGCACCACCGTGATGAGGGCGGAGAACAGCAGCAGCAGGAAGAAACGGCCGATCACCTTCAACCCCATATCCGTCAGCGTCGCGATATCCTCCAGCGCACAGACCCCCGATACCACGGAGAAGAAGATCATGGGCCCCGTCACCCCCACGATGATCCCCAGGATCGTATTCAGGATGGGCGTGGCCACATCGGTGATGAGGAGATCCCGGAGCCCCACGGGAACGAAAAGCCGCAGCACCAGCCCCGCCAGGATGGCCAGGAGGATCGCCACGGTCACGGCGCCGCCGGGGATCTTGACGAAACGGAGCTGACGTGCCGCATACAGCGTGATACGGTTCTCACCGGACCGGTACACATAGGTCTTATGCAGCGCCTCATAGTCCAGCAGGGAAGTCAGCATCGCGGAACTCAGCAGATCCCCCTCCTGATAGACGAAGGGATCATAGCTCTCACCCCGCAGCCGCAGCGTCACCCGGGGCTGCCCCAGCACCCGGTGCATCTCCAGCCGGAATTCCGCCGCCTCGCCGAAATGCTCCTGATACCGCAGCAGCGCCTCCTCCATCGTCAGACACGCCCGCGTCAGATCCTCCGACGACACCCGGCACCCCTCCATAAACCCCCGGATCCGCTCAATCGCCTCATGAATCCCCGCATTACTCAACTGCTGCATACCACCAACCGCCTTACTCATCTTACCTTATCCCTCCGTTCCCCTTTCGTCGCTCGTCACGGACCATAACGTCCCTCATTATACCACCCACTCAGCACTCCCGCCAGAAATATGCTATAATGATAGGCTACTATGGTATACCACGCCACGAAGGAGGATCCACCATGCTCAACAAACTCGACATCGAACAGACGCAAGACGCCAACACCATCACCCTCAAACTCAAGGGCGCCCTCACCACCTCCACCGAGAGTGCCCTCCAGCAGGCCATGGACCAGGCCATCCAGGGCACAGAAACCCTCGTGATCGACGTTGGAGAACTGGAATACATCTCCTCCATCGGCATGCGCCTCTTCCTCGCTGCCCAGAAGAGACTCGGACACAAGGACCGCCTCATCATACGCAACGTCCAGGGCGCCACCCGCGAAACCTTCAAAGAAACCGGCTTCATCAAATTCCTTCACATCGAGGAATAGCAGATCGCCGGAACCTCGAATTCAACCGTGGAGTTTTGGCGCTTCAACTGTAAATAAACATGTATATATGAATCCGGAACTACCCGGACTCGGTTCTGAACATTTACAGCACGGGATCATTTGCCCGGAGGAGGAGATCAGATGCAGCAGAATGGGAATTGGACGCAGGTACCGCAGGAAGTACGCAAGGCCATGAACAACCTGTACTACAACAGGACGGAATACCAGCTCACGAGCGGTTCTGTTCTGTCGGAGGTCATGAATGAGCTTCAGGCAGATCCGGACTACATCTACTTCTATGAGTCCCCCTCCGGGGACAGGGGCGAGGAACTCTTCCAGGAGGATGAATCCCCCTGGCGGTTTGCACCGATCATCGCGGGCAGCCGGTCCAAGATTGCCCCCCTGCAGCCGGACGTGGATCCGCAGGAGATGGAGGCGCATTTCCGCCGCCTGCTGGAGAAGACGAAACAGCTGGTGAATGCCAGGCTCCGCCCCGGAGACGACCTCCTGCGGGACCAGATCCATGCGGCGCTGATCCATCCCATGGAGCTGGCGCTCAAGGGCTGGTATTATGCCAGGATCAGAGAACGGCTCAACATCGCCACCTTCCAGAATTTCACCCAGGGGTGTGCCCCCATGGCCTTATCAGATCGGGGACGGAGGAGCATCGCCCGCTGTGAGGAGATCTATCCCGTCAACCGGGTGTCCATCGGGGTGAGTCACCTCGTGGATATTCATCTGGACTATTTTGACAAGCAGGATGCGGGCACCCTCACGGATAAAGAGGCGCAGGAGACCCGCAGCCGGATCGCTGCAGAGTGCGATACGGTGCTGGCGAACCTGGACCGCATGGAACGCATCGCCATTGGCTCACCGGAGGCGCAGGAGCTGGACGGGATCCTGGGCAATGTGGTGAAGGATAACCGCCGGCGCAGCGACCGCGGGAGCGGGGGTGTCTATGCGGATGTGGAGGCACGGATCATGGGCATCCGGAGCGGCTGGCCCGTGGACGATCTCAATGGCCTGTCCTCCTTCAACATCCTGCGGGAGTCGAAACGCCGGGCGATTTTCTATAATGAAGACAGCACACCCAGAAGGGTACCGGATTATAAGCCGGGAGAGCGAAAGCTCCTGCAGCGCATGGACCAGCTCTGGGACAGGATCAGTCAGACACCTGTGACCTCCCCTGCCCAGCGGATCGCATTCCTGACGGAAATGCGGGATCTGGTGCAGGACGGATTGGATCGCGGACTGATCGTCAAAGACGCCATAAAAATGGACATTCCGATGGTCAATAATTTCAGCTATATCCTCTGTGATCTGGATCGCTGCCTGAGCAGACAGCTTCTGCCGGTGGAGGTCCGCGCCATGGAGGGCCCCTCGGCTTCCATGCAGCGTATTGCTGCCCTCGGACAGAACCATAACCCGGAGGAGACCGTGGATTTCCGGGTCATGGTGCAGCACATGCAGGAGTGCCTGCGTCTGCAGGCCAGACTGGCTGCGAACCCCGCACCGGAGGAGGTGGAGCGGATCAACACGGATCTGCTGCGTGAGACCCAGCAGGTCATGATGTTTGCGAACAACTGCCTCAGGGACATGGGCGGCTCCACGGTGCCCGTTGTCGTAAACCGCGTCACGGAGACCAGATTCCTGCTGGCCTGGGCGGAGAACGAGCGCCGCAGGATCCTGGAGCTCAACGAACGGCGCGCCAGAGAGGCGGCTGAGGCCATTGCGGCACAGCAGGCACAGCAGGCGCAGCAGGAACAGGAAGAGGAACAGGAGCAGCAGCAACAGCAGCCACCGGAGGATGAGATGCCCCTGGGGGATCTCTTTGACGGCGTGTACGAAGAAGAGGCCAATAACCGGGCCCGCATGGAGCGTGAAATCGTCTGTCTGGATACGACCAACGCGGCGGCACACTGGTTCTTCACCGAGCTGGCGGATCAGCTGCAGGCCGCCGCACAGGCCACGGGTCTGCCCCTGGATCCCCCCGCTGCGACACTGGACAGCATGTTCGGCATCATTATGGGACAGAGGGACATCTCCTTCAACCAGGTCCTGGAGCTCAACCTGGGCACCGATGAGCAGAGACGCAACATCGTGACCCGCTTCCTGGAGGATGTATGCGCCCATCCCCTGCGTGACGACCTGTCGCAGGAGGAACTGGAGCAGAATGCCGACTGGTACGGCCAGATCCATGCGCGGACTGCGGCACGCCTGCTGCAGAACCAGATACCGGCCTTTGGCCCCGCGAATATCGATGAACTGCGCGCCTTTGCGGAGGGTCGTTCCCGCATGGGACGCTTCGTTGGCTTAACCGCCGATTTCATGCAGAACATACAGCGGCTGACGCAGCCGGATACGGCGGACAGCCGGACCCGTGCGGCCTATGTCGCGTCCTTTGGCGGCTCGGAGGCCCTGGCGCGGATCCAGGGACAGCTTCGACTGTTCCAGTCTATGCAGAGACTGGCTCAGCTGGCTGTGCAGGACGATGCGCCGGTGCATCTCCGCGCCCTGGCCATGCATTACCTGGAGCAGCTGCATACCCTGACCGGAGATCATCCGCTCTCCGAGCAGCCGCCGACCCTGGCCATGCGGTTCGCTGCCCGGGCGGAGGCGCTGTACGCCCAGATGAACAATCCGGAGCATCCGCTGCCCATGGAGGGTGCGCCGGCCTTTGGGCTGATGGATGGCTATATCTCCGGCAGGAATCCCTCTCCCTTCTCTGATGCCTATATGGCGCAGGTGGAGCGCCTTGCCAACGGGCAGCTGTCGGCTGCTGCGGCGGCACAGAATCAGAATGCCCCTGTCGTCAGACAGTTCCGTCAGGGCGGGGTGGATCTCGCCCGGATCTACAATGTGAGTGACATCGCCATCCGCGGCGAGCTGCACCCGGCGCTGCCAGTTGAGGCGCTGACAGAGCTTCCGGTGGAGCGCCAGCAGCAGATCCGCCGCACCTTTGACCAGACACTGGGGAACCTCATCGGCATCTCCACAGGGCAGGCCCTGCTTGCCGCGGAGCGTGGAGAGGATGCCATGGACCGCTTCACCGTGGGTGGCCGTCCCATCAGCCAGGTGGTAGCGGAGCGGTATCCGGATAACCAGAATCCGGCGCAGATGAATCCGGCGCTGATGAATAATCCGGCGCTGAGACGTCTGGCCATGGAGTATACACTGCTTCTGTCGATGACGGATCCCGCGTTCCCTGTTTCCTTCGTTCCTCTTACGTACAATGCCCGGGGCGAGGCCGTGGAGGCCCGGAACGGACGGGTCAGCATCAACACCGTTGTCCCGTTCCCGGCGGTACAGGCACAGGGAGAGCCCACACAGACACAGCGCTTCACACAGGATACGGATGCCCTGAACATAGTGACCAGACAGCTGCGGCCCCTCATCACCGGGTTGGGCAATGCCTATCAGAATCAGCTCGATGATCTTCGTGTGCTCCAGGCGGGTTACCTGGATCAGCAGCTGGGCGCGCAGGCCAATGCGCCTGTGGCTGGACAGCTGGGCGCGCAGGACAATGCACCCGCGGCAGGTCAGGCGGCAGAGGATCCGGTGCACCGGATCCGCAGACAATATGGAGAGCGCACGGAGAGGGTAGCTTCGCGGATGATAGTGTCGTTTATAACCGGCAACCGGCAGGAGATGGCAGCGCTGGCGCGCCTCCTGCAGAAGCAGGCGAATTATGCCGTCGCGCTGGATGGCGTATCCCCCGTCCTTCCCTTCGGCATCATGCGCAAGCTGTCGAACAGCCTCAGACTGGGTGAGGCAGGTGCGCCGCTTCCGGCGCAGATGCTCAGCATCCTGAGGGACGATCCCGAGGGGACGCATCCTTTCCCGATGGTAGAGACGGCGCTGAATGCCGCGGAAATACAGGATGCCATGCTGGAGTACAGGAGACATGCGGCGGCAGGAACGCTGGATGCGGATCAGGACCGCGATCTGCGTAACAGACTGCTGACAGCCATTGACCGGATGGAGGAGAACGTCCAGCGGATGCGCCAGGGAGCCGGCGGTTTGAACCGCATGGTGGATCTGGAACGGATCTTCGGCGAGGGGGCGGTGGACCGCTTCGTCAACGGCACGCCCGGTGCCCGCACCATCCTGGCGGATCTGGAGGGACGGCGGCTGGCGATTGCCATGGGCTGGCCCCTGGCGGATCTGGATCTCGTGGCATCCTTCTATACGAAGAGACAGCTCCTGCAGACCGCGGCACAGAACCAGGCGCCCGGCTCTGTACAGAGACTGCAGACAGAGCGTGCCCTGCGCACGGTACAGGAGATCTGTGATTATCTGGAGCAGACACAGGTGCTGGACGAGGGGACCCGTCAGACCGCGCTGGAGTTCATCCACAGCGCCGGCGACGCACTCTACAACAACACCGTGGCCTGTGCCGGCATGGCGGATCAGGGACAGCTGGCGACCATGCGCAGGCAGCTGCAGACGGCCAGGGATACCGACATGCCGGAGACGCAGTACAGAACGGCAGAGGAGCTCCATGGGATGATCCAGGCCCATCCCGGCTCTGTGGAACCCCTTTGGGCGGCGCCGGATGTGGTATATCTGTCCAACCGTTTCGTGATTTTGAACCCCGATGTCCAGCCGGAGGCGGCACCACAGGCAGCGCCGGAGCAGCCGGCCGGTCAGGCACAGGAGCCGGCCGGTCAGGCGCAGGAGCCGGAGCAGGATCCTGCGGCATTGCGCGAGGCACAGCGGCTGTCGGAGACAGCGCTCGGATTCTGTGACACACAGGAGGACCGGCGACGCATACAGCGGCTGGAGGTCAACCATCTTGTCGGCCTCCTGGGGGCCTGGATGGCAGGCAACAGACTGACGGATGATATGCGCATGTACTTTCTGGGCAAGGGGTCTGTCACCTGGACCGAGACCGTGCAGGACCCCAATGCTGCGCAGGGTGTGGCGCCCCGCCAGGTGCAGCATACCGTGGATCTGACCACCTTTGACGATGTCCAGAACCTGAATCTGCTGCCGGTGGAGGCCAGGAGACAGCTGACACAACAGTTCCTGGCAGATCTGGAGGCCCACCCCATGGACAAAGACGTGGATGATGCCACGGCGGAGGCCAATGCCGCGTATTTCGCAGAGATTCACAGGCAGGCCATGATCCGGGCACAGTATCCGGGATACCCGCAGCTGGATCTGAACGACTCGGAGGTGGTTCGTCAGACAGCCTTTGGCGGCAATATGATCCAGAGACGCGCCATGTTTGCGCTGAATTACTCCCAGGACAACACGACCCTGTTCGTTGTCAGACCGGGTGAGCAGAATCGTGTGAACGAGCGGGCCAGACTGGCGTACATACGGGCCTTTGGCGGTCATGATGTCTTTGCAGCCTTGAAGGCGAGACAGGATGCGTACCAGGGGATCACCATGCTGGCACAGGTCGCCGCAGCCAGAGAGGGCTTTTTGCCTCTTTTGAAACGGGTCCTGGGCAAGCATTACCTGTTGAAATACGACGCGGAGATGCGCGCGATCAAGGCGGAGGATCCGGAGAACGCCAGAATCGATATGACAGCGGAGATGATGCTCACCGGCACTGCCCTGATGAATCAGGATGTGGTGATTCCTCCGGCAGCCGGCGTGACGGAACAGCAGCTCCGGGACTATCTGGAGGGGCATGGGCCATCGCCCTTCTCAGAGGCCTATTTACAGCAGGCGGACAACGCGATCCGCAGGTGTTGGATGACGGTCGCGGAGAGAGAGGTGGCGGACATCCGGACAATGATCGGGGAGGGGCGATTAGACACCACCCGCGTCTTTAACGTGAGCTACATCCGCATCCCGCGCATCCTGGATGCCAATGCGCGCCCCGTCCGTTATGACAGGGTGCCGATGACCTGGAGGAATGGCCTGAACGCCGGACAGCGTTCGGAGACGGTGCGCATCTTCGACGAGACCCTGGGACAGTTCCTCCAGATGGGCAACAGACAGAAGGATCTCATGCTCGCCAGGGAAGAGGATTCCACAGCCCGCTTCAGGATCAACGGCATGCCGGTGAAGGAGTTTATGCGGATGCAGCTCCCGCCAGGCGCGAATGCGGATCAGCTGGTGGCGGATGAGGAGGTCCGTATGGCGGCACTGATGACCGCACTGGCGGACCGGGCGTATACCGTGGACTTCGTGCCCCTTGTCTACAATGCCCAGGGCGCCATCGTGGAGGGCGCACCCCTGCGCATTCCGCTGAAGGCGGAGCCCACAGTCGAACAGGAAACGACGAATGCGGATCTTCATTTTCCGGACAACGAGGCGGGGCTGTACTATGGGCAGCTCGGCAATATGCACCACATTTTGATTGATCTGGCGGAGTACGACCCGGGCAACCCGATCTTCCAGTTTGATGAGGTGGATCCGGAACATCCGCTGCCGGAGGGTGTCGAGCCCAATCTGGCTCCCATGGATATGAGGGACAGGTATTTCATCAGTTCGGACGACGATGATCGGCAGTTGGCGCAGATTGGGTATATGAATTACTACCGTCACAATTCCGATGGTCTGAGCATCAACTTCAGTCTCGTCAAGGGGACTGCACTGGACGGGACGATGAACGAGACGGGACGGCGCAATCTCGGGATCGTGCGTAATTACATCAGGAAGTACAGGGATGCGGCGGAGCAGATCGCCCGGAAGTATGAGAGGGTGGATCCGCAGCTCGCGGAGTTCATCCGTGGCCAGACGGATGTGCTGCGCTTGAAGGACAGGGACGGCACCATGCAGTGGCAGCTGCAGCGCAACAACCTCTATCTGCTCATTTCCAACCAGCGGACCAGTATCCGGGCCACCTCCAGAGACGGACAGGGACCGGTGCATGTCTGGCATGCCATGGGCAATTATCCGGCGGGGAATCCCAGATTCCCGCTGCCGCAGATCCTCATCACCGGCCGTCGCGTCACCCTGGCCCAGGATACGGCGGAGCAGGCAGTCCGGGAGGGGACGCTCTCCCGCAGGTTTGACCGGACCGCCAGACGTATGCTGATCGCGGAGATGGATCGTTTGGAGGCGCTGCTGCGGGAACAGGATCAGCTGGTGGTGAACAGCGGTGTGGAAGGCTCGCAGGCGCACAGGCTCTGTGCAGACCTCTATCCCAGGTGTCTCGACAACCCCGTGGATCATGCGTCCTCCCTCTATGCCAGGGGGACAGCCCCTGCCTGGGGGGATATGGCGGGACGACGCGCGCTCCTGGCCAATGGCTGGCCCATCAGCGATCTCAATCTCCTGGCGGATCTCTATTGCAGGAGGGACATGCTGAAGGCCAGTCTGGCGCAATACAGAACAAATAAGGAGATGACGCCTGCGGAGAACAGAGCCAAGGAGCGTACCCTCAAGGTCCTGGAGCAGATCATAAAAGAGCTGGACGAAACCCCCATCCGGAATGCGCAGGACAGGAAGAGACTCCTGCAGATGATCGATTCCTACGGGGACAGTCTGTATACCGAATACATGGTGGGCATCAGTCACAGCCTGGACACCCTGCGGATTGAGTTGAAACAGCTCATCGACAGACAGCCCGTGGCGGAGGAGTTTCTCTCCGAACAGGAGCTGGCAGAGGCCCGGGATGCGTACAACCGTTATCAGGCCAGGAAGAACGGACCGGATCTCGATGCCCCCACCATCAATGGGCCGCGCACGGATGAGGAGCTTGCCTTCCTCGATGCCATTCGTCTCGCCGGACTCTACCGTCTGGAGGGCAGGATGGTCCGTGAGCAGGCACTGCTTCAGGATCCCCTTCACAACCAGACCAACCTGCAGCTGGCCAGTTTCTTAAACCGGGTGGATCAGTTCTATGCGGATTATTCACTGACAGAACCCGCACATGCCGAGCAGCGCCGACAGGCCTTGGATGCGATGGTCCGCGATGCGGGGCGGCTTGTGGAACAGGTGTCCCGTTCCATCGCCAGACTCCGGACGGACACTGCCGGCGCGGAGCCCTCACAGGTGCAGAAACGCCAGCTGGAGATGCTGGAGGAGATCCGGTCGGATCTCGACGGCATGCGCAGGGCCCATACGGCCCAGCTGGATCTGGAGAGACGCCGTCGCTTGGAGCTGAGCGCCCGGCAGCAGCAGCAGGCCCAGAGAGAGGCGGACAGGCAGAGGTTCCTGCAGGAGATGCAGGACAACCTCTTTGCTCAGGATGCGGATGGTGTGCTCTACGGGGACACAGCCTTCGTGATGGGACAGCTGACAAGGGCGGAACGTAAGCGTGTGCTTGACACCATGAATCAGAATCTGCCCGAGTTTATACCGGTGGCCAGTTATAAGGGCCGCTTCCTGCCGCAGGTGCTGGCAGATGAATATCGTCTCAGAGATAGCCGCAGAGAGGAGGAGATAGAACAGCGCAAGCAGCAGGGTGCTGCCCTGCAGCAGGCCCGTCAGGACAGGAGAGTGGCTGCGCAGGAGAGGATTGATATCGATCTGGACGAGTTCTTCGACCCCTATGACGAGAACCGTGCGCGGTTGCAGGAGGGCCTGGCGAATGACGATCTGCGCCTGACCATGAACTTTGCCGAAGTGATGGAGGAGGCTCTTCTCCACAGGGAACAGGCAGAGCAGGCCAAAACCAGGGCGGAAGCGGATCCCGCTGCGACAGTGGAGGAGCGGACACATAAGCGTATTGCGGCCCGCAGGGAGGCCAAACGGTATGATTCGATGCTCATTCACTTCTTGGCTGCTTTTACCAGTGAGGAACTGCTGAGACAGCTGGAGCAGAGGAAACCTCAGTGGTTCAGGGAGGTCTTCCGTCCTGTGCTGGATCCGCGGATGGCCGGGGTGACGGATCCCGTGGTGATCCGTTCGAGACAGGTGGAGTGTCTCAAGAGTACCCTTTCGCCCCAGGATCTCCATGCCCTGCTGGATGATCTGGCGGAGACACTGCCCAGAGAGCAGGCAGACAGCCTGCGGAGGGAGCTTCTGAACTTTAAGCTCGTGCAGGAACTGCCAATGGAGCAGCAGACCGCCCCTGCGCAGCATGACAGGATCCAGGTGCTGATGGCAAACGCGGTTGCGGGTGATGTGGCGGATGTGAATTTGGTGCCTTTAGCGCCGGATGATCTCGAGAAATACAGACAGGCGCTGCAGGATGCGGATCGTCTGCTGGAATCTGTGCCGGGCACGGTCAGAGATGAGAACATGATGGATCGGGGGATCCAGGAGAGATATTACAACAGCTACCGTAACGGTGTGGTGGAGGAGTACCTGAATTCCCCCGGAGATGAGGGCCTCAAACTCGTGGCCATGGATCTGCATAAGAATTCGGGTGATTTCGTCGCCTACGGTGTACAGAAGGGACAGGAGACGGACAGAGACCGGCTCATCAACTGGCAGTATCATTTCTCGGAGCAGTACCTGAACGATGTGGCAGATCTGATGCAGCAGATGGAGGACATGCATATACCCGTCGCTGAGGAATTCCCGGGCGGGGACGGCAGATCCCTGGCATTCTCCGGCCTGGTGAATGCGCAGGATGCGTTGGAGGAGGCGCTGGCCATCGGCGATCCGAAGCGGATTATTGAGGCCACAGACGCGCTGAAGGATGAGCGGCGGAATATGGACAGCCTCTTTACCTTTGCGAGAACGCATTTTCCCGGGGAGAGCATACCGGGCAATATCGACGCCACCAGACAGGCCAATATCCCGTTGCAGTATTCCGCGGACTGGGTGACCAACTCCAAGCTGAACGGCATACATAGTCTGTATTCTGCGCTTAGATGGGCAGGTTGTACCCTTCAGGAGTTCAGACAGGATCCGAATGCCTGCCTGAGGCGGATGTATGAGAAGGCCATGGAGACGATGGATCCGGCGGTCACCATGCGGGGGAAACGCATGGGCGAGATCCTTGGAACGCTGGCGGCACAGCGGGGCGGAGACCAGTTTATGAGAGTCAATGAGGCGATGGCTCTCAAGACGATGATCCGGCGTGTTCAGGAGGCGCTGGTGATGATAGACCCGGATGCCGCGAGCAGGAAAAGCAACATCCCCACCTATGAGCTGTGGGATACCTATGAGAAACAGATCAATTCCCATATAGCGCAGAATTGTGTGGCGTTGGAGGATGAGAAACGGGGCAGGGAGGTGCAGGAGCTTCTGACCATCGTGGATCCGCAGGCACTGGCGGAGAACTGCAGGCGGATGGTGATGATCAGGCCGCTGGATGCCCGGGGACGCGCGGTGGAGCCCATCACGGCGTCGGATTATATCGCGACGCTTCCTGCGGACTTCAACGGTTATCAGGCCCTCACCGGACGCCTGGAGGAGATGATCGCGGATGCGGTCCGCACCGGCGCAGGCGCCTTTCAGCCGGCGGATGTGATGCACCTTCTGGAGAACAGACAGCGCGCCCTCTCCCTCCTGCTGACCACGCGTGCGGCGGATGCCGGCAAGCCCGGCTATGAGCTGCTGGTGGATGAGGTGCGGAACATGGCACAGTACTATGATGCCATCAGGAGCCGCAACGCCGCACTGCCGGCACTGACCAATGACCAGAAGAGGACCCTCCGGACCCAGGCCGACGAATTTAATACGAAATACCAGCAGGCCGGGCGTGCCCTGTCTCAGGAGCAGCGGGCCGCCATTGCGCAGAGAGAGACGCTGCGCACGCAGCAGCTGCAGCAGCTGCGCACCCGCATCCAGGAACTGACCCGGTACGCGCAGCAGAGGGAGCAGGCATTCGTCGATGAGATGAACCAGATCGAGCGGGAGCGCCGTCAGCCGGATGCCGGCGCACCGGCTGCATACAAACTCAGGCGGGAGCTGGCCATCCGTGAGTATAAGGACTGGCTTCTGAATGCGGTGAGGAATGGGGATTTGACGTCTGCTTATGCCAGGCAGCGGATCGCGGAGCTGAATACACAGCAGCGTCCCGGCAACATCCGGGCGGTTCGCTACAAGCCCTTTGCGGCACAGAGTGGCCGGGATCATATGCAGCGGCTCCTGGCGGATACGGAAGCGCGGGAGGTGCGCCGCGAGATTCATTACGACACACAGGAGCTCTGCGGTCTTCTGGGACTGACGAACATCAACAACAGGGACCTGGCGACGGTGCAGGCGGCCTTCCGGACGGCAACAGACCGTGTGGTGCAGGATCTGGTGCCACAGGGTGCGTTCCGTACTGTCCGGGGACGCCTGGACCAGCAGGGAGAGTATGATCTGCCGGAAGCTCTCGGACAGCAGATCGCGGTAGCCATCGACCGCATCATCGATCTGGCGGGACAGGATTATGAACCCCGTCAGATGGAGGAGGCGTACAGACAGCTGGCCCAGGTGCTGGGGGGGATCGATACCGTGCATAACGGCAACTTCCCGATGCAGTTCGTCCAGGATATCAATCAGAGCCTGCAGGTGCTGCAGGCGGGCTTTGGCCTGAGCAATCTGAGCATTGTCCAGCGGGCGGAGCCGTTGAGTGCGATCCGGAGGGAGATGGAGCAGGTCGGCCCGGTATTTGCCAGAACGGCGGGCATCCGGAGAGCGGCGCAGCAGATCGAGGAGGCACAGCGCAGACAGGCGGCGCAGGCACAGGAGGCACAGCGCGTACAGCGGATAGAGCAGCGTCTGACCCTCCGCAGGGAGTTCGAACTGGGACAGGCCATGGAGCTGCCGCTGACCCTCAGACTCCTGTCACGGACACAGGATGCCCTGGACAGGAGGGCGCAGGCGGCAGCGGCAGAGCATGGAAACGACGCGGATGCCACCTATGACAGCATGCTGTTGAGGAACGACGCGACAGGCAGGATGAATCAGATTGTGACAGCGCTGTTCCAGGAGATGACCGCGGCGCAGTTACAGACACTTTTGATCGAACGTCTCGGACAGCAGGCGGGCAGTGCCCTGTCTCAGAGGCTGCAGAACCGGGTACCCACGGCAGAGACGGTTCGGGGCCTGAACAGACAGGAGCAGGAGCGGCTCTTTGCCGCAGTGGTTTGGAACCTTCCGGATGAGAGACGGCGGCAGATCATGGCACTGGATGACGCCTTTGTTCCGGTGGGAGAGCTGCAGCTGGATCGCCCGGCGGATGAGGCCAGAGAGGCGATCGAACAGCAGGTGACCCATGATGTCCACGACCGTGTGGAGGAGCTGCTGCTCCAGTACTTTGCGGAAATGGGCAAGTATGCATCAGATGCACCGGAGATCCGCGGGTATCAGGAACTCAGGGAGCAGCTGAGAGAGGCGGATGCGCTGCTGACCACGGTGAAACCGGAGATCAGATCCAGAGTGTCCCAGGTCGTCGGGGTGGATACAGACAGGACGAACACGCTGCTCAACCAGAATGATAACGAGCATCGTCAGCGCCCGGAGAATCAGTATATGACGAGGCTCAGACGGGAGCAGCAGAGGATCAGTGTGGTCAAGCCGGACAGACAGGCGGACATGCGCCGTACCAGAGCGCAGAACCCCGTCTTTGGTGGGGCCTATGTGAACGGTATTTCGGCGATCCTGGAGCGGATGGACGGGCTGGGGCTCTTCCATGAGGGCCAACAGGCAGAGGAGGATGTCAAGTTCTATGCCTTCCGGCAGATCAGCCAGGCGTCCGCAAGACTCAGAGAGGCACTCCGGGCAGATATGCATGTGGAAGCCAACCGGACCCGCCTGCGGGAGGAGCTGGCTGCCTATAAGCAGCTCAGGCAGGGCATGGACGATCTGATGCGGATGGGCAGGGATACCTTCTCCACCCGGGACTACATGGACAATCTGGACGTGGTACGCAATCCGTCGGTGCCGTGGGAATACGCCAGAGACCGGGTCACCAGCTCGCAGCTCAATGCGGTATACCTCTTCGGCAGCATACTGAAGGCGCATCACATCAGCATTGATGAGTTCAGGCAGAACCCGGATGCGGTGATGCAGCGGATCAAGGAGGAGATGATCCGCCAGAAGGGTGTACTTGGCGGCTATACGCAGGGCGCAAGCTTTGGTGAGATTGCGGCCAAGGGCGGCTGTGGCTATTACTACAGCCAGGCCCTGGTAGAGGGCGCGTCGCAGTTCGGGCTCCTGGGCAGGGCCATTACCGGCATGATCCTCGCGGAGCCGGAGACGGATCCCGACCGTAAGGCGCACAACACCTTCCTGGTCAACCACATCTTCCTGGGGGACGAGATGGGTGTCATCCCCAGACAGGTCGCGGAGAATTCGAGACAGATCAAAGAGGCCTTCCAGCGTGGCGACCGTCAGGGCATGGAGGCGATCAAGGCGCTGACCATTGTGCCTGAACAGGATTTCGATGCGAACCGGATGCTTTCGAGGATTCCGTTGAACGTGGACGGCACCAGGCAGGAACCCTTCCGGCTGGGTGTCTATCTCAGGACCTTGCAGAACTTTGATTATCAGGCCCAGGCCACGAGGCTTGAGACCATGCTCCGGGATGCCGCTGCGACCCATGCGCAGATACGCGCGGAGGCAGCGACGACGGACAGGAAACGCTATCCGGGCATCGGACACGGGATCTTCAATCAGAATACCTATCAGCCTTTCGTGGTGATCAAGGCCAGACAGCAGGCGCTGTCAGAGCTGCTGACCCTGCGTGCGGCGGATATGAGCCGGCCCGGCTTTGCGGGACTGGAGGATGAGCTGCTGCATATGGCGCAGCGCTACGAGGCGCTCAGACAGGCACAGCCGGGACTGCAGCTGCCGGCATTAACAGTCGAACAGAAGCGTGAGCTCACGAACCAGGCGAACCGCTACCTTGACTTTAAGAACAACCGGACGCGGCGCATGGAGCAGCGGGAGCAGAACATCGTCAGGCAGTTGAAGGATGAGGAGAAGGCGCTGCAGACGGCCACCCGGAATCTGGAGAATGAGATCCGGACACTGGAGGGACGTATTGGCCGCAGGAATACCAGATTTGAGGAGACGGCAGCGCGCCTGATGGCGAAGGGGAACGAGCTGACAGAAGCCCATACGCATCATCGGCCGGTGGAGCGGCTCATGCAGGATGTCGCGAGACTGAATGCGGATCTTCAGGGGATCGCACAGGAACACAGCACCTTCCAGGCCCAGCTTGATGAGAAGAGACGCCGGCTCAGCCAGCTGAAGATCGACCATGTGAACGCCCTGGTAAGCCGCTTCGAGGAGGGCAAGCTTCCATTTGAGTATGTTTCAGCCAGACTGGAACAGATCGCCGCCGGCAATATGCGCGGCCCGTTCCCGCCGCTCTTCGGGGATCTCCGGGGGCAGAATACGGCGGTCAATTCGCGCCGGAGGGACAGGGAGCAGTTCCTGACGAACCAGTTCCTGGCGGAGCAGGGATCAAACGTCCTGCCGACGCTGACAGCGAGGCAGCGGCCTGAGAGGATACGTATGGCCATGCAGACCATCGGTATTCCGGAGATGCCGGCGCCTGTACAGCAGGTTGCAGCGGCCCAGATCAATCCGCCGCAGCAGGTGCAGAATGGCAATCCGCCGCAGCAGCTGCCGCAGAACAACAACCAGCCGCCGGTACAGAATGGCAATCCGCCGCAGCAGGAACAGAACCCGCAGGTGCACGACATCAACCTCCAGGATCTGCATGAGAACGTGCAGGCGAACAACCAGGCACAGAACCAGCAGAACAGACCCCGGAGGAATTCCATCGCCGGGAATGACAGACGGCCGAATATGAATGCGGCGGACAACCAGGTTCAGAACCAGCAGAACAGACCCCGGAGGAACTCCATCGCCGGGAATGACAGACGGCCGAATATGAATGCGGCGAACAACAAGGTGCAGAACATGCCTCAAACTTGAACTCAAGCCAATGATTCGGTATAATCACTTTATTCGACGGATTCATTCGCCGGGTCATCATTCCGGGGAATGTGCATAGGATGGAATACTATGGCGAGACATGATATGAAGAA
>JAFSYF010000287.1 GCA_017443695.1 Butyrivibrio sp.
CAACCCGATGTGGCTGGATGCCATCCTGCTGCTGCCGCTGCTCACGCTGTGGACAGAGGAGCTGATGATGGATGAGACCTGGCTCGATATGACAGATTCCATTGAAACCCTTATGTCCACGCGTGAGGCACCGGGACATGTCAGGGGTTTCGTACGCGTCATGCTGGGTACGGCACTGCTGATCTGTCTGAACTATTACATCGCCTGGATGATCCTGCTGTTCCTGGCCCTGCGCTGTCTCCTGTTGCTCATCACCGGGGACAGCTCCGTGGGCTGTGCGATCCGGACCCTCGGGGCGGCTCTGGCCGGAACCGTGCTCACACTGCCGTTCCTGCTGCCCACCATCCGCGCGCTGATGACCAGCTTCCGGCTGCATCCCACGCAGAACGATCTGTATGCCCTGCCGGCACCCACACCGCTGCAGCTGCTGTACAATATGCTCCCCCTGCATTTCGAGCTGTCACAGCTGATGGAGGGCGCTCCTGTGCTGTACTGCGGATGCGGCACCCTGGTGCTGTCCCTGATCTTCTATGGATGCCTGGAGTTGCCGCTGCGGGTCCGGATCCGTCAGCTGATCCTGTTTCTGGTGCTTCTGGTCAGTTTCATGACACCGCTCAATCTCCTGTGGCACGGCGGGCAGTATCCTCAGGGGTATCCGTACCGTTTCACGTTCCTGTGGCTGTTCCTGACCGTTGAATCCGCCGGGTGCGCCTGGGAGGAGTTCTCCCTCTGGCGGCTGGAGGCATGGGAGAACCGTCTGGCGAAGCGTGCTGGAGAGACTGCGGAGGGTGCGCAGCAGACGTCCCGGCCCAGGCGCCGCCTCTGGCCCCTGTTCTGCGCGGTTCTGTCCCTCTGTCTGCTGGCGGAGCTGGGCAGCAATGCGGTGCTGATCTATCACCGGATGAGCTGGCAGCAGTGTACGATGCTGGTCTGGCGCTCCTATCTCTCCCGGATGGACGCCCTGCAGGATCTGCTGCAGACGATAACTGCGACGGATACCGATACCGCGGAGGCGCCGGGGATCTACCGGATGGAGAATCTCTCCCCGCGTGAGGAGAATGACGCGTTGGGCTTCGGGTACGCAGGGGTGACGCACTATGGCTCCGAGATGCGTGCCTCCACCCGCGCCGCACTGCACGCTCTGGGCTATCCGGAGAATGGTCTGTATACGGCCTTCGATACGAACAATACGAGTACCGCCATGAGTCTCCTGGGGCTGCAGTATCTCATTAACCCTGAAGCACCGATCCAGGAATCCATCCTGAACGTGGGTACGGCACTGCCCATGGCCTGGGTGGTGGCAACCCCTGCCCAGGTCCTCCGCCTCCAGGTGGCGGCACTCACGGATTACCGCACGGCGCCAAAGGAACCCTTTGCACTGCAGACAGAGCTCTTAAGCCTGGCGCAGGGCGGGTCGGAGGAGGCAGCACCTGCCCCCTTTGTCCCCGCCGTCATCCTGGAGGATGACGCGCAGATGGTACCGGAGCTCGCTCAGGACGGCACGACGCATCCGGTGCGGAGACGACGCATTGATTTCAAGGCGGCCGCGGACGGCGATCTGTATTTCTGTATGGCGGGATTGGGCGATGATTATTACAATCTGGAGCTGTCGATGGATGGCTCCGCCATCGGCGGATACGGCAATCTGTCTGCCAACGGCGTACGCCGCCTCGATACCTTTGCCGCCGGTGAGATCCATGAGCTGGTGATCCGCTCCGAGGCGGATTTCCCGGGGACACCGTTCTTCTATACAGAGGATATGTCGGCGCTGGAGGCGGCCGCGGCCCAGATCCAGGCCAATGCCGGATGCCTGCAGCGTGCACACCATGGTCTCTCCCTGCCGCTCATCTCATGCGGGGATTCCCACCTGCAGGCCACGGTGCCCGCCGTGACGGCAGATGGCCGGACGGCCTGTATCGTTCTTCTGAATCTCCCCTATGAGGACAACTGGGTGGTACGATCCGCGGATGGTGCGCGTCTGGAACACTTCTCCGTCGGGGATCTGTTCACCGCGGTGGTGCTGCCGGAGCCGGCGGAAACCGATGCCGCGGAGGAGGATGCCCCCGGGGCGGAGGGTTCGTCAGCGCAGATCACGCTGTATCTGAACTACCGTCCGTGAGGCGTTCTGATCTAATACTCAGTTCTTCCGTTTTCTTTTGATCTGACGATTCTTTTTCTTTATTCCGGTGCGCTGATTGCTGCCTTTCAGGTTCGGGCCCTTTCGGTTCGTCAACAGGGTCATCCGCTCCTCGCCTCCCAGGTGATTGGGGTCCTCACCCCGCAGGACGGCGTTCACCAGCTGCATCCTAAAGCCCGCGTCGATGAAGTCGCAGTGCTTGCAGAAGGGGTACTCCTGGCGTCCATGGGCGATCATCTTGCGCACCTTCTGAAATTTGGCACATCCCCAGGCCTCCCGGAGAGACATCTTCGTCAGGTCGCCGAAATCCGTGGTTTCAAAATTGTCGCAGCAGCAGAGGCCGATTTTGCCGTTGGGCATGATCCACATATCCGTGAAGGGCAGCAGACAGGTCTCCTCCACCACTTTCTCCGTGGCCTGCTTGTTCGGCGCGGAACCCGCACGGTTCGTCAGCACCTCCTGCAGATAGCGCATCTGGATCAGGATCTCCACATCCTCGAATTCCTGCGGATGCGTGCTGACGTAGTCATAGATCTCCTGAATGTTGTTATGCAGCTTCATCTCCAGGGCGTAGTTGTTGATGATGAGCTGGTTGATGTAGGGCTGCACGGCGCGGAGCTTGTCCATCGTCAGGATCAGGCCGTTGGTGCTCATGAAGATATAGGCCTCCGGGAGCTTCTCCCTGGCATAGCGGTGGAACTCCACGATCCGGGGGTCCAGGAGCGGCTCGTTGTTGCCGTAGAGCGTCAGATGGCCCTTGTAGCCCCATTCGGCCAGCTGGTCGATGATGCTCTTATAGAGGTCCTCGTCGATCATTTTGAAGGGGCGTTTCTCTGCGTATTTGTTGGCTGTGCAGAATGCACAGGTGGAGTTGCAGCGGTTGACGGTCTCGATGTTGACTACCAGCGGCATCGGGACGGCGCCTCTGGCCGATTCCTTCATGAAGTAGTGTGTGTAGGCGCGCTGCGCCCTGCCGCGGGTGGCAAACTGGAGCTTCAGATAGGCGTTGCTGGCCAGCATGGGAAAACGCTTGCGCGCAACCCACCCCAGCTTGCCCATGAAACAGTTGATTTTGATGGACATGGTCTCTCTCCCGTTCTCTGGTCGGTACCGGGCGCTGTGCGTCGCATGCCAATGCGCCCCGTGCCGATGTCATTCGTCTTACTGATACGCCCGCAGCAACAAGTGCCGGGGCTCCCATGTCACCCATTATACAATGATCGCCGACAAATTGCGACCGGAACCGAATGATCATGGTGAGCCTCCTGCCACGGCAGCCTGAGAGCGCCCACGCAGCTCCCGGCTCACATTTCGCTGCGCGAAGAGATCGCCGGTTCTGCGCAGGCGCTCCCCGGCTGCCTGGCTTTGAGAACACCCCTCTGCGATCTGCATATCCCTGGCTTACGCTGCAGTCTCACCGGTCAGCTGGAGGTAGTAGCGGTCGCGGCCATGGTGAGGCCGGCGCAGGAGGCGGATGCTGCGGAAGGGTCTGGCGAGGGCC
>JAFSYF010000288.1 GCA_017443695.1 Butyrivibrio sp.
CATTCAATCTTCCATAGATACCTTTTTAAATTCTATGGAGTCAGCTTATGGGCGCAGATATCGCCGAAAGCATAAAAATATGTTATACACTTATCTCTCTTCCAGTGATGAATACGTCACTATGCCGCTCGGAGTGGCAGCAGATGCTGGAGCTTTTGATTGGGAAAGCGTTGAACTGGAGCCTCTTAAACGTTTTTTAGCGGATGGCTTTGAAAACGGAGAGATATGAAAAAAGACCTCACACGAAACGAGCATTATATCAAGGAGATGCGCAAGGGGCTGCTGGCGTGGTATGACTTCGCCCGGGGCAGCCGGGTGCTGTATGTTGGCGATGAGAAGGATCCGACGGCGGAGCTGCTGCTTGGCCGCTCGGGCGAGATCATCGGCGCAGACGGCACGGATACGGGGCAGGGCCTTCGGGTGACGGTGGTGCCCTTCCCCCAGAGCGTGGTGGAAGCCTTCGTCACCGCGCATCAGGGGCAGTACGATTATCTGATCTGTATCGAGACCCTGGAGCAGGAAGAGCATCCGGAGGAGATCCTTCGGATCTGGCGCACACTCCTGTCAGACCGCGGGATCCTGCTCCTGGGCATGAACAACCGGTTCGCCACCCGCTTCTTCTGTGGGGACCGGGATAAGTACACCGGCCGCAACTTCGACGGCATCGAGAACTACTACCGCGCCTACATGAAGAAGGAGGATGTCTTCCACGGCCGGATGTACGACCATGCGGAGCTCGTCCGGATGCTGGCGCAGTCCGGATTCGGCCATCAGCGCTGTTACTCCGTCATGGCGGGACTCCAGAACCCGAGTCATCTCTTTGCTTACGGATACCAACCCAGAGAGGATCTGTCCAACCGGCTGTTCCCGGCCTATGACACCCCGGAGACGGTGTTCCTGGATGAGGAGGTACTCTATCACTCCCTCATCGACAATGGCATGTTCCACCAGATGGCC
Organism: Butyrivibrio sp.; assembly: GCA_017443695.1. Lineage (GTDB taxonomy): Bacteria > Bacillota > Clostridia > Lachnospirales > Lachnospiraceae > Butyrivibrio. The sequence goes on from JAFSYF010000288.1 coordinate 958, forward strand.
GGGGCGTATCTCTTCGAGGCGGCGGCCGCTGAGGAGGTGATGCTCACGGACGCGCTGCAGATCACCTGTTCTGCCGAGCGCGCACGGAAGAATGCCATGGCCACGATCATACGGGAACGCGGTGATGTGGTGAAGCGCAACCTCTACCCCGAGGGACGGGAGCGCCTGACACAGATGGTCACCTATGTGGAGGATCTCCGTGCCCACGGACTCCGCGTCATCGATATGGAACTGCGCGAGGAGGGCCTGGTGATGCCCTGCATCGATGCACCCACCGGACAGCTGGCACTCAAGGAGATGCTGCTCACAGACAGGGAAGCATTCCTGCAGGCCATGGATCATTTCCGGGATCTGGTGATGCGCTCCTCCGATGTGGTGGGGGAGGAATACACGAAGGAGCTGGGCCCCACCCTGCGCTATGGGTACCTGGATCTGGTACCCCTCAACAGCTTCTACATGGATGGCACCTTCGTATTCTTCGATCAGGAGTTCCGGGAGGAGCGATATCCGGCCTATGCGGTGCTGGTGCGGATGCTCATGACCTTCTACTTCGGCAATGGTGCCCTGACCCGCATCATGCCGCAGGATGAACTGTTCGCGCGCTATGATCTGGCGGATTATAAGGACAACTGGTGCCGGATGGAGTGGCGTTTTGTCTCGAAGCTGCGCAATGAGAATGAGCTCTATGACTACCACCGTCAGATCCGCAAGGACGCCAACACCGTCAATTCCAACCGCCAGAGCATTAACTACCCCGCAGGGGAGTACGAGCGCCTCTTCGTGGATATCTTCCAGCACGCGGATACGCGCAAGCTCATCCTGTTCGGTTCGGGGCTCTTCGCGAAGCGGTTCCTGGAGCTGTACGGCGCGGATTATCCGGTCTACGCCATCGTCGACAATCAGGAGAAGCGCTGGGGGGAGACGCTGGGGGACATCGAGATCCATTCGCCGGAGCTGCTCACCCGTCTGGACATCGGCGAGTATAAGGTAATCATCTGCATCAAGAACTATCTCTCCGTGATGCGTCAGCTCCGGGAGATGGGGGTGATGGAGTTCGGCATCTTCGACCCGGCGAGGGACTACCCCAGACGCCGGCATCCCGTGGATCCCGCCGTGTCGAACCCGGAGGTTCACAATCCGGACAAGAAATACCATATCGGTTACATCTCCGGTGTTTTCGATCTCTTCCATGTGGGGCATCTGAACCTGTTCCGCCGGGCGAAGGCGCTGTGCGACTATCTGATCGTGGGGGTGGTCTCCGACAAGGGCGTCATCCGGCACAAGGGGGTGGCTCCCTTTGTTCCGTTTGAGGAAAGAATCGAGCTGGTACGGGGCTGCCGGTATGTGGATGAGGCGGTGGAGATCCCGCTGGATCTCAACGGTCCGAAGGAGGCGCTGGCACTGTATCATTTCGATGCCATGTTCCAGGGGAGCGATCACATGAACGAGGACTACTGGATCGAGATGAAGGAGTACCTCCAGGAGCACGGGGTGGACATGGTGTTTTTCCCCTATACCCTGAGCACCAACTCCACGAACCTCAAGGCCCTCATAGAGAAGAAGCTGGTTTGAACAGAACGCCTGGCGGGATATGCCTTGGACTTGAAACTAATCTATAATCCGCTTAAAGTGACATAAAATTGGAGATTAAGCGGAATATAATTAAAAATGAGATTGAAACTAGCGTAAAAAGGAGTTATAATCCGCTTAAAGTACATGAAAAACAAAAATTAAGCGGGGTATATTCGGTGATTGTTGGCAGAGAGCCTGAAATTGATCGTATAGAGAACGCAATACGGGACAGTAGATCGCATTTTATAGCGATTTACGGAAGAAGAAGGGTCGGGAAAACATTTCTTGTCCGCAGTGTTTGCGCAGATCGGTTCACTTTTCAGCATGCAGGTGTCTCGAATGGAGGGCTGAGAGAACAGCTGGATGCTTTTGCGTCATCAGCGTCTGTTTGCGGATATTCCTTTGATAAGACGCCGGCGAACTGGATTCAGGCTTTTGATGGATTAAAGCAGCTGATTATCCAGTCAAATGAAAAGAAGAAGATTATTTTCCTGGATGAAATCTCCTGGATGGACACACCCAAAAGCGGATTTGTAGTTGCGCTTGAGAATTTCTGGAATGCTTTTGCGTCGGCCCGGGATGATGTGATACTGTTCATCTGTGCTTCGGCTACTTCCTGGATGCTGTCAAAGGTGATTCATAATAAAGGGGGCCTGTACCACCGCCTGACGGTCCAGATTCATCTGAAGCCCTTTATTCTGGCGGAATGCGGGGAATATGTTCAGAAACATGGTCTTATTCTGAATAAAGATCAGATATTGCAGTACTATATGATTTTTGGTGGTGTGCCGTATTATTGGGAACTCCTGCGTAAAGGCAGCAGTGTTGAACAGAACATAGATCGCCTGTTGTTTGGTAAGGATGCCGAATTGAAAGATGAGTTCAGATATCTCTATGCATCATTGTTCAGGAATCCTGAAATATATATCAGGCTTGTGAAAGCATTATGCAGGGTGAAGTCGGGCCTTACCAGAGACGACGTAATAAGAGAAGCCAAAGTTGCAAATTCAGGAGAGCTTTCCAGACGTCTGGAGGAATTGGAGAGCTGTGGCTTTATTCGGTCGTATAGTGCTTTTGGCATGAAAAAGAAGAATACGGTGTACCAGCTGATCGATCCCTTTACCCTGTTTTATTACAGTTTCCTGGAAAACGGATCCACAGATGAGCATTTCTGGGTGAATCAGATCAACACACCCGGAATAAATACATGGAAGGGTCTTGCCTTTGAGC
>JAFSYF010000289.1 GCA_017443695.1 Butyrivibrio sp.
GATCCCCGGTGATCCCTTTGAAGCCGCCCACAGAGACAGAATTGGTGATCATCCCGTAGAGGAATTTCCCCTTCAGCGAGAACTCGTCTCCCCGGATGCGCATGGCGTACGACCGGATCTCCGAGAGCTTCTTTGCCCCCTCCATCACATATGCCGCATGGCCAAAGAGGTTTTTCATATCCTGATTGGTCTCATAGGAAACTTCTGTAAACAGACCGAAGGCCGCCACATACGTGAATGCATCCCCGTTCAGACTGCCGATATCGAAGGCTTCCCGCTCTCCGCCAACTATCGCCTGCGCGGCCGCCTTCATCCCGGTAGGGATCCCGAGGCTCATTGCGAAGTCATTGGTGGAACCTGCAGGAACGAACCCGATGGGGCAGCGTTTTACCCGGTTCATCATCCCGTTTACCACCTCATCCAGCGTCCCGTCTCCACCGCTGACGCAGATGAGCTCATACTCCTCCGATGCGCCGATCACACGCTGGACTGCATCTCCCTCGCCCTGGGTCGGATACGCCGTAACCTCCCACCCTGCTTTGGTGAAGATATCAATGATGTCCAGCAGATTGCTGCGAATCCGCTCCTTACCTGCACGGGGATTATAAATAAACAGAACCTTCATAAGCCTGACCCGGGGCTGTGTCCTTATGACGCCTTCGCTGTACCTGACAGAAAACTCTCCATATCGGCGACTGCCGCTTCCTCATCCTCGCCGTCCGCGATCAGAGTCAGCTCCTGCCCCCTGTCCAGCGACAGCGTCATCATACCCATGATGCTCTTGGCATTGACCTTGCGGTCCTTCACCTCGATGTGTACCGTGCTGTCGTATTTACTGGCCAGCTGCACCAGCTCTGCCACCGGCCGGGCCTCCAGACCCCCGGGGAGTCTGATCTCAACAGATTTCGCCACCATTTTCATTCCTCCCAAATAATTCTTCTCTCTTCTGACGTGCCAGATCACCCAGCTTCCGCAAGCGGTGATTGACACCGGATTTGCCCACAGGCGGATCCAGCAGGGTACCCAGCTCCACCAGAGACGCATCCGGATGTGCGAGCCGCACCTCCGCCATCTGCTGTAACGCCTCCGGCAGACGTCCGACGCCGCCGTGCTGCATCAGGAAACGGATATCCTCGATCTGGCGCTCCGCCGCATCCACGGTCTTCGTGATGTTGGCCGTCTCACAGTTGACACGCCGGTTCACATCACCCCGCATCCCGCGCACGATCCGCTCATTCTCCATCCGCATCAGCGCCACCGGTGCCTCCATCAGATTCAGCAGATCCACGATGGCCTCGCTTTCCTTGATATAGACCACCGTATAATGTCCGCGGGCGGTTTCCCTGGCAGGGACCCCCAGACTGTGCAGAAGCTCCGATAGCGTGTGTGCCAGTACTGTCTCCTCGCACACGAACTCCAGATGGTAGGACTTACTCGGATCGCTCACCGAACCGATACAGAGGAACGCATCCCGCAGGAATGCCCGTTTGCAGCAATTCCTTTGGATGATCCTGTGCCCGGAGCCCTCCACCATACGGAGCCGTCCGTTCTCCTGGATCAGCAACGTCGATGCCAGTACGCGCCGTGTCTCTTCCTCTGAAAAAGGAAGCATCTCATACACGCGACCGCCCCCCGACTCATCCGACTGCCAAAAATCCGTATCTATATTAAATGCTTTCCTTAATAATGTAAAGAACTTTCTGCGCAACGCAGTCTCGGAGCGCAGCAGCAGACCGATGTCCTGCCCGGTGGCAGACACCACCATCCCGTCACAGGCCAGGATCGCCGCGATCTCCGCCAGCTGGCAGTGGCGGGCGCCGGGGATCCGCGCAAGGAGTTCCTCTTTAACCTCAGATGAGAAGGACATCACCCTGCTCCATCCTGCACGTACCGATTGCGTACCTCCGCAGCATTGGTATCGCAGTCCCGGTGCGTCAGCTTGATCCCGAAGCCCCCCACCTGCTTCAGATGCTCATACAGCTCCTGCGCGATGGTGACACTGCGATGCTGACCGCCCGTACAGCCCACGGCGACCACCAGCTGATTCTTGCCCTCCCGGATATAGCCCGGGATCAGGAAACATAGCAGATCCGTCAGCTTCTGCAGGAAGATCTGACAGTTGGGATCCTTCGTCACATACTCGCGCACCGGTGCATCCAGCCCCGTCAGGAGTTTAAGTTCATCTACATAGAAGGGATTCGGCAGAAAACGCACATCGAACACCAGATCCGCATCCGGTGGAATCCCATGCTTGAACCCGAAGGACAGAATCGTCACCATCAGATTGTTGTGGTTCTCATCCATGAGGAGCACACGGAAGAGCTCATCCCTGAACTCCCGGGTCAGCAGCCTGGAAGAATCGATGACCACATCCGCCTCATGCCGGATCTTCGTCAGCAGCGCCCGCTCCCGGCGGATACCCACCTCCAGCCGGTCCATCCCTGCCAGGGGATGTGCACGGCGGGTCTCCTTGTACCGCTTCAGCAGGATCTCATCGCTGCAGTCCATGAACAGGATCTCCACCGGCAGCCCCTTCTCACGCAGGGACTTGATGGCAGCGGGGGCTTCCTCGAACTGGGCGCCGGATCGGACATCCACCCCCAGTGCGATCTTGTCCAGATCGCTTCCCGGCCGCATCGCCAGCTCCGCAAACGCACCGATCAGCGACGGAGGCAGATTGTCCACACAATAGAAGCCCGCGTCCTCCAACAGATGGAGAGCCGTGGACTTACCGCCGCCACTCATTCCGGTTACAATGATGAAACGCATCAGAACACTCCCAAAGTCAAAACCTCCGGTTCCAGCCGGATGCCGGAAGATGCCTCCACCCTGCGCTGTACCTCACAGATCAGCTGATAGACTTCCGCGGAGGTCGCCGCTCCACGGTTGATGATGAATCCGCAGTGCTTCTCGGACACCTGTGCATCTCCGATGGCGAACCCTCTTAACCCCGCCTCTTCGATCAGCTTGCCGGCGTAATACCCCTCTATCGCCGGACGTTTAAAGGTGGATCCGGCACTGGAATACTCTAGCGGTTGCTTCTCCAGACGTCGATTCTTCAACTCCTCCATACGGGCCGCGATCTCCTCCGGCGACGACTGTTGCAACTGCAGCGTTGCCGACAGGATGATCCTGTGCGTTCCCTTGACGCTGCTGGTGCGATACCCGAATGCCATGGCATCCCGGTCCAGAGTCAGCAGCCGGTCCTCCTCATCCAGTACGGAGGCACCCGTACAGATCTGCGCCATCTCCCCCCCGAAGGCGCCGGCATTCATGATCAGAGCACCGCCAATCGAACCGGGGATACCGGATGCGAACTCCAGCCCGGTGAGGCCCAGCTTCTGCGCCGACAACGCCACCTGGCCCAGTGCCGCGCCCGCGCCCACCGTCAGCTCCTGCGCCGCAGTCTGGCGGATCTCATCAAACTCCCCCGTCAGCTGGAGGATCGCTCCATCATACCCCAGATCGGAGACCAGCACGTTGCTCCCCCGCCCCAGGACGATCCAGGGGACACCGGTCTCCTGCAGGATGTTGATCACTGCCGACAGTTCCTCTCTGGTATTAATGCGCAGAAAATACGACGCCTCTCCCCCCGTACGGAAGGTGGTATGCTGACGCATGGGCTCCCGTTCACACAGGCGCTCCGGCGGCAGAATCTTCTCCAGTGCTGTACGCAGCTGTCCCATATCGGCTCAGGAGAGCAGCATCCGCGCTGCACCGTAGATACCCGCATCGTTGCCGAGCTTGGCGAGGCCGAAGCTCACGTTGCGGCTCCCGGGGAAACTGTATCGGTCAAATGCCGGCAACAGCAGCTCGATCAGCATCAGTCCGGCCTTGGAGACACCACCACCGATGACGATCATGGAGGGATTCAGAACTGCCGCGGAGATGGCCAGCCCCTTTCCTAGATACTCGCCGTAACGCGCTGCGATCTTCTTTGCAAAAGGATCTCCCTCCTTTGCCGCATCAAAGATGTCCTTACAGACAAAATCCCGTCCCCGCAGGACACAGGGCTCCTCCGGCTCCGCCTCCAGCATGCGTTTTGCGACCCGCACAGCACCCGTGGCAGAGGCATACTGTTCGAAACAGCCGTGACAGCCGCAACCGCAGACCTCCGGCTCATCATCCCGCAGATGGATATGACCGATCTCGCCGCCCGCACCCCGGGAACCGTTGTAGATCTGCCCGTCATGGATGATGCCGCCGCCGACGCCGGTTCCCAGCGTCACCATCAGCATCTCGGAGGCACCGACGCCGGCGCCCTTCCAGTACTCACCCAGTGCCGCCACATTAGCATCGTTACCGACACGGACCTTCAGCCCCACCAGACGCTCCATCTCCTGCTGCACATTGAACTCCCCCCAGCCGAGATTGACCGCGTTGTAGATCGTTCCGTCATCACCAAAGGGGCCTGGCGCCCCCAATCCCACGCCGACGACATCTTGGTCCCCCAGCTGCTCCTCCTTCATCTTGGCCCGCACGGCAGCTGCGATGTCCGGCAGGATATTGCTGCCGTTATCCTCCGTGCGTGTCGGGATCTCCCAGGACGCCCGCAGTGTCCCCTCCTCGTCAAACAGCCCCAGCTTCACGGTGGTGCCGCCGATATCGACTCCGAATACTCGTTTGCTCAACTGCTCTCCCTCCTGCCGGAGCTTCACTCCTCATCGTCCTCATCGTCCTTATGCATCAGTGAGTTCTGTACACGGTTGTAGAGTTCCTGTGCCGCATTGTAACCCATCATCTTCTGCCTGTGATTGACGGCGGCCGACTCACAGATCACCGCCAGGTTCCGTCCGGGGCGGATCGGGATCCGGTGACAGACGATCCGGTTGCCCAGATACTCCGTATACTCCTCCTCCAGTCCCAGGCGGTCATACTCCTTCTCCTTGTCCCACTCCTCCAGCTTAATGACCAAATCAATGTTCTGTGTATCACGGACAGAGGAGACACCGAACAGGGTCTTCACATCCACGATACCGATGCCTCGCAGTTCAATGAAATGCTTCGTGATATCCGGTGCGGTGCCCACCAGGGTGACATCACTCACCTTGCGCAACTCCACCACATCATCAGAAACCAGACGGTGTCCACGCTTGATAAGCTCCAGTGCCGCCTCCGACTTACCGATGCCGCTCTCCCCCGTAATGAGGAGTCCCACACCATAGACATCCACCAGTACGCCATGGATGGAGATACAAGGTGCCAGCTCCACATTAAGCCAGCGGATGATCTCCGCCATGCAGGCACTGGTGGCCTTGCTGCTGGAGAGCACCGGCACATTCTCCTCCTCCGCGATCTTCAGAAACAGCGCATCCGGCTGCAGATCCCTGCAGAAGATGATGGCCGGAATATTGTAGGTCAGAAATTTGCGGTAGCGCTCCTCGCGCTGCTCCTCCGGAATGGAGGCCATATAGGAATACTCGACGAAGCCGATGATCTCCAGACGCTGCTCGTCAAAATGCTCGAAATAGCCGGCCAGCTGGATCGCCGGTCGGTTGATGTCCGGCTGGGTGATCCGGTGCTTGGCGATGTCGATGTTCGGCGTCAGGTTCTTCAGGTTCATCTTCTCGATGACGGTAGCAAGTTTGACACTGCTCATGGTGGTCTCCTTTTTGTCCGGCCTTCCCGGACGTTTGTTTTATCCGGCATACACCTCACACCTGTTTCTATACTACCACGTTTCGCCCCCGCCCGCCAACCATTAGTTACAAGTTACCGGTCGGCACCGGGCCTCAGTTTTGCAGCATCCCGACTGTGTATCATTTGATAAGCATCGTCGTATATGATACTATGACTGTGAGTAGCAATGGTTGACTTGCGGTATCTATTCAACACGAAGCAGGCAGGCAGTATGGATTTTTGGAAAAAAACTGAACTCATACCGGAACTTCTGCTGACGATCGCCCTGACAGCGGCGGCACTGTTCATTGCACACCTGATTTTCCACCGAGCCAGAAAAACGGTGAACAGCCTGCATGTCCGTTTTCTCGACCGCGTGTTGCAGCTGATCATCTATGTCATCTGTATCTGCAGGATCATCGGCCTGTACTTCCCTTCCCTCAATCTCAACCGGGTGCTGTTAAGCGGTTCCGCTCTGATCGTTGGTATCGTCGGCTTTGCCGCGCAGCCGGTCATCTCCGACCTGATCTGCGGCTACCTGATCAGCGTAAATAAACCTTTTGAGATCGGCGATCGGATCATCGTCGAGGGGCTGGAACCTGGAATTGTGGAGGACATCACCCTCCGCCATGCCGTGCTGCGCATCTACGATGACATCCGGATCATCGTGCCCAACAGCCAGCTCAACGCCAAAACCATCACCAATACCAGCTACAAACACGAGAACCGCGGTGTCCACCTGCAGTACGCCGTCAGTTACGACACGAACATCCAGCAAGCCATGGATATCATCCGCGACTGCGTCGCGGAGAGTCCCTACACCCTCGGCATCGAGAACAACGGGATTTCCGAAGATTCCAGCCCGGTCTATTTCCTCCGGTATTCGGACAGTGCCCTCATCCTGGAGACCACGATCCATGTCCGGCCCGCCGTCAGCACCTACATTGCCACAACGGATGTCAACATGCGGGTCTTCCGGGCATTCGGACAGAACCAGATCGAGATACCGTACACCTATATCAACATGATCAGCTGGGATCCCGACCGGAAGCCCGCCGAGCGTCAGGATCGACCCGCCAGGGAGAAAAAATCCAAATATCCCTCCAAACGCCTCTTCCGCACAGACACGATCCAACTGTACGGTGTACAGGATCCTTTTACCCCGGTCACGGCCACCGCGCGGAAGTTTGCTGAGAAACAGGGCTTATCGGACAAAGAAACCTATTTCCTGCAGCTATTGTCCGAGGAGGCACTGACAATCCTGCGTGATCTGCTGAAGGAGACCAGGTCCTCCTTCTTCATCGAGGGCAGCGGTCAGATGTACCGGATCCACCTGAACATCCCCGTGGGCGTCGACATGGAGACCTACCGGACCCTCCTGTCGCTCTCCTCCTCCGGCAAGAACGAAGCGGGGGATCTCGGAACCAGGATCCGGGAGATCCTCCTCTCAGGTTTTGACTATCTGCGGAACATCGGCGCCGGGGAGGATGAACAGTACGACTGGAACATGAACGACTTGAATGAGGATCGTCTGGACTCCCTGAGCAAATCCATCCTGACAGCCCATGCGCACGACATCCGGGTCTCCGTCAGAAAGGACCGCGCAGAGCTCATCATCACCCGCCATATCTCTAAGGTTTGATCAATGATGAAAGTGTATCAAAGAGCGTCTGCGGTTCCACCGGCTTGGACAGATGGGCATTGAGTCCCGCCTGCAGACTCCACTGCACATCTTCATCGAAGGCGTTGGCGGTGAGGGCGATGATCGGGATCGTCCCTGCATCCGCCCGCTCCATTGCCCGGATGGCACGTGTCGCCTCCAGACCGTCCATCTCCGGCATACGCATATCCATCAGGATGGCGTCGTAGTACCCGGCATCATGGCCGGCAAACAGCTCCACCGCGATTCTGCCGTTCTCTGCATGATCCGATTCCATCTCCCGCATCATCAGTACACGCTGGAGGATCTGCGCATTTACCTCCATGTCCTCCGCCACCAGGATGCGCCGCCCGGCGAGGTCGGCCTTCTGCTGCGCCGCATCCTCTGTATGCGGCTCTCCTGTTGTGTTCCCGTCCTCGGTTTCAGAGAGTTGCTCCGCCTCGGTCAACGTGATCGTCACGATGAATGTTGAGCCCTTTCCTTTCTCGCTTTTCACCTGGATATCGCCGTTCATCATCTCCACGATGCTCCGGGTGATGGACATCCCAAGCCCCGTGCTGCCGTATTTGGTCCTGGTGGAGTGATCCTCCTGGCTGAAGGCATCATACAGCTTCGGCAGGAAGGCTTCGTCCATGCCGATGCCGGTATCCGCGACGATGAAATGGAAGGTGGATCGCTGACCGTAGTGTGCGGTGCGCTCCACGGTTAACCGCACCATACCACCCCCGGGTGTGAATTTCACGGCATTGCCGAGGATATTGATCAGCACCTGCTTCAGCTTCATATCATCCCCGATGTAGCAGTCCGCTATATCCCCGATGACTTCCCATTGCCACTGCAGGCCCTTCTCCCTGCAGGAGCTGCCGATCATGACATCGATCTGTGTCAAAAGGTCAGAGAGAGAGAACCGCTCCTGACGGATCACCATCCGTCCGGCCTCGATCCGGGACATATCCAGAATGTCATTGATGATCTTCAGCAGATGGTCGGCGGAGGTGCCGATTTTCTCCAGATAATCCCGTGTTCCCTCCGGGACAGAGGGGTCGCTCAGGGCCAGATTGTTCAGACCAATGATCGCATTCATGGGGGTACGGATCTCGTGGCTCATGTTGGAGAGGAAGGCCGTCTTGGCCCGGTTCGCACTCTCCGCCGCGCCCAGAGCGTCGCTGAGTGCCTGGCTCTGTGCCAGGGTCTCTCTGGTTTCGGCATCCACATCCGTAAAGCCCATGCCAATGGCGTGTACCATATGATCCGCCCGGTCCTCCGGATGCCGGACCCCGGCCATGCGCACCATCTCATAACTCTCCTGGCCGTTCCGCTGGATCATGTAACGAAGAGTGATGATCCGCTCCTGCGCCAGCGCCTTCCGCACCTCATCGAGATCGGCGAACCGCAGGAAATCCTCCCGGTACCGGTCAATCACGTGATCCTGCGCATACCGCCGCAGGGTCTCCACGTAACGGAAATGCTCCCCCTGCTGCAGGCCATGATCGATCTGCGTGTGTGGCTGGTAGCAGACACCGTCATCCCGGTCCAGATCGATATAGTAGACACCACGATACTCGGAGGATAGCGCGGTGATCATGCTGTTGGCATGGGAGTGGAGGTCCGTCGCGTATTTGCGCAGGCTGTCCCTCACCACATGGATCCGCCGGCCCAGCTCCCGCATATCATCTGGGGTTGGCCGTTCAGTCAGCTCCGGTGCCTCATCCGGATTGAGTTCTCTCGACAGTTCGTCCACATCCTTCGCCACATCCGCGATATCCGCCGTAATGGCACGCAATTCCCTGCGCATACTGCCCGTTGCGGCCACCACCAGCGCGACCCCCAGGAGGATGGCCAGGACACTGTTCACGGCGACGGCTCCTGTCTGTTTGCTGATCTGCTCATCATACCAGTCGGCGGAGAAGTCCACGGCCACGATTCCGGCCACCTCACCTTTGCTGTCAAATACCGGACTGTATGCACTGTAGAACCGGCCCCAGCTGTCGGAATAGGGTTCCTCATCCACACTCGGCGTCCCCTGACTGGCGGCGTAGAGCGCATCCGTATAGACCACCGGATCGCCGAAGATGCCGGGATCCTCGATGGTCGGATCCACAGAGAAGGCAAAGCTGCCATCCTCCAGCTGCTGGATGCAGTAGATATATTTCAGATCAATGTTGTTCTGAAATACCGCCAGGGTATCGTTCACCTGCCGATAGGCTACGGTCTCGGTGTCCTCTGCTGTCAGTGACTCCAGGTCATCGCCGTCCAGCATGTCCGCCGCCGAATTGGCAATGTCCAGCATCCGGTTGTTGATCAGTGTTTTTAACGCATTTCGTGATGAATTGACCAGATTGACGCCCAGGAGCAGGTTGACGCCCAGGAGCAGCACAGCAAAGACGAATGCCAGTCTGGTGGTGAAGCCGGGTTTTTCCCCTCGAAACATCATACGTGTATTACCTGCATCCCCGCAGGAATTCCTTGTGCGCATCGCTGACCCGGTAGCTCTCCAGGGCCTTGCGGATGACCATCCGGTGGACCTGGTCGCTCAACCGGTGCTCCGCGATATAGGGCACCGTCGCGTCATACTGTTTGGCCAGCGCTGTCGCAAAAAACCAGGCCTCCATCATCTGGAGGTAGTAGTCATCCCCGCCCCGGGCCGCCACCTCCTCCAGGTACGCCTCCCGGAAGTCCTCCCCCAGGAATTCGTTCATCAGCATCCGCATCCCGAACCGGGCGGTATAGACATGCGATGAACCGATCCATCTGTGGATGTGCGGCAATAGCGCCTCGTGATACTTCTTGAAGGTTTTGGGACTCGCCTGATCGGATACCGGCCAGCAATCCACATATGGGAGGAAGGTATCCACAGCCTGAACGCAGCTGTCAAAATCCCGAATCATCGCCAGGATGAAGAAATGGATCAGATTCTCTTCGTAGTACGCATGCGGAAGGCTTGCGAGAAATTCGTCCCGGTAGTCACTGGCATCAACCTCCTTGGCAATCCTGCGCATCTCAGGGGTCCGTACGCCGATGATGGTCTCCGCCGGAATATTCGGCACCAGCTTAGCCTGGAAGACCTGGTAGCCCTCATCCTGTGCCTCCTGCAGCATCTGATAAATGGTCATCTCCGCCTCCCCGGGTTCATGCTTCAGAACCAGCGCTGAGTTCTGAATGATTGATGAATACTATATTATTATAGCAAACATCACTGTATGAACATAGACCAATCGGGGAAAAATGAGGGTGCGGCGTGGCGCGGGATTATTCCGCGACCTGCGGGGGATCTGTCTCACAGGTCAGCTGGAGGTAGTAGCGGTCGCGGCCATGGTGGGGCCGGCGCAGGAGGCGGATGATGCGGAAGGGTCTGGCGAGGGCCTCTCTCATGTAGGTGTCCGCCGGGTCCAGGATCAGGGGCAACCGAATGGCCCGGCGGCCCTTGCCCTTGCCGTAGACCACCACGGGGGTGGCGGGTCCTGCAGACGAATGCTTCCATTGCGCGTTGTTCTCCGTGTCCTCTTCCTCACCGGATGGCTGAACATTCAGTACGATTCCGCTGCGGCACCCCCTGCCGTTCGGTCCCAGGAGGCGGATGCCGCTGCGGCCATCGCTCATAAGGACCCGGATGTCCCCCTCTCTCTTGTAGCAGAAGCCGGTCTGTGTGCCCAGGAGGACGCCATGCGTCGCCTGCCACAGGGGGATGCCGATGGTGAAATGGGCAACCCGGCTGGGGAGGATGGCGGCGTAGGGTTTGGCCATTTCGATGGCGCGGTCGTGGATGGTGTAAGGGGTGAGGCCGTAGGTTCTGAAGAGGATGCTCTGCTGCTGCATTGCCTGTCGGTAGGCGGGTGACTCCTTGGTATGTTGCCGTTCCGCGGCCGGCAGGGCGTAGGTCTCGTCGATGACGTGACGGACTGCATGGTAGGCTGGATCGTGCTGCATGGCGTGGTAGCGGTGCGCCACCTCGTTCAGTTCTGCGTTGTAGAGGCTGCGGCACAGCTCCATCCGCCGGTCGAGCAGGTCTCGCTGCCAGGGTTCGGTTTTCAACGGGATGGTGATGTTGCGGATGGTCATGGTTCGCCTCCTGTTCCGGCAGCCAGGGAGCGCCCACGCAGCCCCCGGCTCACATTTCGCTTCGCGAAGAGATCGCCGGTTCTGCGTGGGCACTTCCCGGCTGCAGCTACACTTCCGATTCCAAGAAAAAGGGCCCTGCCTGTGACGGCGCGGGCTCTTTCGTTTGCCGCACAGGGACGGCAATTCCTGCTGACTGGTAGCTTCCACGGGATGATCCTGCGGGTGTACGGCGCCTGTCTCATATCCGATGGGACATGCCCTCGGCGCTTTCCATTTCCGCTTCGTGCGTTGCGCACAGGAGGGTGGAATCCCCCTTCAGAAGCCGCGGCGGCTTTGACACCGCCGCAGCCTGATTTCATTTGGGAAAGTTCATCTTATGCTTTTCTGTCTTACAGATCAGTCATTCTTACTTTGCTGTGCCGTTGTTCTTGACCTTGCTTGCGCCGGCCTTCTTCAGCTGGCTTGCAGCACTCTCGCTGAAGCTTCCGCCAACACCAACAACCTTGACATTAGCACCCTTGAACGCATTCTTAGCAACAGTGTTCAGAGCGGCAGGCTCATAGAAGAAAATCTTCTTAGTCTTTGCCTTCTTGAACGCACCCTTCTCGATGTCTGTAACAGCAGCCTTCACATAGACGGTCTTCGCATCAGACTTCTTGAACGCCTGGGCAGCGATGGCGGTAACATCCATACCATCAACTGTTGCAGGGATGGTGGCAGTCTTGCCAACAACTGCGACATC
>JAFSYF010000290.1 GCA_017443695.1 Butyrivibrio sp.
AGGCGGAGGTGAACACCGCGAGAGGCCGGATCAGTGTGCAGGCTTCATTCCTGGTGGATCTTGAGACACCGGAGGCGATGGGGGCGCGTCTGGGCAGCGCTGTCGTCAAGAGTACCGGGCAGATACAGGAGGAGCGTGCAAAGCGGGAGCAGAGACTGCAGGAATCCCGGCTGAGAGTTCAGGAAAAAGAGGAGGAGCAGAAGCGGCAGAGGCTGCAGCAGGAGCAGCAGCAATTGGAGACAAACCTGCAGAGTCAGCAGCAGGAGAGAGACGAACTCCAGCGTCAGATAGATGCGCAGCAGGCGCAGCAACAGGTCCATACGACCCACATCCATCTGGTGAACCAGCATGCGGCGGATCAGCAGGTGCTGGTGCCGAAGCATGCGCTGGGACAGAGCAGCGATTTCGTCGACATCCATGGGAACACCGTCAAGGGGGTCGGCAAGTGCAAGACCTTCTGTGAGCGGCATTTCGGCTTCAGTGTCTCCAAGCTCAGGGAGAGGATCACGCACCATGTGGACAGACTTTTTGCCAGCACCGGCGATGTGTCGGATGCCCAGCTGGCGGAGACGGCCACCAGGATTGCCTCTGCCACAGGGATCTTTGAGACCGTATCCACCAAGCTTGGCAAGAACGGGTCACTGGCGGATGAGACAGCCAGCGAATCCAAGTTCATGAAGAAATGTAAGGAGAAGCATCTGGCGGATGAACAGGGCCATTTCGTCGGGAACGTGCTGGGGGATGAGCAGACGGCGCGGCGGCTCAACCTCTTCATGAGTCTCTCCAAAGCAAGTGACCCCGGGGAGATCGCTAGGATCTGTACAGAGGCGCGTGGCGTGATGGTCGGGCCGGAGGGCCGCGAGCTGAAGGACGATGATCCCTATTATGATCAGTTCCGCAATGCCCAGAAGACCATCGTGCTCTACCGCCTGGTGAAGGGGCTCAGGATGCCCACCCGTGAGGATGGCCTGAAACCTCTCAGAGAGGAACTGGATACCCGCGTGGATGCCGCGAAGGTCAATCTGTGCAGACTGTGGGAGGCGCTCATTCAATCCGATGACTATAGCAGGGCCAGAAACAGGGCGGCATCCATCCAGAACCTGACGGGACAGCGCGACCAGAAGAATGTGGACATCAGCGCGACGCAGCAGCGTCTGGCGGATGTCAGGAGTATGATCGACCAGTTGCCGCCGTTGCAAACGTACACCGAAGAAAAGCAGACCGCCATTGATCATGCGCAGAAGCAGCAAGAATCGGTGGATTGGTCCAGAGAAATGAACCTGGAGGAGCAGATACGGAAACTGCAGGAAAACCAGGAGTTCAACTACGGTTGGAATTTCAAAAAGAAGGAACTCATGTTCGATACAATGGTGGAACTCCAGACCCAGAGGGCCAGGGACAGACACCGGCGTGTACAGAAGAGAAAAGCAGTGAATCCCAGGGGGGCGGCGCGTGACCATGCCTTTGCCAGGGGGGTCTTCGACCAGCTGGTGGAGTTTGGGATCATCCGCCACAGATGCTTCCGTCAGGATACCGGACTCATGGGGGATATCCATGCCATGTATGGCTCTGAAGCGGGGCCGGATTTCTCCGCCCTGCTCCAGAAGTCCGAGGTGCTGAGACTCATCACGGAGCTGGCGGAGAACCAGATCGCAATGGACAAACCCGGCGGGGTGGAGAGCTGGAAACAGCTCGGGGATCTGACCAGGGAACAGATGCTGGATTATGTGGAGATCCTGAGGAACCGGATACTGCCTCTTTCCGCCCTCTATACACCGCGGACGGCGCAGTGGTTTGAGGACAAAACCTTCACAGAGAAGGTGTTCAGGCAGGTTCTGAGCGGTGAGGACATCAGCATGGAGGAGCTGATGACCAGGATGCAGGCCTTCCATGACGAGACCATAAATAAGACAGAGATCCTGGAGGATGAAGAGGCGATCCTGCTGCTGGGTGATTCCTGGGTATCGGAGCGGATCTCCATAGACATGTTTGAAGGCCAGAAATCCGCTACTTTGACGGAGGAGAAGGTTCGATGGGAAGCGCGTGTGAACCGGATGATGGACATCGACGATACGGTGGAGGAGGCCTGCCGGCAGGGATGTCTCACCAGGCCACAGTCCTACTATGCGTTCGGTCTGACGCAGACGGGCTGGGATCAGATGACAACAAAGGATCGCAGGGAGGCTTACAAGGGTTATCTGGAGGATTGGAAGAAGGAATCCATTCAATCCGGGAAGGACAGGATCTCTAGAGAGATCACGAGACAGACCCGGATGCAGACAGAGCTGAACGACCAGCTGCAGGCCCTGGAAGCGTCCCTGGCGACCGTGAAGGAGCAGCTGGCAGGTCAGGAGACGCGGCAGACACAGCTCGTTGATCAGGGTAAGAGACTGCAGCGGGAGTATGATGAGCGGGTGTCCGCCAGCAAGGGTGCCCGGACGCTGCTGCAGCAGAAGGTGCAGGCCTTCGATATGGCCAAAGCAGCCCACGAAGCCGGTGCCGTGCAGGTACGGAATCTGGAGACGGCCGTTCCGAACGAGAAACAGACAGCGAAGAAACGCAGAGAGAGCGCCCTTGCTGCAGCAAGACAGGAGGAAGAGCGGCTGCGCACAGCCCTCGAAGCGGCCACGGCAGAGCGTGAGAACGCGGAGAGAGCTGCTGCCGAGGCAGATGCTGCCCTGGAAGAGAAGCAGCGGGCGATGGAGCAGAACCGTCAGGATCTGGAGACGACGAAGGAGGAGATCGCCACACTGACCCATGAGCAGCTGCGGCAGAGCAGCAGGATCGGAGATACCAGGCGCTCTATTAACAGAACCCAAAAGAGACTCGATAGCCTGAGTGGGGCGAACCTGGAAAAACTGGCGAAGGATGTGAGTGATGCACTGAAGGATATCGATAAAATGTTGGCGTATGGGGTGTACAGCCACGGCGCCCGGATCATGGAGGCGGTGGATGTCCAGGCGGAGAGACGGCATCAGGAGACGCTGGCCACGAAGAACAGGAGGAGATGGACCGAAACGGATAAAAAAGAGTCCTGGGGCATCAACGATCTGGAAAATGCAGCATACAACGAATGCCTGGAGAAAGCCGTGCAGCACTTCTACGCCTGTCAGGATGTCACTGTGCGGATACTGCAGGATGAGTGTCGGGACATCAATCCGGCCATGCGCCAGAAGATCCTGAAGAACTCCGAGCGGATGTATGTCAATTTTGACACGGTGGATGCCTATGTGGTTGCTTTCCGGCGGGAACTGGACAAGATCCGCGGTATCTCCGGTTCTGAGGATGAGAAAGAGCGGGAGCGTGCACGGCGCAGGTCGGAGCGTATGATGACCGATGCGGCACGCAAGGATGAGCGGCTCTCTTTCTTCCGGGCACCGGAACACAAGGATTATCTGCCGTTCATACCGGTGCTGATGAGGGACAAGCGCTTTACGGAGCATGTGCTGACGGACACGGAGGCAGAGTTTATAGCCTTCCGGACACATATGATCAATCAGCTGACGCCCTATGCGGAGCTCCTGAGCGGCACCGGGATCTATAACGGCCTGATCGACCAGTACCTGATTGGCTTTGGCCCGGCCATCACGGCGGCCGTCCTGGACAGGAACGCAGCGACGGTTGACTACAATAAGCTGAAGGGAGATTTTGCGGCATACTATGACAAGATCGCGGAATTCAAGGTCAAGGGGACGAAGAAATCCATTGACGGAATACTGAGAAAAGCGGTGAGCGAGGTGCAGAAGCAGCGCACCGCGGCATTGGCGGAACAACAGAAGCAGAGCAAGACGGATCTGTACTGGAAGGGCGTGCCGGTGCTGGATGATATGACGATGTACACCATGATGCTGGTGCGGACCGGTACCCATGGCCTTAATAACGATACAACCATCGCCAAATACCGTTCGTTTGCGGCGCAGAACCGGGAGACCCTCCATGATGTGCTGACCTTCTTCGTGGAGGAGCATATCCCATATCCGCCGAAGAGGTACTGGGAGACAGACGAGGAGTACAGATTCCGGAAGCAGGATATCGATAAGGAGAGAGACAACTTCCTGGCGGGTGTCGCTTCCATGGAGCTGCCGATGCTGATGCAGGAGCCGGAGGAATATGGGAGTGGTCTGGAGGAGCGTCTGACCCTGTACCGCAGCTATCAGCGGGTGGATTATGTCTACGGCGCACATCTGACGGCGGAGCAGCAATACCTCAAGTCCATGTCGGAGCATATCATTCAGGCCAAGGAGAAGGGACGCAAGCTGTTCCGGACGATGCGGGAGGCGAATGAAGAGGGCATCGCCAAGCTGGAGCGGGGGGTATACCCCCAGGCCTATGAAGCCGGGGAGAAGACCCTGTCGGAGGATACGGTGTACCAGTTCCAGGCCTATGTGGATCCCATCATGGATGAGCTCCGTGTGACGAATCCGCTGATCCGCCAGGTCGCCAGGGAGTGCTTCCTGGAGCGGCGCAAGGAGGACAGGAAACAGATCGCTGACAACTGGGATGAGATCCTGCGTCAGACCCTGGTTCCCGCCTACGATATCCTGGTGGGCGGTCAGCAGGGAGAGCAGGATCCCCTGCGGATGGCGCTGTTCATCACCACCATCATGGAGGGAAGGGTCTATACGGAGGAACAGCTGAGAGACAAGCTGAAGGAGCTGCCCGCAGAACGGGAGGGAGAGGAGGATCATCTCACCGATGCGGATCTGGCGCTGAAGGATGACAAGACACCCTTCCAGTGGTTCCGGTCACTGGTGAATCTGGGCAAACATTTGCCTGCCCACGGCGGCCTGAATGCCACCTACAGCGATTTCATGGCCCGTTCCGCCTATTTTGTCAGTCTGAAGCGCGGTCCGGCCATCAAGGGGCTGCAGTCGCTCTATACCCGCATGTCCAATCTCCTGACGCTGGATGCCGGTATCACGGTTTTTGTCAGGGAACATATGCGGACAGGTGATACGCCGCCCGCCACGGGAGAGATCAGCTTCCATGAAACGGAGCTGCCGATGTTCCGTCAGGGCACCATGGAGCTGCTGGCGGAGTATGGTCTGGATACGTCACGATTCCACACGGTCGAAGAGGTCACAGACGCCCTGAAGGTACTGTTCAAGGCGGAGAACGGCGGCCTGGTGCGGATGAAGTATATGATCAGCGATCAGGGAGATTACTACGGCATCGGCAGCGAGAAGACCGTCCAGGACAGGGCGGCCATGCCCGGCCAGGAGACCAGGGAGAGCTTTGAACAGCAGCTGAAGAAGAAGCTGGGCAGGAAGAGCGTCGCTGCCAGAGAGTATTTCGCCATGGATCCGCAGGCCAGGATTCTGGTAGCCCAGATGGTGGCCAATGACAGACGCTACGTGGGCGCACAGGATACGGCGGCCCAGATGCTGATGGCCAGTACCGTGCAGGGTATCGGAAGCAGGCTGCAGGAAGTGAACAAAGCCGGGGTACACATCCGTGACATGATGGCCGATTACATCTCCGGCATTGAGGAGGTGGCGGCACCGGACTATGCCATCGTCAGCCAGAGACTCTTCACACGCTCCGGGATCCATGAGGAGGATTTCCTGACGGCGATCCGTATTGTGCAGCGGATGCAGATGCTGAGACAGGCGGAGATCCCCATGACGGTACAGGAGATCGAGGAGATGATACAGGAGCAGGAACAGGCCCTGCGGGAGGGTGCCGAGCAAGTCGCCCCCGGACAGGAGACCGTGGCGGATCGGGCCAGGAAAGCGCCTACGGTGCTGAGATCCTGGGCCAGGAAGCTGAGGTTCCTGAATTCCGATATGACCAATGACGAGCGTGCGCATCGGTTCTTCCACATGGTTCGTTCCTTCCAGCCGGATGCGCAGGCGTATCTGAAGGAGATCTCCGGCAGAGCGGACCTCAGTATGGAGGAACAGCTCACCGTTACGAGACTGCGCAATGTGCTGGATCTGTATAATCAAATGGAGCGCTACGAGGGGTATCTGCAGCTGGAGCAGCAGTTACGGGCCCACCAGGAGCAGCAGATGCCGGGTTACTATGCCGGGCGTGTGGGGATGCAGGAACCCACCCTGGAGAAGCTGCAACAGGAGAAGGAACGCTGGCAGGAGTCATTCAGAGCCGGTGAATTGCGCTCCTTTGACTTCATGGTGATCCAGACACAGGAGCAGCAGGCGCAGCGGCCCATGGAGATGGATGAGGATGAGGTGAACGGCTTCTATCCGGAGGCAATGGTCAGTGCCGTCAACCGGGTGGACTGCCTCATCGCCATACGTGGCAGGACCTCCGGCATTGGTCATCTGAACGAGGCGCTGGCGGCACAGATCCTGAACCGTCCCATCAGAGAACGTCTGCTCATCTATTACATGATCGAGAACGGGTTGACGGACAATGTTCCGCCGCTGGATATCTCCTTCTCGCAGCTGGCGTATACGCCGGATCTGCAGAAGCTGGAGGCGAACCTGACAGGGACGCGCCTTGCAGAGTGCGTGAGCAGCTTCAGTGATGACGCGGCGAGCCTGCAGACCCAGGTGAATGATGTGGTGTCGGGACGCAGACAGGCCAGAGAGCCGGGCGCGGACGGGGCCCTCGTGAACAGACAGCAGATCTGGGAGCAGTTGGTCATCCAGACGAAGCAGTTAAGCGCTCTGATAGAGGGGACGAAGGCTTATCAGGACAAAGAGGCTCAGGTTGAGCGCCTGAAACGGTCCGTACAGCAATATAACGACAGTATTGCCAATAAGCAGGCCCGGTGGACCATCGATAAGGATCATCCCATTCCGGGACTGGGAGCGGCGAATGCGTAACAGCGTGATGCGTACAGCAGGTAATAAGCGTCCGGTGCGATTCCTCCTGGCGCTGTTCATGGCCGGTGTACTGGCTATGAGCGGCGC
>JAFSYF010000291.1 GCA_017443695.1 Butyrivibrio sp.
AGATCATCCTTGCTGGAGAAGGGGATCCGCTCAAAATCCTCCTGGGACTGCACCCCGGTGATCCCGGCCTGCCTGTAGACCTCTCCGTACTAGCTCTTCGTCTGCAGCAGCCGTCTGACCTGTGCGTCGACCTGCCTCAGCTGTGTGTCGTTCAGTTTCATTTCTTCTCCTCCTTTGTCATGCCGATCTCCATCCCTCTGCGCAGTGCCCGCAGGTTGGCCTCCCTGAACCGCTCAGGAACCCTCTCACTGGTCTCGTCCAGAATGGTCTCCGGCGCAATGCCCAGCTGCCCGGAACCCGCTGCGACGCCGAGCAGCAGGATATTCAGGAACTTCGCTGAGCCCAGCCGCTGACATTCCTCTCTGCCTTCGACAAAAATGCAGCGGATATTTCTGTTCAGATAATCGATCATCGCGGTTCCGTCGTAACCGGAGCGCGCAAGTGATTCTGTCACGGGCCTGACGGCGGTGGTATTGACGATGGCCAGGCCATCCGGAGACAGGTAGGCGATGTTCCTGACCACCTCTGACGGTTCAAAGCCCAGGATCAGCTCTGCCGTGCCCAATGGGATGAGCGGGGAGAAAGCCTCCTCTCCGATCCTGACATGACTGGTGACGGGGCCGCCTCTCTGGGCCATCCCGATGGTTTCGGCCGAGTGCACCATATGGCCCTCCGCCATGGCGGAGGCGGCGATGATCCTGGAGGCGAGGACGGTGCCCTGGCCACCCACGCCCGTAATGAGAATATTCTTAGTCATTGCTGTCATCTCCTATCGCTTTCATCGGGCAGACCTGCATGCAGAGGGTGCAGCCCGTACACAGTGAGGCATCGATGGTGACACGTCCGTCCGTATCCGTCAGCGCGGGGCAGCCCGTTTCCAGGATACATTTCCTGCAGCCGACACAGGCGTCCGTGACCACGCATCTCCTGTCGGATCTCTCGATGGCAATGCAGGGAGATTTGAAGATGATCGCCTTGACCCCCGGGGTCTGCGCGCACTCTCTGACGGCACGGACCGACTGCTCCAGGTCGAGGGGGTCGACGGTCTCGATCCTGCTCAGGCCGATGCCCTCCAGAATCTTACGGATGCTGACGGGGGTGAACGTATGGCCCATCATGTTCCTGCCGGTTCCGGGATGGGGCTGATGCCCGGTCATCGCTGTGGTGGAATTGTCCAGGATACACACGGTGATGTCCGCCTCGTTGCATACCGCGTTGATGACGCCGGTGATGCCGGAGGCAAAGAAGGTGGAGTCCCCGATGAAGGCAAACGCGCTGCCCTCCCTGTCCAGATGCGCAAAGCCCTGCGCCATGGTGACGCCTGCACCCATGCAGAGGCAGGTATCGACCATGTCCAGCGGCATGGCATTGCCGAGGGTGTAACAGCCGATGTCCCCGCAGTAGTAGGTCTTCCGGCCCTCCATGGCTTTCTTGACCGCATAGAAGGACGCCCTGTGGGGGCAGCCTGCGCACAGTACGGGCGGTCTCGCAGGCAGCGGGGGGATCTCCTCCCTGTCGGAAGCGCCGGTACCACTGTCCGTGATACCGAGGTATCGCCGCAGGATCGTGGCGACGCTGTCCGCGCTGTTCTCCCCCATGTGGGGGACATGGCCGGTGTGCTTGCCATATACCTTGAGGGCCAGCCCATGCTTGCCGGCAAGCTGAAGGAGCTGCTCCTCCAGGTAGGGGCTCAGCTCCTCCAGGCACAGGACGGACTCCGCTCCCTGAAGCGCCTCCAGCAGGAAGGCTTCCGGGAATGGGAAGGGCGTGGCGACGCGGATCAGTCTGACCTCCGGATGATCCTTCAGAAACTCTCTGGCATGCATATAGGAGACGCCGCCGGTCACAACGGCCCTGGCAGAAGGTGCGCCCTCTGCGGTGTTGCTGCCGAGGGCAGAGAAATCCTCCGCGATCCGGACATTCCTCTCCTCCATGAGGCCATGGTTCTTGTGGGAG
>JAFSYF010000292.1 GCA_017443695.1 Butyrivibrio sp.
GCGTCAGGGGCGACTTCTCCCATCCTTTCATGAAAGCCGCCTTGGCGGAGTCCCAGAATGCTCGCATCTGCTTGGAGGCGGGACCGTAGAACAGGCGGTAGTATTCGTCAAGGAGGGCGTTGAGGTCGAGGTCAGGGTCCCACAGAAGATGCATGTGGACATAGTCGTTGAGGCCACCCTCCTGGATGTTCTCGAATTCGTTCTGTTTGGTAAAGCTGTGCACCTTACGGCAGGGGAGATCAAACAAGAGCTCCACCCGCAGCATGAAGTTGAAGTTGGGACTCGCGCCTCTGCCCTGGTTGTAGAATATGGCATTGCCGTTCGCGCCATTCTGAAAATTCGTATATGAATCTGCCACCTGCGGCACCCTCCCTGTGTGTTCCGGTTATCTCCTGGTCGGCTGCATATCCAGGATGCTCTTCTCCTTCTTGTCCTTCGAGGGATTCAGTCTCTCGTTGATCCCGGAGATCTCACTGCACCAGCGTCTGCGGCTCCTGTGGTCGATGGCCAGCACCTCGTCCTGCCCCCAGTGGAAGTAGTAGGAGATGAATGCCATCTCGTGGTAGAGATCCTCCTCGGGGTAGAGTCTTAGCCCTCTCCGGTAAAATTTAGCGGGATCTCAAACTCCCTTCCGCAGTCGGGACAGACCGCCCGCATCACCGGGGGTTCGATGTCGTTGATCCGCTGGTACATATCCTGTAAAAAAGCGAGGTCCGCCGTAAACAGCCGTTCGATGAGCGTGGCTGTGATGGCTTCCACCCCTTCCAGCTCCGTGATCACCCGGGAGAGCACCACGATGGTGAGGTAGGAGGGGTTGGAGAGGACACGGGGGTCGTGGGTGGCGGAGATCTCATCTCCCGCCGTCGCCAGGCGCATCTTGCCCCTGCGGTGGAGTTCCCCCGCGCCGTCCATGTAGCCCTTCGGCAATGTGAATTCGTATACGGTTTCCATGTGCGATCCTCCCTGGTCTTCTTATTCAAAAGCACTATCCGGCGCACGGGCCAAGGCCCGTACGCCGGTACTGCCTTTGAAGTAGCCCGAAGCATTTGCTGCTGAGGGCGTACCACAACAGTTCTGTGGCCATGAGCCGGGCGCATTGAAATGCGTAAGCCGCGCCCGGCGTCGAACTGACTTTTCAATCGAAGATTGAAAGGTTAGTTCGGGATGACAAGCTCCTCGTAAGCGATTTCGACGGACTCGATGGCCACGTCGCTGGTCTTGGCATCCATGTCAGGTGCGTTGTACTTCGTCACCCAGGCATTGGTCAGCGTCCACTGTCTGCTGCCCACGGAGCTGGTGACGGTGGTGGTCGGCGTACCTGCGTTGATGTCGATGAGCTCGATGGTCACATCGTTACGCGGGATCTGGCCGCGGATCTCACTGACGCACTCCTGAATCCAGGTCTTGAAGGCACTGTCCAGGATGTACCCCATCTTGAGTGTCACGTTGCCGTGCTTGACGAGGCCGGGGATCTTGACCGGCGCCATGCTGCCGGCGTTGCCCTGCCGGAACTCGATGACGTCCACGGTGGCCTCGATGCCGGACACCTCACTGAAAGCTGCTGTCCCCGCCACGGATGCTACGGTGACGAGGAAATTCATTTTTGTTAACGGATAGTAGGATCCTTTTCCGTTATCATAAGTTGTTGCTGCCATAGATTACCTCCATTTTGTGTAGGTTAAAGGTCCTCATACTGATTACGGAATCAGCCTTCCTCGCTCTCGCCGCCGGCTTCTGCCGTATGCTGCGTCACGCGGAAGATCACGAACTCGGCCGGTCTGGACGGTGCGATACCGATGTTGCAGATCAGCCGTCCATTCATGATGTCGTCCCTTGTCATGGTTGAAGGTCCGATCTCCACAAAATAGCTCTCCGCAGCCGATGCGCCTGCAAGCATGCCGTTGCGCCACAGCGTATCCAGGAATGAAGATACGGTGAGGAGCACTCTCTGCCACAGTGTGGCATCGTTGGGCTCGAAGACCACCCAGTTGGTGCTTGCCTTGATGCTCTCCTCCACAAAGATGAAGAGCCTGCGTACGTTGACGTATTTGAAAGCAGTGTTGCTGGAGGCTGTACGGGCGCCCCATACACGAATCCCCTGTCCGGGCAGCGCACGGATCAGGTTGATGCCCTCCGGGTTCAGGATGTCCTGCTCCGCCTTGGTGTAGTTGACGGACAGGCCGGTGCACTGTACCACTTCGTTGGCCGGCGCCTTGTGCACGCCGCGGGCGATGTCCGTTCTGGAGTACACGCCCATCACCGCGCCTGACGGCGGGATGTAGCCTGCCTTGTTGGCCGCACGGTCAAATACCTGGATCCACGGATGATACATGGCCGCATAGGTGGAATCCACCAGGTTGCGGTAGTCGATCAGGTCCTTGGTCTTGTACAGGTCCCTGGGCATATCCAGAACCGCGAAA
>JAFSYF010000293.1 GCA_017443695.1 Butyrivibrio sp.
TGACAGAGGAAGAACATAGCCTTCAGGTTTATATTCAGCACCTTGTCATAGTCTGCCTCCTCGATGGCGAAGAAATCCCTATCATAGTCCTTCGGTGTCTGAATGCCTGCATTGTTGACAAGAATGCTGAGCGGATCGTCAAACAGCTCCGTGGCCTTTTTGAAGTTCTCCTGCATCACAGACATGTCTGAGACATCCCAACACATGCCCTTCAATTTTGGAGAATCGATGGCGGCGAGCGCCTTATCGATCGTGTCCTGGTTGCGGCCGGTGATGATGCAGTTGGCCCCGGCTGCGAGGAACTCTTTGGCAATGGCAAGGCCGATACCCTTGCTGCTGCCGGTAATCAGTGCTGTCCTGCCGGTGAGCAATCCCTCAAAGTGGTTGGAGATGGGGTACTTTGCCACCATCTCATCATAATCGTAGTGGTATTTCTCAGGTTCTTTCATTGCGTGTTTGGCTCCTTTCCCAAATTCTGTGATCATTGTATAAAAGATGAACTTGATTCCTGTCGTATTTTCTGGTGGTGTAGAGCGGCTCCCCTTTCCTCATATACCGTTCGCCCTCCACCTGTCCTTCCACAAGATCCTCAATGACACGGACGAGCTCCTCCAGATAGCTGCGGCCATGATAGCCGCCGGGGATCATATTGCTGTGGCCTGTCCAGATCTGTGGTGCTTTCATGGTTTTCAACGCAGCAAGAAGTGTTCTGGTTTCCCGCAGGGTACGCTCCAGGGAGGTCTCCTCATAACCGTTGCTCATCTGGAACTCATAGGCGCCGATGGCATCCGCCGTATAGACGATATCGGCCGCACGGTCGATGAGGACGGTGCTGCCCGGGGAATGTCCAGACACCGTCATCGTCTCCAGAACTCTGCCCCCCAGATCAAAGGTCGTACCCTCATGAAGTGGAAGGAAATCCTCCAGAAAGTATCCCGCCCCGTACATCCGGTAGAGTGCGGTTTTGTCCGCATGGGACATGTATGCCGGGACGCCGGCCCGCAGAAAGTCATTAAGCGCCTCACCTGCGTGGTCATAGTGTCCGTGGGAAATCAGCACTGTCAGCGGCATTTCGCCGATCCGATCCATCACTGCCTGATATAAACCACAGTGAAAGGCCAATGTATCATACAGGAGTGCCGACCTTTCCCCAACGACAAGATAAGCGTCTGTGCGCCACACCCTGTCTTCGCCGAGATACTGACTGAACTGTGTAAAGGTGTCATGTTCTGTAACGATCAGTTTCTGAAAAGATTCGTCTTTGGGCTTATCCATAGGTTTTTCTGCACTTTTCATTCTCTGTTTGCCAGTCTGTAAATGTTGACGATGTCGTCCCGGTCAAGCTTCACAAAATTGCCTACAGTCTTCGGACTGCCGGTATCGAACCCGGTGGCACGGTTGGCCATAGCCACAAACTGGCTGTCGTCGATCCCGATCTGACGCATCTTTGTCGGTAGACCCATGCGTTCTAAAAACGTCCTGAACCGGCGGATGCCCTCCCAGGCGATCATTTCATCCTCCCTTACATAGTCGTCCACATCCATGACATTCCTTGCGAACTGTACAAACATCGGCAGGTTCTTTTTGTAGACATATTCCATCCACGCTGGTGTGATGACCGACAGTCCTTCGCCATGGGTGATGTTATAGGTAGCCGCCATTTCGTCTTCAATACGGTGGTTGGCCCAGTCCTGCTCCCGACCCATTCCGGTGATCCCGTTGTGGGAGAAGCAGCCCGCCAGGGCAAACTCGAACCATGCGTCGTAGTTATTCCGGTCATGAAACAGGATCTCTCCGTACTTCATGATCGTTTTCAGGGTTGTTTCTGCGAGCCGATCCACATATTCCGTGTGGGTCGTATTGGTAAAGTATCGCTCCATCGTATGGCTCATCATATCCATCATTCCTGCGGCGATCTGCCTTTGCGGAACGGTGAAGAACAATTCCGGGTTGATGATGCTGAACACAGGGAAAA
>JAFSYF010000294.1 GCA_017443695.1 Butyrivibrio sp.
TTCTTCTCCGCGTCCTCCCTGGACCAGTCCGCATACATCACCAGCTCGTCCTCCAGCGCCAGGTCATGCGCCTCCATCGCCCGTCTGGCGCCCTTGAGACGCAGCACAGTATGGAGGTTATCCTCCCGTCCTGCCATCACCCCGATCCGGCGGTGTCCGTGATCTATCAGATAGGAAACGGCCTCATACGCCGCATTCTCATCATCTAATACGATCGAGGGGATAGAGGCATTTTCCTCTGTTGCATAGATCATCACGGCAGGCACCTGCAGGTCATCCGGCAGGATCCGGGTCATCCGCCCGTGTACCGCGATGTAAATGATGCCGTCCACCATCATGGACCGCAGCTCTGTCAGTGCCGGTTCCAACACCTCACGGATCATGGACTCGTTGTTAAACCAGGTGTCGGACCATCGCGCATACAGACGCAGATTCTTGACCACTGCCTGGTACTTCTGATCCTCGATGTAGCGCATCACCCCCTCCACGATCTCCGGGGATGTGAACTGGGAGATATCCTCCACGATGATCCCGATAATACCGCTTTTGCGGCTTCGAAGTCCCTTGGCCACCGCATTGGGCTGGTAGCCGTACCGCTCAACGGCCTCCCGGATCCGCTCCTGCGTCGCCGCGCTCATCTTGTCCTTGCCATTCAGATAGTTGGAAACCGTTGCGACGGATACTCCGCATGCCTCGGCGATATCGCGGATCGTTACCATGCCGTCATTGCCCCTTTCTGTGCAGTGTAAAGGATGCAAACTGGAGATATCCCGATCCCCGGAAGGTGAAATACAGCGCCTGAACACCGTCCGGAACCGCAATCTCCGCCGTCGAATCGCACCATACGTTGGCGAAATCAACAGGCACTTCTCCCAGTACCGGCCCATCCCAGGCATTGCGTACTTCCATCGTTCCCTTCGCATACCCCTTGGTACAGATGGTGATGCGGTCGACATCGTGACAGTCGAAATATTTAAAACCTGCCGAGGTCTCCGGACGCATGTTGGCGATGTAGCCATACAGCTCATCCCCGTCGCGGCCATCCTGGGTGATCTTCTGGAACCGGTCATCCATCCAGCCGGACCAGGGCACATAGGTCACATCCAGCGGAGAGAACATATGACAGGCCAGATAGGTCGGGTAGGTGCCCTCCCCCCGCAGGGGTGTCTCCCTGCCGCCGCAGGAGGTGATCTCAGCCTGCTCGAAGAGCCCGTCCG
This sequence comes from Butyrivibrio sp., assembly GCA_017443695.1. GTDB lineage: Bacteria > Bacillota > Clostridia > Lachnospirales > Lachnospiraceae > Butyrivibrio. The sequence goes on from JAFSYF010000294.1 coordinate 1,218, forward strand.
CGCGGCGGGTCAGCTTCTCCAGACAGCCCTGTCGGCTGTAGTTGGTCCCGTTGGTGTGCCTGTGGTAGAAGATATACCAGTCCTCCCCGATCTGGACGATACTGCCATGGTTGTTGGCGCAATAACACATGGGCTTATCCGCCGGCTTGTAGCTGTCGATGTTCAAGTCTCCATTGCTGACCAGTACCCCCTGATAGACAAAATCCTTTGTGGGCGAGGTGCTCGTCGCATAGGCCAGCTCGTGGAACAGCTGGGAGGAATAGATGAAGACGTAGGTATCGCCTACCTTGCGGATCGAGGGGGCCTCAAAGAAGGCATGTCCCTCACAGGGTGTTCCATGACTGTAGGCTTCCCCCGGCATGATGAATACCGGATCCTCTATGATGGTCAGCATATCCGGCCCAAGTACCGTCGCCATCGCGCCATGCCGGGACTTGTCACCAACCCCGCAGAAACCGGTATAGAGATAGGTACGATCCCCCTCCGTCAGCACGCCAGGATCAAACTGAGGCTCATCTCCGTCCCGTTCTCCCAGGCGGGTACCATCCGAATAATGCACATAACCCAGGAACTCATAGGCACCTGCAGGCTCATCACAGACAGCCACAGACACCACGCCCCAGTTGCTCAGGACATAGTAGAGATAATACCGGCCGTCCGGACCGATGGTGACATCCGGCGCATAGAGATTGCCCTGCAAGTCCGTGTTGTGCGGGTCCTGATCCTTTCTGTAGATCACGCCCTCATAGCGCCAGTCTCCAAGATCCGAAACCGGTGCGGACCAGCATACATAATCCAGCATGCAGTAGACATCACCGCGGAACTGATCATGCGAGCCGTAAACATAAACCCGATCCCCGAACACATAGGGCTCTCCATCCGGAATATACTCCCAGGACGGCAGGTAAGGGTTGGTCAGCTGCTTCAGATTCTCTTTGATATCCATATGTTTTCTCCCGGGTAAAACAGTAGAATTAAACGATTAACTTTACTATAACCACCACCAAAAACCCTGTCAAGATGTTTATTCTACTGGCTTCCAGTCCGCCAGCACCAGCTGCAGACGCTGTTCCCCACGGAATTCATTGATGCTCGCTGTATATGCCACCCGGATTGGGATCCCCCGGGTGTGATCTGCCCGCTGCTGCCCGTCATAGAGGGCGGCCTCCGCCTCCATCCCGACCTGCTCCTGCAGAAATGCCCGGAAACCCTCCAGATCCCTGAAGCACATGAGCTCCAGCACGGCGCCCCCGGCATCCCGGATACGGTACTTGCCCACATTCTGATTCTTGCCGATGATCTGTCCGGACAGCACGCTGATACCCTCCGCAGTGAACAGGGGCTCCGGGCAGCCCTCCCCAAGAGGCTCCAACAGGGCAAACTCCCTGAGAATCGGGATCGTCAGACGCCCCGGATCCAACGCCATATCCGGGTGCAGGGACTCTGTAAAATCCTCCTCTGTCAGGCTGCAGTTCTCATTGAGTCTCTTTCTCAGCTCATCCACATACTGAGCCTCCATGGTCAGTCCGGCCGCCATTGGATGACCGCCGAATTTGACAAAAAGCTCCTTACACGCGGTTAGTGCCTCAAACATATGATACGCCGGTGTGGAACGTCCGGAACCCTTGATGAGCCCGTTGTCTGTATTCGTCAGGATGATGGACGGCCGGCTGTAGTGCTCCCGGATACGTCCGGCGATAATCCCCGCCACTGCCTCATTGCAGTCCGGCAGATAGACCACCAGCACCGACGGAAGTCCACCCTCCCGCTCCGTCAGCGCATCGATCTCCGCCATGGCCGTCTCTGTGCCCTGCTTCGTCATCGTCTTGCGGCTATCATTGAGGCCCCTGAGGTCCCCTGCAATCCGGGCCGCCTCCCCTGCGTCCTCACAGAGCAGCAGTGCCAGGCCCTGTTCCGCACTGGTCAGTCTTCCCGCAGCGTTCAGACAGGGGCCGAGAATAAAGCCGAAATCGTGGGAAGACAGCTTCCTGTCCCGGATATCCTGTACATCGATCAATGCCCTGAGCCCGGCGTTATTGGTGTGCGGAGCCCCCATCAGTGCGTATCTGACGATGGTTCTGTTCTCATCGATAAGGGGCATAACATCACAGACCGTTGCCAGTCCCGCCATGACTGTCGCTTCCCGCAGGAAGGCATTTCTGCCCGCTTCCACAGCCGGTTGCTCTCCGCAGTTCTCCAGCAACAGCTGGATCAGCCGGTATGCGACCACGGCACCACAGATCGCCCGGAAGGGATACCGATTCGCTTCATCTGTTCTTCTCGGGTCCACCACCGCCTCTGCCGCGGGCAACTGCTCCGTATGGGTTCCGTCCGCTTCCACCGTATAGGGTACCTCGTGATGATCCGTCACGATCACAGACAGTCCGAGGGTCTGCGCCAATGCGATCTCCTGTGCCGCCGCGATCCCGTTGTCACAGGTGATCAGTGCCCGGATCCCATCTTCTGCCGCCTCCCGGACCAGGCGCTCATTCAGACCGTACCCATCCCGCGCACGTTCCGGCAGCCTGGCATCCACGTGGGCGCCGCAGAGACGCAGTCCCTTTACAAGGATCGCGGTAGCGCACACCCCGTCCACATCATAATCTCCGATGACGCGTATACGGACCCCCGCCCGGATCCATCCCAGGATGATCTCCACCGCACGCTCTGCATCAGGCAGCTCCCGCGGATCATGGAGGCTGGTGCGTTCCGCTCCCTCCAGTCCCACATATGCCCTGGCATCCTCTATGGTCTCCACACCCCTATTACAAAGGAGCTGCGCCGTGATTTCATTCAGGCGCAGCTCCTTGGCAATTGCTTTTGCTTGTGCGGAGATCCCGTCTGTCATGATCTCCCATCTTTTCATATCAATTACTCCGTATTCAAGCCTTCCTTGCGCCCCGGCCAAAAGCAGTCCGCAGATCCAGCCACAGCGGGGATGCGATGAAGATGGAACTGTAGGTACCGCTCACCACACCGACCATCAATGGCAGTGCGAAGGCCTTGATATCCGCCACACCGAAGATGTACAGCACCAGAACCATGATGAAGGTGGTGATGGAGGTGAACAGCGAACGTGACAGGGTCTGGGATACACTTGTATTGACGATATTCTTCAGTTCCTCCCTGCGGCTGACGCCCACCTGATTCTCCCGGATACGGTCGAAGGTAACAATGGTATCGTTGATGGAATAACCCACGATGGTCAGAATGCAGGCGATGAAGGTGCCGCCCACCTGAAGCCTCGACAGGGCATAGCAGGTGATAACAACCATCGCATCATGTGCCAGAGCCAGGATGGACGCCGCACCGAAGCGGATATCACGGAAGCGGATCCAGATGTAAATCAGCATCAGCACCAGTGCAATAATCAGCGCCCAGATCGCATCCTTCCGCATCTCTGCGCTGATGGTGGAGCTGATGGTCTCTGCTGCCACGTTCTCTGGCGCGACGCTGTAATCGTTCTCCAGCATCTCATCGATGGCTTCACGCTGCGGTACCGTCAACGTCGTGGTCTTGAAGATCACCTGGTTGGTTCCGGCAACCGTCTGTACCTGAACAGAATCCACACCGGTCAGGTTCTTGATCTTAGGAACGATCTGTGCATCCAGATCGGCTGTTGTCCAGCTCTCGTTAAAGGTGACTGTCGTGGAAGTACCACCCACGAAGTCCAGACTGTAGTTGAATGCGCCAGCGCCGCGTCCTGCGTTGATCGCCATGGTGGCAATGCCCACCAGGATGACACCACAGGAGACGATGTAGCAGACCTTCCTCTTGCCGAAGAAGTCGATGACCTTGACCTCCTTGGCCTTGCTGTACCACTTCGGATCCTGTACACCCAGACCGTAGATGATGCGGGATACCATACGGGTGACAAACAGCGCCGTAAACATGGACACCACAATACCAAGTGCCAGTGTGGAGGCGAAGCCTTTCACCGTACCGGTACCGCGCAGCCCCAGAATAGCCGCCGCAATCAGCGTGGTGATGTTACCGTCAAGGATTGCGGAGAGCGCTTTACCGTAGCCCTCCTTCATCGCGCTCTGTACACTGCGTCCCGCGGAGATCTCCTCACGGATACGGGAGAACACCAGCACGTTGGCATCCACCGCCATACCGATGGAAAGAATAATACCTGCGATACCGGGCAGGGTCAGTGTGATCTCAAAGGCTGAGAGCAATAGAATCATCAACCCCACATAGAAGGAAAGCGCAATACTGGCAGAGAGGCCAAGGATCTTGAACACAATCAGCATGAACAGGATGATGACACAGAAACCAACCACCGCAGCGATCAGGCTGGTATGGATTGCATCAGAGCCAAGCTGGGCACCCACCACATTGGAGCGCAGCTCTGTCAGCTGGAGCTTCAGACCACCGATACGGATCATGGACGCCAGATTGGCGGCATCCTCATAGGAACTCTCGCCGGTGATGATGGCCCTGCCATCCGTGATGGCTGCCTGCACCGTCGGTACGCTGATAAAACGGCCGTCATAGTAGATTGCAATGGACTCGCCTGCCGCATAAGCCTTGGTCGTGGCATCGGCAAACTTCTGTGTGCCCTCAGGTGTGAACTCCAGCTGAACCACAGGCTCCTGATTCTTGGCTGTGCCGGAATTCTCATAGCCTGCCTCTGCGTTCGCCACATCCGAGCCCTGCAGGACGATGGAGCCTTCCGCCTCCAGTTCCTCAATGGACTTCGTCAGCGTCCAGTAACCCATCCCGGTGCCTTCTCCCAGGGAAGCGAAGGTATAATTCTCCGCGCCGCTTGCATCGGTCTGGGCGATGAAGTACAGATTACCGGGCTGACCCAGCTCCTCCAGGATCGCATTGGCATCTGTCACACCGGGGATCTCGATGTTGATGCGGTTCGCTCCCTCACGGTAGACCTGCGCTTCGGTGCTGTACTGGTCCGCACGCTGCTGCAGCTTGTAAACCGTATCGGCCATATCGCTGGCATCGGGGTTCTCGTCCCCGGTTACCTCATAGGTGATACTGACACCACCGGCCAGATCCAGTCCCAGCGGGATGGTCTCAAGTGCACCACTCTTCGATGCCCCGATCCCCTTGACGGAGGTGTACCCCAATCCCGCCGCCAGCAGCACGACGATGATCAGATAAATGATTGCTCTGCTCCTTTTCATGACACTTCTTCTCCTTTTTCCATGGCCTCTACAGCCTTAATCATGATCGCACATTCCACACGCTTGCGTTCCAGTGCGCATCCCACGGCGTAATTGCCGTCAATACTGCCCGTGAAGTTCCAGGCGTTGGCTGCACAGCCGCCGCTGCAGTAATACCGGGCAAAGCACCCTGCACACTCCGGCCGTGTGTAGACGTTGCTGGCGCGGAAACGGTCCGCGATGTCCGTACGGGTAATTCCTTCGAAAACATTTCCCATCAGGAAATCCCTGTTGCCGACGAACTGATGGCAGGGATACAGTTCACCCCAGGGCGTGACGCCCAGATACTCGCAGCCGGATCCACAGCCGGACAGACGCTTGGCCACACAGGGACCGCCCTCCAGATCAATATTGAAATGGAAGAAATGGAAGGGCCTGCCCTCACGTCTCCGTTCCAGATAGAGCTGCGCAAGCCTGTCGTACTCCGCACACAGTTCCGGTACGTCCTCCTCACGGATCGCGTACCAGTCATCCGGCGAAGCCACCACCGGTTCCACTGAGATCTGGGTAAATCCGAGATCCGCCAGATGGCGTACATCCTCTGAGAAATCCAGATTGGCATGGGTGAAAGTACCGCGGACAAAATAGCGCACACCGTGGCGGCTCTTCGCCACCTCCAGGAATTTCGGCACAATATCGTCGTAGGTACCCTGACCGCCAGCCCGCGGCCTCATACGGTCATTGATCTCCTTCCGCCCGTCAATGGAGAGCACGATATTGCCCATCTCCCGGTTGACGAACTGCAGGATCTCCTCATTCAACAGGGTACCGTTGGTCGTCAGTGTGAACCGGAAATTCTTATGATGTTCCGCCTCAATGCTGCGTCCATACTCCACCAGCGCTTTGACCACCGGCCAGTTGAGCAGAGGCTCCCCGCCGAAGAAATCCACCTCCAGATTCCGCCTGTTCCCGGAATGTGCCACCAGGAAATCCAGCGCCGCCTTGCCGACCTCCAGACTCATGAGTCCGCGGCGATCCCCGTGATAGGCGCCCTCATCGGCAAAACAGTACGCACAGCGCAGATTGCAGTCATGGGCAATGTTCAGACATAGCGCTTTGACTACAGTCTCCCTGTGTTCGAAGGTCTCTACGGCATCCGCATAGGCGTCATCCGCAAAAAGCGTCTCCGCCGCCCGCAGGCTCAAAATCTCCTCGATGCCCTCCGTCAGCTCCGAATGAGGATAACGCTCCCCCAGATCGGTATCTCTGGTGACAGATGCCAGCAGGGCATCGGCAGATACCTCCCGCTCAGGCGATCCCGCCGCCGAGCCGAAGAGATCCTGCAGCGCGTTCTCCACCGCCGGGATCAGGTCGTAAACCACTTCATCAACCAGATGGATGGAACCACTGTGGACATCCAGGACGATGTGCAGGCCGTTATTGATATACTGGTGAACCATAACAGCATAAGCAGGCAGCGGTTACGCTGCCTGCGAACCTCCCTAAGTCCTTCTCAGCCTGCCTTACGGATCTGCTCGCAGCTCTGATTGCCAACCGTGCAGCTGGTCTTGCACGCAGACTGGCAGGAGGTCTGGCACTCACCGCAGCCGCCCTTCTTTGCGGATTCCTTCAGATTCCTCGTTACCAGTGTTGTCACATGCTTCATATCCTACCTCCTCGTCTACTGAAAAACACAGTGATGAATTATAGCACAGCTTTTTGCTGAATGGAAGCCTTTTTTATCAAATCCGAAGCAGGTTCCTCATTTTGCATGACAAATCAGCGCCACCTTAGTGATGCGGTTGCGTTTGATCCCACGCGCGGTCAGAACGGTGCCATCCTCCAGCGTCACAGACTCCCCGCCCCTGGGCAGTCTGTCCAGCTGCTCGATCATCAGGCCGCCGATGGAGTCGTAATCCTCCGAGTGCAGATTCGTACCGCAGACATCGTTGATATCGTCCAGCTTCTGATTGGCCTCAATCAGGTATCGGCCCTCCCCGATCTCCTTGATCAGTTCCTCCTCATCCGAGTCGTACTCATCCCGGATCTCGCCGACGATCTCCTCCAGCAGATCCTCCAGCGTAATCATACCCACGGTAGCGCCGTACTCTGAGAGGACAAAAGCTACATTCTGCGCCTTTTCCCGCATCTCCAGCATCAGATCGGCCGTTTTCTTGTACTCATAGGTATACAATGCCCCACGCAGCACATCTCTGGCATGGAAGCTGTCCCGATCCTGTACCAACAGCAGGTCCTTGACATTGACGAGACCGATGATGTTATCCCTGTTGTCCTCATAAACCGGGATCCGGGTGTACATATCCTGCCTGAAGATCCGCATCACCTCATGATATTCGGCATCCGCCTCCACACAGCTCATATCAATCCGGGGGATCATCACATCCTTGGCCACCGTATCACTGAAATCCAGCGCATTGTTGATGATCTCCTTCTCCCCCGCCTCAATGGCCCCATCCTCGTGGCTCACATCCACATAGGTCCGAAATTCCCGTTCTGTCATCGCCAGCCGGTCGATGCGTTCCGCCCCGAAGAGGCGGACCACAACGGATGCTACCCCGTTGACCACGGCAATCACCGGCGTCAGCAGCCACATAAGAGCCTGGACACACCCGGCATAGGCCAGCGCCATCTGCTCTGCCCGCGCCGCAGCGATGGTCTTGGGGACGATCTCCCCATTGATCAGCACCACAACCGTCAATACCCCGGTGGCAATGCTGACGGCCATATTACCCCAGATGCGCTCTGCCAGCAGCGTCGTCAGGGCGGATGCCGTCAGATTGACGATGTTGTTTCCGATGAGGATCGCTGAGAGCATCTTGGTATAATCATCAAGAATCCGCAGTACACGCGCAGCGCGCTTATCACCCTCCTCCGCCAGAGACTGCATCCGCACGCGGTTCGTCGATACCAGCGCGGTCTCCGCCGAACTGAAGAAAGCGGACAGCAACAATAAAATGATCAGAATGATCCATTGTATCCAAATATCCGAGTCCACAGGTTCTATGACTGCTCCTTCCGTATGCGGGCGACAATAACCAGATAGCAGATCAGATGTACCACCCCTGTAACCGCCCAGCTCACAGGGTAAGAAATATACAGCATCCGCAGACTGTGGTAGTAACGGAATATCGTCAAAATCCATACCACACGCAGTCCACATGCGCCGGCGATGGACACAATCATCGGAACCGTGGAGTAGCCCATCCCGCGCAGACTCCCACAGGCCACATCCATCATCCCGCAGAGCAGATATGTCGTACAGATGATCGACATACGCTCCACACCAAAGGCGATGGCCTCCGCATCCGAAGTATAGATTCCCACAAGGCGCGGTCCCAGCAGGTAAAATGTATTGCCCAATACGAGACCAATCACAGCCACCACAGCCAGACATGTCCGCAATACCCTGCCGATACGATCCATCCGGCGGGCGCCGAAATTCTGGCTGGTGAAGGAGACACTGGCCTGGTAGACACTGTTCATCGCCATATAAACAAAACCCTCCAGGTTGGCCCCGGCAGCGCTCCCGGCCATGGCGATGGAGCCGAATTCATTAATGGAGGACTGGATCAGCACATTCGACAGGGAGAACACCGCTCCCTGGAGGCCCGCCGGCAGTCCCACATTGAGGATGCGCAGGAACTTGTCCCTGTAGATCCGCATCTTACGCAGCTCCAGCCGGTAGATCTCCTGGGTCCGCACGAGACTCCGCAGAACCAGTCCCGCGGAAACAAACTGGGACAACACCGTCGCCAATGCCACCCCGACCACATGCAGGTGCAGACCAATGACAAAAAACAGGTTCAGAAGCACATTCAGAACACCTGCCGCACACAGAAAATAGAGCGGCCGCCTCGTATCCCCCGTTGCGCGCAGTACGGCACTGCCAAAGTTGTAGAGCATGGTCACCGGCAGCCCCGCGAAATAGATCCGCATATACAGCGCCGATAATTCTATCACCTCCGCCGGAGAGCCCATCAGGGTCAGAATCGGTTTGGACAGCAGCGCACCGACCGCGCCCACCAGGATGCCGCCCAGGATCGCCACAGCGATGGTGGTACGCACCGTCTCCTGTACCTCGCGTTCCTGCCGGCCGGCGAAATACCGCGCCACCAGCACATTCACACCAACCGAGAGTCCCATCAGGACGCTCAGCAGCAGATTGATACAGGAACCCGTTGAGCCGATCGCGGCAACATAATGTGCCCCCGCCACCTTATCCCCGGAGAACTGTCCCACCACAACGATATCTGCCGCATTGAACAGCAGCTGCAGCATACTCGATATCATCAGCGGGATCGAGAACAGCAGGATCTTGGGCAGCAGCGCCCCCTGTGTCATATCGATCTCATATTTTTTCTGTCTGGCAGGTGCCTGCACGAACGCGCCTCCTGTTTCTTAATCCAGATGGAAGACCGGATGGAGATCCACGGCCACCGGACTGTTGTCCGGATTCGTCTCCATGATATCCGCCATGAAATCCCACCACTTGCGGTTGATGGCCGTATCCGCACCGGCCGCCCACCGGGCCTCATCCTCAATCTCAATATAGCCGTAGAGCGTCAGCGTCTCCGGATCCAGGAAGATGCTGTAATTCCGTCCGCCATACTCATGAATCATGTCCTGCATCTCCGGCCAGAGCTCGTTATGCCTTTTCTCGTACTCGGCCTCCTGGCCGGGATACAGCTTCATTTTAAATCCTTTTCTGATCATCTGAATCATGCCCTCCTCTCATGCATCATGCTCCGCATCGCGGAAAAACTCACGTATATCCTCAAAACCCCGTTCCGCCAGCTGCTGCTTCTGGAACTTCGTGTTCTTCATCCGGCGGATCGTCAGAACCTGTCTGCCCTCCCGGCGCAGCGCGTCCGCTTCCTTCAGGATCTCTGACAGGCGGGTTCCCGCCACGCCCTTCTCAATCAGAAAAGCCGTACGAGCAGGCGCATCCGGGATCGTAAAGCCCTGCTCCATCAGCAGCATGATGATCCGTTCAAAGCCGATGGAGAATCCGCAGGCAGGGACATCCGTTCCGGTGAACCGGCCCACCATCCCGTCATACCGTCCGCCGCCGCCGCATGCCCCACCGAACTGGGGCATGGCGATCTCATAAATCGTCCCGGTGTAATAGCCCATTCCGCGCACCAGCGTGGGATCAAATACCAGCTGGAAACCGGCATCTCCCTTGGCCTCCTCCACGGTGGTGAGGATCTCCGTCAGATTCTCCAGCACCAGATGCGGCAACGCATCCCCCAGGCGGGCTGCAAACTGTTCCAGCACCTGTGCCGCCGGTTTATCTCCGTATCCCTCCGTCATCTCCATCACATCAAACAGACCGAGATATCTGTCGATCGATGCTGCTGGGAGCCCCTGACCTGACAGTTCGCCTTCCACCCCGTCCCGGCCGATCTTATCCAGCTTATCGAGGCTGATGCAGACCTGGTCAAAAGAATCGGCAGGGAAACCACTGTAATCCGCCATGGCCCGCAACAGCCGCCTGTCGTTCACCCGTACCTGAAAGCCGGAGAAGCCCAGGTTCGTCAGTGCCTGGGAGGTTGCCAGGATCAGCTCAATCTCCGCCAGGTTGGAGGGCTCTCCGAAGATGTCGATGTCACACTGGGTGAACTGCCGGAAACGTCCTTTCTGCGGCCGCTCCGCACGGAAGGAGCTGCCGATCTGGATCGCCTTGAACGGATTCATCAGCTCCGCCTGATGCGCCGCATAGTAGCGCGACAGGGGCACGGTCAGATCATAGCGCAGACCGGCATCGGACAGATCATCCTCGTTTTTCGCCTCATCAATCCGCAGCTTCTCTCCCCGCTTCAGGATCCGGAACATCAGCTTCTCGTTGTCACCGCCCTGCTTGCTGGTCAGGTTGGCCAGGGACTCAACCACCGGCGTCTCAATGTTGACAAACCCGTAGGACTCATAGGTCCCGCGGATCACATTCATACAATAGTTACGGATGGTCATCTCCGAAGGCAGGATATCCCGCATGCCGGTGACCGGTTTTTTTACCAAATCAGCCATTTGTCATTCTCCCTTATTCTCAGTTTTTATCCCTTAAGAACCGCAGGAAATTATCCCTGCCCAGAGGTCTCGCATAGTAGAAGCCCTGGATATGGTCACAGTTGAGACGGATGAGACGCAGGGACTGCTCCTCTGTCTCCACGCCCTCCGCCACGATCTCCTTGTGCAGCGTCCGGATGAGCCGGATCATGCCCAGGAGGATCCGGTAGGAATAGTCATTCTCAAACGCCGGCTGCACCACCGATTTATCCAGCTTGATCAGCTTGAGGGGCATCTGTGTCATCCGCATCAGGTTGGAGTAGCCCGTACCGAAATCATCCAACGAGAACGCCACGCCCTCCCGTGCCAGTTTCTTGATATTCTCCAGCATCGTGTAGGAGACACCCTCTTCCGCGGTTTCGGTCACCTCCAGATTGATCTCCTCCGGGGCCACGCGGTACCGGCGCATGGTATCCATTACCCGGTCTGCCAGATCCGACTGAATGCAGTCTACAACAGAGAGGTTCACCTCTATATACCGGATCCCCAGCGCACGGATATCTGTCTCCGCAAACAGACGGCAGACCTCCTCCAGTACGTATTTATCGATCTGAACGATCATCCCGTTGCGCTCAGCCACGGGGATGAACTCCGCCGGGGAGATGAAGCCCATATCCGGATCCCTGAGCCTTAACAGAGCTTCCGCCGAGGTGAAGCGCTTGGTCCCCGGATCGAAGATCGGCTGATAATATACCTCGAAGTGATGCTCCTCAATCGCCCGCTTCACCGCATTCGCTATCCGCCGTCTCTTCATGCGGTTCTCCATGTCAAGCTCCTGCGTCCGTATCACCAGCTTGCTCTGACGGGTGGCCTCCACTTCCGCCTGATCCAGAATCTCCACGATTTGCTGCAGGTCTGATGCCTCCTTCGGGCACAGCATCACACAGGCATGGGCAGACAGCCGCACCTGACCGGTGTGTGCACCGTGCCATGGCTCCTTGAAGCGTTCACAGACATATTCCATCGCACGGACCGACTTTCCCTCCTCAGCGGTGGGCGTCAGAATCGCAAATACGCCACTCTGCAGGCGGAAGATCTCTGCGCTCTCCCCGCATCCCTGCCGCAGAAAATCTGTGATCCCGTGCAGGATCTCCGATGCCTTCTGCTCCTCCATGGTACTCTCCAGGATCGCAAGGTCATCGATATAGATGCTGCTCACGGCAAAAGTACGGCCCTGGGCGAGTCTCGTCTGAATGATGTAATCGAATCCCCGACGGTTGTAACAGCCTGCCTCCAGGTTCATATACTCCCGGGGATTCTGGAGGGTATAGACGTACAGCAGCGTCGAGATACTCAGAAAGAACTCATAAACCGACACCGATCCAGTCATGATACGCATGGCCGCGCCCAGAATCGCCATCGCCAGATAGAGCCAGAGGATCACGCGCCTCTCAATGGAGAGCGTATATCCGTAATGAAAGTTCTTATAGGCAGCAAAACACAGAAATACCACCGCATTCGCGTAGGCCAGCACTCCCTGCGGGTAGTTGTATAGCATCTCCCCCCGCTCATTGTAATGGAAAAAGAAGGAGGAAAACAACCCAGAGAGCACCGTCAGCCAGGATATTGCCTGCGGCAGCGCAAGCATCAGCATGGTCTGGGCCTTTGTCAGCCGCAGATGATAGATCTCCATGATATAGCGGATGGCGAGCAGTGGTGTGCCCAGCATGACCAGCTTCTCCGCTGTCGTCAGGTATCTCTCTATCGCCACAGGAACCATCTGCTGCAACCCGGCGCTGTCCAGCCAGATGCAGTGCCAGAGCGTCAGCAGCTCCACCAGTGTGATCGCGCCTGTCAGCAGCAGGAAGCATCTGCCCTGTTTGGTAGGCAGCGTACTCTCGAAGGAGTACACGATCATCACAACCACATTCAGGATCAGTCCGCAGAGTGAGAACCACAGGTTGAAATATGACGGATTGAAGGCTATGTCACTCACTTCGCCCCCTCCTTTCCTGTCAGCGGCAGTCTCGCCTGCTCCGCTTTCGGCTCACCCAGGAAATCTCCCTTCAGGTAGTCGCAGCCCAGATCCCTGGCCAGCTCCGCCTCTCTGCGGTTGCGGATCTCATCAATGGTCACCTTGATCCGGATATCATGCAGCATATCAATGATGCTCCGTACCAGTGTACGGAACTCTGTGGCATCGGCTGCCTCCAGCAGCGAATGATCCAGAATGATATTACTGACATGGATCCTGCGCAGACGGGCGATATCCGCATAACCCATGCCGAATCCCTCGATCGCCACAGATGCGCCGCGTGCCACCAGCCAGTTGATCACATCCTCCTGGCGATGGCTCAGGTTCGACAGCGTCGTCTCCCTTAATTTGAAGCACAGCATGGAGAAGGAAATCCCCTCGATGCGCAAGATATCCTGCATCTGCTCCTTGAAGTCCGGACGGGCCACCTCAGACCAGGACAGACGCACCTCAATCACCGGACATGGTTCACCGGATTCCCGGCAGATACGCAGGAACCTGCAAACCCGCCGCAACGCATACTCATCCGCATCCGCCAATGCTCCGCTGCTCTCTCTGTCCGTAATATGCCGGCTCACCGGAATAAAGGTACCAATGCTCGGATCCAGAATCATCAGACAGGCATCATACCCCACGATCCGGTATTCGCCGCTGGTTTTCACCGGCTGGTACCGCACCTCTGCCGTACCATCATCGATGGAATCCCGCAGGAGCTTGATCACCCGCCGGTCTCTCCTGGCATGATCCAGATCAACCTCCGATACATCCAGGATCTGCCGTCCCGCATGCCATCTCGGCTCCGACAGTATGCTGACGGTCTGGATCAGGTCGCCGATCTCATGAAAATGCTCCGGCCTGCGCAGGGCAAAGGCGCAACAGTCCACCCGTACCTGCATATCCCGGAATACCCAGGGGTCCCTGAACCGGGCTGTAATCTGCTGCATGATCCGGTTCTGGGATGCCTCATCCATGTCCTGCAGCGTTAGGACAAATACTTCTGTCCCATAGCGATAGAGATACCCAAACCTGGAAAAGCGCTTCAGGTATGCAACAATCATCCGCAGCAGCGCCACTACCTGAACCCGCCCGATCTGCTCACCGATGGATTCGATATGATCCACGCAGAGGAAAATCGAAGTATCCGGCGCATTCCTGCTCACATCCATGGATATCCCGGACAGATATGCCTTGCGATTGAGAATCAGCAGCTCCGGGTCAATCATCTCTGACGGGCTCTGGATCGTGATATAGGTCAATGCCAGCGCCAGAGCATAAACGAATTCCTCCACCAGCATCGAGGGCCAGATAAACTGGATCAGCTGGCCAACCAGAATGAAGACAACATACGATGTCATGATGATCGTGGTCTGACGCCGGATGATACGCCTGTTCCGGTAAACCATCAACAGGCCGACGAAAAGATAATGGGCGGCGAGCACATAATACGCCACCAGGAATGGGCCGCGATTGTAGTATCCCTGTGCGTCATAGTAGAACAGAATCGGTGAAAACAGGTTGACCAGCACCATACCGGTTCCGATCAGCCACGGTACATAAACAATTGCGAAATGACTGCCAAAAGACACATGGATATTCAGCAGCGCCAGAATATAGGTGAGATACGCCAGCGCAGACAACAGATGGCATACGAAGAAAACCGAGCAGATCGCCATCTCCACCGGCTGATACCAGCTCTCCGTGTGCCGGCCGGAGATCTGGAGCAGCACATCCAACCGCTCCGCCAGCGTCGCCCCCAGTACAGCGAGCAACAGAAACATAAACATCCTGTTCCGATGTGTGGGAACCCACGCCCGAAACAGGGTGATACCGATAATAGCCAGCAGAATGATGATGGCACAGATATCAAAGTAGAAATTATATAGCATATACTATGATAACCATTTCAGTGGATCCGACAGCGCCTTGGCCTGTGCCAGCAGCTCCGTCATATTCTCCCGCAGGTACGCCTCCAGATGTGCGACCTCCTCGGCGGTATATCCCTCCTGCCGGACGATCCTGCCCTCTGGCAGGATCCCCTCCGCGCGCTCGATCCCCTCCTTGCCCTGCCGCTCAAACTGTACCCGCGCAAACCGTCCGCCGGATCGATCCGTCAGGTAGGATGAGATCGTTAAAGTCAGTTCCTGATTCGACTGCATCAATTTCAATCCCGGGTGAGGTATCAGCATCAGCCCTTCACAGCGCCGCCAGTGACACCCTCAACATAATAGCCCTGCAAAAGCATGAACAGAATCGTGATCGGGATCGATACAAGCACACCACCCGCACAGAATCTCGTGAAATAACCCTGGTAATCGCCGGTCCACACCCAGCGTTGCATGGCGACAGCCACATTGTAGCTCATATCATGTCCGAATGCAATATAACTCGCAAACACATAATCGCACCACGGTGCCATGAAGGCAACCAGCGCGGTATAGATAATAATGGGCTTACTCATGGGTATCGTCATCGTAAAGAAGACTCTGGCTCTGGATGCCCCGTCGATCCGTGCCGCCTCATCCAATGCCTTCGGAATCGTATCAAAATAACCTTTGCAGACATAGTAGCCCATACCCGAACTCGCCACGGATACCAGGATCAGACCCGGAATGGCGCCGGCCTGTGTCAGGCCCATGGATTTCAGCAGGAAATACAGACAGATCATGGTCAGGAAGCCCGGGAACATCCCCAGGATCAGCCAGAAACGCATCAGCAGCGTCCGGCCGGCAAACCGCATCCTGGACAGCGCGTAGCTGACGCAGAGTACGATGATCGTCTGCAGTGCAGAAACAAATATCGCGATGACGATGGTGTTGCCGTACCAGCGCAGATAGTTGGTATCCCCGGAGAACAGAAACCGGTAATTGTCCAGTGAGAACTGCTTCGGGATCATATAGTCCACCATTCCGCCGTACTCCGTCTGATACGACCGGAAGCTGTTCAGCACCAGCCCGACAAACGGGAACAGCCAAATGATGCTGATCAGGATCAGGATGATATAGCTCACAATGTTGCTGATAAGACGCTTCTTACTCATGGAACCGGTATTCTCGTTTGACATCACTGGAAGCCCTCCTCATCCTTAACCGATGGCAGCATCTGGTAGACCACCAGGGAGATGCCAGCCGTAACGATAAACACCATGATACCGATGACAGCTGCCATCTTGTAGTTGGTGTCGTTGATGGTCATCTTGTAGAGCCAGGTTACCAGCAGGTCTGTGGAACCTGCACCGCCCACCATGCCCATGGACTTGGGATTGCCCTGGTTCAGCAGGAAGATCACGTTGAAGTTGTTGAGGTTGCCGGTGAACTGTGTCAGCAGGAACGGCCCAGTCACAAAGAACATGTAAGGCATGGTGATGGAAACAAACATCTGCCAGGGGCTCGCCCCGTCTATCCGGGCGCTCTCATACAGGTCCTCCGGAATATTCATCAGCAGTCCGGTGGCAATCAGCATCAGGTACGGAATGCCCACCCAGATATTGATAACGATGATCAGGATCCTCGCCAGCATCGGATCGGTCCAGAACGGAATCGCACTCTCGATGATCCCGGCCCGTATCAGCCAGCCGTTGAATAGTCCATCAGAATCAAACAGCTTCGCCACATACAACAGGGAAACGAACTGGGGCACAGCGATGGTCATGACGAGTATCGTACGCCATAGCTTCTTAAACCGGATGCCCTTCTTGTTGATCAGAATGGCGACAGCAATGCCGAGGAAATAATCGATGAAGGTTGCCAGAAAAGCCCAGACCAGCGTCCACAATAACACCGTGATGAAGGTGGACCCGAAGCCATCTGAGCTGAAGGAGAACAGATTACCGAAATTCTCCATGCCCACCCAGGTGAACAGCTTGGAGGGTGCCTGGTGGTTCTTGTCATAATTCGTGAAGGCCACGCAGATCATGAAAACAATGGGCAGAACAGTGAAGACAAAGACCCCCAGCACCGGAAGCGCCAACAACGTCTTGTCAAAATTGCTGTCAAAGAGAGAAGCAAAATCACGGGCATTAGATTCCAGCTTCTTCCCTGCCCTGAGTAACTGTTCCTCCTTCCGGTTCTCCCGGAGATTCAGACGCCACAGGAGGATCAGGAAAAGAATCGCGAAAATCGTCAGCAGGCTGAAGAGCAGGATCAGGAAGGAGTTGTCGCCGTATACCGTCTTGCGTCCCACCTTGGCCGTTTCCACAAGCCCCAGGCTGCCGAATTTATACAGATAGTTCTGACTGTTTGAAACAATAAACCAGATCAGCGCGATCTCGGAGAACAGGAAGGCCAATCCCTTCAGCCACTTGCCCCGGGCAAGCGGCCCGAAACCCATCACCAGGAAGGAACACTTTGTCCGCCAGTCGCCCTCCTTAAAGGTTCTGCCGATCTCGGCCAGATCTCTGCCCAGCGCACCGAAAAACGCGGCTACCGGGTTTTTCCTGCCACCTTTCTCCGCCATTCTGACACCCTCCTTTTGTGGATATTATGGAAACAGCATCTGCAACGCCCTGTGCAATCTTCCATTGGGCGGCTCTGTGCATATAAACAGCGCGGCAGCTTTGACACCGCCGCGCCGTAAAACGACTTATTTTGCAGCCGAGCAAACTGCCTGGAAGTCAGTCAGCGCCTTCTGCAGCGTTGCGTCATCCGCTCCCTGGAACTCGTTCTGTACAGAACCAGCCAGAGACTCTGCCGTTGTCCAGTAGTCACCCGGATACTGACCCTGCGGGATCGTGAAAGCGAACTGCTCTGCCAGTGCGGACAGCGCCTCATCCGCCTTCACCTTGTCACTGCCCTGGGCAGCGATGTTGGACGGGCCCCAGCCCACTGCCTCATAGCGGGCCAGCTGCACTTCTTCGCTTGTCAGGTATTCTGCCAGCGCATCGCACACCGCAAGCTTGCCCTCGTCCTCCTGCGGCTTCACACCCAGGAGCTTGCAGCCATTGAAGCCGCTCATCTGATAGGTCTTGCCGTCAGAGCCTGTGAAGGTCGGCAACTTCGCGCAGGCGTAGTTGTCACCCAGATACTCCTTCACGGTGGCTGCATCCCATGTGCCATCGACGATCGCCGCGTAGTTCACGGCATCGGAGGCGCCGGAGCCGGGCTGGTATGCCTTGGAGGAAGCGAGCTCCACCATCTCCTTCAGTGCCACCAGACCCTTATCGGAGTCATAATCGATGTTGCACTTTGTGAAGTTGCCATCGCTGTCGGTATCATAGGTCAGCTGGCAGCCCGTGCCAAAGAAGAAAGCCACCTGATACCAGCCGGTGAGATCCATGTAGAAATTCTTGCCGGCCGCCTCGCACTGCTCGATAATCCCCTCCAGCGTGGAAGGATCGGAGATCACACTCTTGTCATAGTACAGGAAATAGCCATTGTCAGCGGTCATCGGGTAGGCATACAGCGTATCGCCCACCTTGGCAGCGGAAACAACGCCGGCAGCATTCTCAGCCGTCACCGTCCCCACATTGTCGGGCGCCACCTCTTCCAGTGCGCCTGCCGTCACAAGACGGGCCAGCTGATCCTGGGCAAATCCGTAGATATCAGCACTGGCGGTCACGTCTGTGATGACATTCTGTGCAGCATCGCCCTCACCGACGGCCTCCACGTTGATCGTATAGCCGGAGTATAACGGATTATCCTCAATAAACTTCTCCGCCTGGGCCTTAGTGAAATCGGTCACCGCGTCGGCCACCCAGATCTTGATTTCGCCTGAGCCATAATCCTCTGCTGTCGCAGTTGACTCTGCCGTGCTGCCCGTTTCCTGAGCTTCCTTCTCGACCTCTTTCGCGGCCTGCTCAACCTGCTGCGCCGCCTCTTCGATCTGCTGCGCAGCCTGCTCTGCATTTCCTGAATCACATCCGGTGAGCATCGTTGCCACCATCGCTGCGCTCATCAGCGCTGATACCAGTTTCTTTCTCATATGTTTTCCTCCCTTGTTCTGTACGTGCATACCACCCATCTGATGATACACACCCTTACGATATTACGTGTATAGTTTAATCTTCCCAACATTTTATGTCAACCGTTCTGAAGGGCAAAACGACCACCCTGCTGCGATGCCGCACCCATCAGGCACAGCTCAACCAGCGCGTTCAGAAGCTCCGGTACCGGAACCCGCCGCCCCTCTCTGCTCAGCCGGTCCTCCAGATCATCCACGGTCACCGGCGTCAGGTCCAGAAGCCCCAGCAGCTCCTCCTGCAGCCCTGTCACAAGGCCACTGAACCGGCTGGCAGGCACGTCTTCCCCCTCTTCTGCCTCCCGCAAAGACGGCATCGTACGAAGACGCTCCCTGCGCAGATGATCCACGACATCCTGTGGAGACAGAGCGATCTGCGCCCCCTGTCGGATCAGTGCCGCACAGCCGTCGCTGAGCCGGTCACAGATCCGGCCCGGGACAGCGAATACCTCCCGTCCCTGCTCCAGTGCCATGTCCACCGTGATCAACGTCCCGCTCCGCGCTCTTGCCTCCACCACGAGTACCGCATCCGAGAGCGCACTGATGATCCGGTTCCTCGGCGGAAACAACCTCGCCTCCGGACGTGTTCCGGGTGGTACCTCAGAAAGCACACCGCCCTCCCGGCACAGCAGTCGGTACAGTTCCTCATTCTCCTCCGGATAGCAGATATCCACCCCGCAGCCCAGTACACCAAAGGAGCGTCCTCCTGCCTGCAGAGCCGCCCACTGGCCAACACCGTCGATCCCGCGGGCCATCCCCGAAATCACCTGTACACCGGATTCCGCCAGACCACGGCCGAACTGTCTGGCCACCAGCCGGCCGTATTCCGAGCAGAGCCTCGCGCCGATGATGGCAACTGCGGGTGTAGCAGGATCAGGCAGCGTCCCCCGGATATAAATGGCATAGGGCGGGTCCGGAATCTGCCGCAGCTTCTCCGGATACCCCGCCTCATCGATGGTCAGGAAACGGATCCCCTGTGCTTCCAGGCGCGCATAATCTGCCTCCGGCTGTCTGTGGCTCCGGGCGTACAATATGGCGTCTGTCTGTGCCCTGTTCAGGACACCGGCCAACTCCTGTTCCGGAAGCAGCCATGCCGCATACGCATCCCCGGCGGCCTCCAGCAGACGCCTGATGGCGACACCACCGATCCCTCCCGTACGGTGCAACGCATATCGGTAGCAACGCTCCTCCTCCGTCAGCTGTATGTCTGTATCTGTCTTTTTGGTCTGAATCATTGTCCCTCCCTCTTAATCACGGGTCTTATCCCAGTATTTGGTATCCGTCATGCGATAGCAGGCTGCCTCCGTCAGATGTCCCACACGGATGTCCCGTGCGCCATCCAGATCGGCAATGGTTCTGGCTACCCGCAGGATCTTATGGTATGCCCTGGCGGAGAGTCCCATGGAATGAAAGATCTGGGCCATCAGCCGCTCCTCCTTCATCCCAAGGGCGCAGTATGTCCGGATCTGCGCCGGATTCATCTGCGCATTGAAGCGGATCCCGCTGCCCGCAAACCGCTTCCTCTGGATCTCCACCGCCCGCAGCACACGCTCCCGGATCACTGCGCTGGTCTCGTTCGCTCCGGTATGCGTCAGATCCTCCACATCAATATGGGGTGCTTCCACACAGATGTCGATGCGGTCCAGGATCGGGCCGGAGATGTGGGCCAGATAGCGGCTGATCTCTGTCTCCGTACAGCGGCAGCGATTCAGATCCGGATAATAACCGCATTTGCAGGGGTTCATCGCCCCGACCAGCAGACAGTCCGCCGGATAGCTGAAGGAACCGCCGCTCCTGGCGATATGTACCACATGATCCTCCAGCGGCTGCCGCAGGAGATCCAGCGTCCGTCTGTCAAACTCCGCCATCTCATCCAGAAACAGCACGCCGCGGTGTGCCAGCGAGATCACACCCGGCCGCGGGGTATTGCCACCTCCCGCCAGCGCAGGCTCTGTAATGGAATGGTGTGGGCTCATGAAAGGCCTGGCGGTTATGAGTGCCTGTCCCTTGGGCAGCATCCCGGCCACGGAATAGATCGTGGAAACCTCCAGGGCCTCCTCCTCCGACAATGGTGGCAGGATCCCCGGGATCCTCTTGGCGATCATAGATTTGCCGGAGCCCGGCGGGCCCACCAGCAGGATATGATGGAAGCCGGCTGCCGCCACCTCCACCGCCCGTTTGACCGCGGACTGTCCGTTAATCTCTGCAAAATCCTCCTGTTGATCCACCACCGTGGAGCGGAACAGCGCGTCCACATCCACCTGTGTCGGCGGGATGAGACGATCCCGTTCCTCTTCCGGCGACTGCAGCCAGAGTACAGCCTCCTGCAGAGAGCGGACGCCTACGATCTTCACCCCACGGATGACGGCGCCCTCCTCCGCATTGGCCGCCGGCAGGAGACAGGTATGGTATCCATGCTGCGCCGCATGTGCCACCATGGGCAGGATTCCCCGGACGGCCTTGACTTCTCCGTTCAATCCCAGTTCTCCGATGACCATTGTCTTCCGCAGCGCATTCTCTGACACTATACCAAGAGAGAGCAGGATACCGATGGCCACCGGCAGATCGACAGCAATGCGTCGTTTCTGAATCACTGCCGGAGAGAGGTTCACCGTGATGGACAGCGGGGGCAGCTTGAATCCGGCATTTTTCAGTGCAACCTGAACACGCTCCGAGGCCTCCCTGACCTCTCCGCTCATAAAACCGACCATGGTGAAATGGGGCAGGCCATCGGCGGTATCCACCTCGACCTGCATCAGATATGGCGTGATGCCGTGCACCGCGCCGGACATAACAGTACTGAACATAGCACTCCTTATTTTGAAAAGAGTACCCCGCACACCTGTTTTGCAATTTGGAAAAAACAAACGAATCACGGATTGATTGAATCCACATCTATTGTATGGAATTCTGATGTGGATTGCAAGAAGGTTTCGTGTTAAGATTACTTCATATAATGATTTTTGTCAGGAAGGGATCCGCTATGTCTAGAATTGAACAGATTCTGCAGGAAGCCAAGGAGGCCGGTGCATCTGATGTCCATATCACCGTCGGCATACCACCGAAGATGCGTGTCAACGGCAAGCTCCTGGAGATGACCTCTTATGGGAAAATGCTGCCTCCTGATACGCTGGAGATCGCGGACGAGATCATGAGCGAAAAGCAGCGCGCACGTCTGGAGGAGCAGGGGCAGTATGATATGTCTTTCTCCATCCAGGGCATCGGGCGTTTCCGTCTGAATCTGTTCAAGCAGAGAGGTTCCGTTGCCATGGCGATACGTCTGGTGGCAACGGAGATCCCGGATGTCCAAGTACTCGGGATCCCCGAATCCGTCATCCGGCTCTACCAGCGGCAACGGGGACTGATCCTCGTCACCGGGCCCACCGGTTCCGGTAAATCCACCACGCTGGCGGCCATCATTGACATGATCAACAACAACCGGGAATCCCACATCATCACGCTGGAGGATCCCATCGAATTCCTGTACCACCACAATCTCTCCATCGTCAACCAGCGCGAAATCGGTCTGGACAGTAACAACTATGCCAACGCCCTGCGGGCAGCGCTGCGGGAGGATCCGGATGTCATCCTGGTGGGCGAAATGCGTGACCTGGAGACCATCAGTACGGCCATCACGGCGGCAGAGACCGGGCACCTAGTGCTGTCGACGCTGCACACCATCGGTGCGGCGAGCACCGTGGACCGCATCATCGATGTTTTCCCGCCGCACCAGCAGCAGCAGATCCGCATCCAACTGGCGGGAGTCCTGGAGGCCATCATCTCCCAGCAGCTGATCCCCACCGCCGATGGCAACTCCCGGGTGGCAGCCTTTGAGGTGATGCACGTTAACTCTGCTGTGCGTAACAAAGTACGTGAGGGCAAAACACACCAGCTGATCTCGGATATGCAGACCGGGCGGAAACAGGGCATGATCACGATGGACGAGGCGATTCTGCAGCTGTATCAGGCGGGACGGATCACCAAGGAGAAAGCCCTGCAGTACGCACAGGATCCTGATATCATGCAGCTGAAAATCATGCGGTAGCCTGTTCCGTATCGAACAGAAACTGCGCCATGACATAATTACTGATATCCAGCCCCCGGGGCGTCAGACAGAGATATTCGGGCGTGATGGTCAGAAGACCGTCACGCTCGTTTTGACGTATGACGGCGTCATAGACCTCCCGCAGGTCCACGCCGAACTGCGCCCGGAATGCTGTCCTGGAGACGCCACGGGTCATTCGCAGCCCGAGAAACATGGTCTCCTCCATGCGGGCACGGACAGACAGTGTCTCGTTATCCTCACGGATGTGCGAAGGGTCGGATGCTTCCGCAAGGTATCGCGGCAACACATTCGTATTATGAAAACGCTGTGTACCGTTCCCCAGCAGAGATGCCGCACCCAGTCCGAAGCCGATATAGTCCGCCCGTCTCCAGTAGCGGAGATTGTGCTGACAAGCGTATCCGGGGCGGGCATAGTTCGAGATCTCATAGCGCCCATAGCCTGCTGCCGCAAGCACCTCTTCCGTATCCGCACTCATGGCCAGTTCCTCCTCCTCGGAAGGGAGAGGCGGCAGCGTCCCTTGCTTCGCCGCCCCCTGTTCCGGCGCCCTCCGCCCCTGTGCTGTGCCATACCGGTCACCGAAGGGTGTCCCATCCTCGATGATCAGACTGTAGACGGACAGATGCTCCGGCCGAAGGTGGCAAACCTGCTCCAGACTGCGCCGGAACGATGCCCGCGTCTGTCCTGGGATCCCACGCATCAGATCAATGTTGATATTGTCAAAGCCCGCCGTTCTCGCCTGCGCGTAGGTCCGCAGGAAATCCTCCAGGGAGTGAATCCTGCCCAGCACCGCCAGTTCCGCATCCTCTGCGGACTGCAGGCCGATGCTCAGGCGATTTATCCCTGCATCGTGATAAAGTGACAGTTTCTCCTCCGTGACCGTGCCCGGGTTGCACTCCATCGAGATCTCCGCTCCCGGATCGATGTGCAGTTCTGTCCTGATACAGGAAAGCAGCGGCGGAATGAATTCCGCCGCCGGGAGAGACGGCGTACCGCCGCCCAGAAAAACAGTGTCCACCGTATCGTGCTGCAGATCCGGCGCAACTGCGCGGATCTCCCGCAGCAGCGCGTCGAAGTACGTGCGCATCATGGAAGTCTCCGCCGGAAAAGAGAGAAAATCACAGTAGAGACACTTCCGGACGCAGAAAGGAATATGGACATAGACGCCCAGTGACATCGCTGCCGTCAGTCTCCCTCATCCAGCTTGAGCACACTTAAGAAGGCCGACTGCGGAATCTCCACGCTGCCGATCTGCCGCATCTTCTTCTTGCCCTCTTTCTGTTTCTCCAGCAGCTTGCGCTTCCGGCTGATGTCACCGCCATAGCACTTGGCCAGCACATCCTTCCGCATGGCCTTGACGGTCTCACGGGCGATGACCTTGCCGCCGACGGCGGCCTGGATCGGGATCTCAAACAGGTGGCGGGGAATCTCCTCCTTGAGCCGCTCACACATCCGCTTGCCCCGCTCATAAGCCCCGTCCTTGTGTACAATGAAGGAGAGTGCATCCACCGTTTCCTTATTGATCAGAATATCCAGCTTCACCAGCTCCGAGGTCTCATACCCCTTGATCTCATAATCGAAAGAAGCATACCCCCGGGAGCGGGATTTCAAGGCATCAAAGAAATCATAGATGATCTCATTCAGCGGCAGCTCGTACTTCAGGATCGCCCGGGTCTGTTCCATATACTCCGTGGAGAGATACTTGCCTCGCCGCTCCTGACACAACTGCATGATGGGTCCCACATAGTCGGTGGTCACCATGATCTCACCGTTGACGATGGGTTCCTCCATATAGTCGATCTCCGATGGGTCCGGCAGATTGGAGGGGTTCGTCAGATCGAAGACCGTGCCGTCCGTCTTATGCACCTTATAGACCACCCCCGGTGCCGTCGTGACGAGATCCAGATCATACTCCCGCTCCAGACGCTCCTGGATGACCTCCAGGTGGAGCAGCCCCAGGAAACCGCAGCGGAAACCGAAGCCCAGTGCCTGTGAGGTCTCCGGCTCATAGAACAGAGAGGCATCGTTGAGCTTCAGCTTCTCCAGTGCGTCCCGCAGCTCCGGATACCGGGCCGTGTCCGCCGGATAGAAACCGCAGTAGACCATGGGCATCACTTTCTTGTATCCCGGCAGCGCCTCGGCACAGGGTCTGGCAACTTCCGTAATCGTATCACCGACACTGGTGTCCTGAATGTTCTTGATGGAGGCGGTGAAATACCCCACCTCCCCCGCAGACAGGGCTTCGCAGGGAATGAAACGTCCGGGACCGAATGTACCGGTCTCCACCACCTCCCAGGCAGCCTGGGTCGCACAGGATTTCACCCGCATCCCCGGTGCAATCCGCCCATCCCTGATCCGCACGAAAACGATAACCCCGCGGTAGGAATCATAGACCGAATCAAAAATCAGTGCCTTCAGCGGCTCCTCCGGATCCCCGTCCGGCGGCGGTATGTGGACCGCCACTGCCTCCAGTACATCCTCAATGCCGGTACCGAGCTTGGCGGAGATGCAGGGGGCATCCTGTGCCTCAATACCGATGATATCTTCAATTTCGTCCTTCACCTCCTGGGGCCGCGCACTGGGCAGATCGATCTTGTTGATCACCGGCACCACATCCAGATCGTGGTCCAGCGCCAGATAGACGTTGGCCAGCGTCTGCGCCTCCACGCCCTGTGTGGCATCCACCACGAGGATCGCCCCGTCACAGGCTGCCAGTGAGCGGCTGACCTCATAACCGAAGTCCACATGGCCGGGGGTATCGATCATGTTGTAGATGTATTCCTCCCCGTTCTTCGCCTGATAGACCATACGGACCGCCTGCGATTTGATCGTGATGCCCCGCTCTCTCTCAATTTCCATATTATCAAGGACCTGCGCCTTCATCTCACGGCTGGTGAGAACCCCCGTACGCTCGATCAGACGGTCCGCCAGTGTGGACTTGCCGTGATCGATATGTGCGACGATGCAGAAATTGCGGATCCTGTTCTGTTCTTTTTTATCCATGGTTCCTCCTGTTTTATCACCAAACATTCTCCATTCTACCATGGGGTGCCGCGAAGTTTCAAGAAATCTATTGACAGTGCAGGCGGTTTCCTCTATTATATCTTAGTATGCTGTCAGACAATACTGCCCGGCTGCACACCATTACCGAGCTGTTGTATATTGATCAGGAGGTTTAGAAGAAATGGCCAACATTAAGTCCGCAAAGAAGAGGATCCTCACCAGCGCGAAGAAAGCTGCCCGCAACAAGAGCGCCAA
>JAFSYF010000295.1 GCA_017443695.1 Butyrivibrio sp.
ATGTATATCCTCGCCGGCAAGAAGAAGCTGGAGGAGGCGCGGTCCACCAGGCTCGTGGAGCTGCAGAAGAAGGCGGAGGCGTCGGGACTGCCGGAGGATGCACAGGCGGCGCAGGATTTTGCATCGCTGTGTGACCGTTTTGAAAAGAAGATCTACGATCTGGAATTGACCCGTACCATTGCAATGCAGACCGGTCCCCAGATCCGGATGGTACAGAGCTCCGATACGATGATGGCAGAGAAGATTCAGTCCACCATCGTGAACACGATCCCGCTGTGGAAGAACCAGATGGTCATCGCCATCGGCATCGAGCACTCGGCACAGGCCGCCAAGGCGGAGCGTGAGGTCAATGACATGACGAACGCTCTGCTGCGCAAGAACGCGGATGCTCTCAAGGTTGCTACCGTGGAGGCGGCACGGGAGTCCGAGCGCGGCATCGTCGACATCGAGACCCTCAAGCACACCAATGAAACCCTGATCTCCACGCTGGATGAGGTCATGAAGATCCAGCAGGACGGCAAGGAGAAACGCCGCGCCGCCGAGGCGGAGCTGGGCGCCATCGAGGGACAGCTCAAGGAGAAGCTCCTTCAGGCTGCCAAATCATAAGGGAAAAAGGAGAAAAGACTGATGACAGATCCGAAGCTGAAGGAGGCCGTACTGAACGGCTTCGCGGAGAAATACGGCGATGCAGAGGGCGTAAGCTGCTATTTTGCACCCGGCAGAGTCAATCTGATCGGCGAACATACAGACTACAACGGGGGACATGTTTTCCCCTGCGCACTGACCATCGGCACCTACGGCGCGGCACGCAGACGGGATGACCGCAAGCTCAGACTCTGCTCCCTCAATGTGGGGGGCGGCAAGGTGGTGGAGACAAGCCTGGATGAGCTGACGCCCAGTCCGGAGGCTGGCTGGACCAACTACCCGAAGGGGGTGATCTGGGCCTTTGAGGGACGCGGCATGAAGCTCCCGACAGGCTTCGATCTCGTGATTACCGGCAACATCCCGAATGGCTCCGGTCTCTCCTCCTCCGCTTCGCTGGAGGTGCTGACAGGCTTCATCCTGCGGGATCTGTACGGTTTCGAGGTGAGCAATGTGGAACTGGCGCAGATCGGGCAGTACTCTGAGAACAACTATAACGGTATGAACTGCGGTATCATGGATCAGTTCGCCTCCGCCATGGGCAAGGCAGACAACGCCATTTTCCTGGACACCGCGGATCTCTCCTATGAGTATGCCCCCATTGCGCTGGATGGGATGAAGATCGTCATTGCCAATACCAATAAGAAGCATAAGCTGACGGATTCCCAGTACAACGCCCGTCGGGCGGCCTGTGAACAGGCGCTGGCGGAGCTGCAGCAGAAGGTGGACATCAAGGGTCTGGGGGATCTGACACCGGAGCAGTTCGAAGCGGTGAAGGATGCGATCCCGGATGAGGACCGCCGCCGCAAGGCGCACCATGCCGTATATGAGAATGCGAGAACCATAGAAGCAGTATCGGCGCTGAAGGCGGGAGACATCCGCCGTTTTGGTGAGCTGATGCGCCAGTCCCATGAGTCGCTCAGGGATGACTACGATGTGACCGGTGTGGAGCTGGACACACTGGCGGAGACGGCCTGGACCGTGCCCGGGGTGATCGGCTCCCGGATGACTGGGGGCGGCTTCGGCGGCTGTACGGTCTCTATCGTGGAGGATGGGGCGATTGATGCTTTCCGGGATAAAGTGGGTGGCGTCTACCGCAAGAAGATCGGATATGACGCGGATTTCTACATCGTTTCCATCGGCGGGGGGCCTGAGAAATTATGAGTGAGATGAATCCGGTACAGGAGGCGCTCCGTGATCTTCTGGCATATGCGCTGGAGATGGGGCTGATCGAGCGGGAGGATGTGATCTACTGCGGCAATACCCTGCTGTGGATCCTGCAGCTGGATGTGCTGGAGGTGACGGAGCAGGATGTTCTGGAACGGGCGAAAGAGCTGGAGGTGGATCCGGACACCGAGGATGGCACGCTTCTGGAGGAGACGCTGAAGGTGCTCCTGGATGACGCGGCTGCCCGCGGACTGATAGACGGAAACAGCATCGCTGCCCGGGATCTGTTTGACACGAAGCTCATGGGGGTCCTGACACCCAGACCGGGGGAGGTTGTAGGGATCTTCCGTGATATCTATGAGGAGGATGGACCGGAGGCGGCAACAACCTATTACTACGACCTGTCCTGTAACAGTGACTACATCCGCCGCTACCGTATCCGCAAGGATCAGAAGTGGCAGACGGCCACGCCCTATGGCGATCTGGATATCACCATCAACCTCTCCAAGCCGGAGAAGGATCCCAGGGCCATTATGGCCGCTGGAAAAGCCAGATCCACGGCCTATCCCAAATGCCAGCTCTGCAGGGAGAACGAGGGCTATGCCGGCCGGCTCGACCATCCGGCCAGGGAGAATCATCGGATCATCCCGATCCGGATCAATGACAGCGACTGGTTCTTCCAGTATTCACCCTATGTGTACTATAACGAGCACTGCATCGTCTTCAATGGACAGCATGTACCCATGAAGATCGATCATGATGCCTTCTGCAAGCTGTTTGATTTCGTCACGCAGTTTCCTCATTATTTCGTGGGCTCCAACGCCGATCTGCCCATCGTGGGCGGTTCGATTCTGTCCCACGATCATTTCCAGGGCGGGCATTATACCTTTGCCATGGCGAGGGCAAAGGTAGAGCGTTCCTTCACCGTGCCGGATTATGAGGATGTGAAGAGCGGTGTCGTGGCCTGGCCCATGTCGGTCATCCGCCTCTCAGGACCGGATGCGGACCGGATCATCGAGCTCGCGGATCATATCCTGGACAGCTGGCGCGCCTATACCGATGAGGATGCGTTCATCTATGCGGAGACGGAGGAGCTCGGGCAGATGGTGCCGCATAACACGATCACGCCCATCGCCCGTATGAATGGGGAGAACTATGAGCTGGATCTCGTTCTGCGCAACAATATCACGACCGATGAGCACCCGCTGGGCGTCTTCCATCCCCATGCGGAGCTCCACCACATCAAGAAGGAGAACATCGGTCTGATCGAAGTGATGGGGCTGGCGGTGCTGCCCTCCAGGCTGCAGGCGGAGATGTTGCAGCTCAAGGAGGCCATGCTGAGCGGGGCAGAGCTCCGGGCGGACGCTGTACTTGGGAAGCATGCGGATTGGGTGGACGAGCTCCGGCAGAGGTATGACGACATCAACGAAGAGAATATCGATCAGATCCTGCGGGATGAGATCGGCGAGGTATTCCTGCATGTGCTGGAGGATGCCGGCGTATATAAGAGGACGCCGGAAGGACAGGCGGCATTCGACCGATTCATTCAGTCGTTGTAGAGGATGTGTCGATCAGCTGCAGGATACGCTCCCGGGACAGACTCTGGAGTGATTCCGCAGTCGGCCGGAGTGCGGCGATCCGCTCTCTGGCCGTTTCCTCAGGCAGAAACAGATGATCACGCCAGAGCTGGATGAGACCGGCGTAGGTGCCGGAGATATCCGTTCCGATGGAGATGGCATAGGACCAGACGGTTTCTGCCTCATGATAGAGGCCATGCTCCGAGAGCGCGGCGCCCCAGGCCTGCAGCGCCGTAACCAGAGAGGTGTAGTTCTGATCGTAGTAGATCAGACGTTCCAGATTGGCGGCTCCGTAGCGGAGCTTTAACTCTGTGTTGGAGATCCCGGTCAGGTTCACAATCCGGGACCACTCCTCATCCTCCGTTGCAGCCAGAGACCGGATGGTTTTCTCCTGCGTCATGATATCAGGATCCTCCGGAAGCACGCCGAAGGGCAGCTCCTCCAGGGGGATATGAAGAAAAGGCA
The DNA here is from genome assembly GCA_017443695.1 of Butyrivibrio sp. Taxonomy (GTDB): domain Bacteria; phylum Bacillota; class Clostridia; order Lachnospirales; family Lachnospiraceae; genus Butyrivibrio. The sequence goes on from JAFSYF010000295.1 coordinate 3,852, forward strand.
GATCATCCAGCGGCTTCTTACGGGCAGCATTGGCCTCCCGTTCGCGATCCCAGAAGGTGGCGTCCGCCTCCTGTTCCCTGCGGTTTGACCGGCGCAGGATGAACTGGGTGAACAGAACGAACAGGATGAAGCTTGTGAATACCGGAAATTTCATATATAATCCTTTCCCATAAGGAGGCGAAGGAACATGTTTCAGTTTACGAATAAGAACAAACGTATCGTGGCAACGGTGATCGCGGTCATCCTGATTGTGGCAATGGTGATCCCGCTGGCCGTCAGTATGTTCTGAGTATATCACAGAGAGCTTGTATAATGAAGCAGATGGAGAAAAAGAAGAGGACTGTCCGTCTGGCGGTATGGGCAAGCGCGGCAGTGCTGGCCGTGATATGCGCCGTGACCGGTGTGGGAGCCGGCGCAGGACAGGTACAGGCCAGGGGGATCGGCTCTCTGCAGACTGGCATCGCAAGTACGATCCCTGAGGGGGTCTATGTCGATGAGGTGGATGTCTCGGGCTGTACCGTAGAGGAGGCCACCGAAGCTGTGGAGAACTATCTCCAGACTCTCGGCGCATGCACACTGACGCTGGAGGGGAGAGAGGATGTCGAGCCCATCATCCTGCAGGTGGGTGAGCTGGGTCTCACCTGGGAGAATCCGGAGGTGCTGGAGGAGGCACTGACACTGGGCCGTACCGGTAACCTGGTGGTGCGTTACAAGGCGTTGAAGGATCTTGAGCACGAGAAGATGGTCTATCCGCTGGAGTACTCGATGGACGAGACGTTGCTGCAGCAGAAGATCGAGGCCAGAAGCGGGGATTTTGTACAGAAGCGGGTGGACTACGAACTGCACAGGCAGGATGGCAAATGGGTCGTTACATCCGGACAGGACGGATACAGTCTGGATGTGGAGGCATCCGTCAGACGTGTGGCAGACTATCTCCGGCATGACTGGGACAGGCAGGATGCGGATATCCGGCTGGCTATACGGGAGGACCCGGCGTTGGGGAGCGAAGAGGAGCTGATGGCCCTGACGGATGTGCTGGGTACCTTCTCTACGAGCTATAAGTCCAGCGGTGCAGCCCGATCGGCCAACGTGGCCAACGGCTGCCGGCTGATCGACGGGACAACGCTGTATCCCGGGCAGGAATTCTCTGTGCTGGGCGCCATCACGCCGTTTACGGAGGCCAATGGGTATTTTCCGGCAGGCTCCTATCTGAACGGTATCGTGGTGGAATCCATCGGCGGCGGTATCTGCCAGGTCTCCACGACACTGTACAACGCAGTGCTGCTGGCCGAGCTGGAGGTGACGGAAAGGCATAACCACTCCATGATCGTGAACTATGTGGATCCGTCCGCGGATGCTGCCATCGCGGAGACCGGCGGCAAGAATTTCCGATTCGTGAATAACACGGATCACCCGATCTATATTGAGGGACGTACGGCGGATAAGCGGATCTCCTTCACCATCTTCGGCAAGGACGAGCGCCCCGCAGGACGCAAGGTGTCCTATGAGAGCGAGGTGGTGAGTACAACACCGGCGGGGCCGGATCAGTTCGTCGCAGATCCCTCGCAACCCATCGGTTCGATCCAGAGCCAGTCGGCGCATATCGGGTATAAGGCGAAGCTCTGGAAGATCGTCACGGAGAATGGACAGCAGGTCAGCCGTGAGACGGTCAATACCAGCACCTACAAGATGGTGCCGCGCATCTATACGGTGGGTATCGCAACCGGTGATCCGAATGCGGCGGCACAGGTCAGCGCAGCCATCGCCACAGGCAGCATCGATCATGTATGGGCGGTGGTGAACGCATACAAGAACCTGCAGGCCGCGCAGACCACGGAGGGTGCGGATGTGAATGCCGCCCAGGCGGCACTGGATGCAGCCGGTGCAGCAGCCGCAGCAGTGCTGAACCCTGCGCCAGCGGAGGAGAATCCGCCGGCAGACGATGCTGAAGACGTGCCTGCGCCGGAGGAACCGCCGGAAGAAATACCCGAACCGATAGACCCTGAGTGAGGGGATGAACAGGAGGAAGACATGCTGAACAGAGAGAAGTTACTCCGCTGCATTGAGAAGAACAGCCGGATCGGCATCTCTGACCTGGCTGTGATGCTGGGAGAATCGGAGGCAGAGGTCGCCCAGGCCCTGCGTGATATGGAGGACGAGGGCGTGATCTGTGGCTATCACACCATGATCGACTGGTCCAAGACCTCCATCGATAAGGTGATGGCTCTGATTGAGGTCAAGGTCACCCCGCAGCGCGGGCAGGGCTTCGATGCCATCGCCGAGCGCATCTACAAATATCCGGAGGTCACCAGTGTCTATCTGATGAGCGGCGGTTTCGATCTCATGGTCATCCTGGAGGGCAAAACCCTGCAGGAGGTGGCCGGCTTCGTCACCAACAAGCTGGCGCCGATGGAGCAGGTGCTCTCCTGCGCCACCCATTTCATCCTGCAGAAATACAAGGATCATGGGACCATTCTTGCCAGACGCTATGAGGATACGAGGGAGAAATTTACGCCATGAGGAATCCGCTAGCAGAAACCATCGTCGGCATCCAGCCCTCGGGCATCCGGAAGTTTTTTGACGTCGTTCAGGAGACGGAGGGGGCCATCTCCCTGGGTGTGGGAGAGCCGGATTTCGATACGCCCTGGCATATCCGGGACGAGGGCATCTATTCCCTGGAGAAGGGGCGCACCCATTACACCTCCAATGCCGGCCTCAAGGCGCTGAAGGAGGAGATCGCCGCCTATATGAAGCGCAAACAGGGCCTGACCTACGACCCGAACGGCGAGGTCTTCGTCACCGTGGGTGGCTCGGAGGCCATCGATCTGGCCATGCGTGCCATGCTCAATCCCGGGGATGAGGTTCTGATCCCGCAGCCCTCCTATGTCTCCTATGAACCCTGCACCATTCTGGCGGGGGGGACACCGGTCATCATCGAGCTGCAGGGGGAGAACGACTTCCGCCTGACCGCGGCGCAGATCGAGGAACACTGTACGGAGCGGACGAAGCTCCTGGTGCTGCCATTTCCAAACAACCCCACCGGTGCCATCATGGAGCGGAAGGATCTCGAGGCCATCGCCGAGGTGATCCTGAAGCATGATCTGATCGTACTCTCCGATGAGATATATTCGGAGCTCACCTACGGATCGGAGCATGTCTCCATCGCGGCGCTGCCCGGGATGCGGGAGCGCACGATCCTGATCAACGGCTTCTCCAAGGCCTATGCCATGACCGGCTGGCGGTTGGGCTATGCCTGCGGGCCGCGTCTGATCATGGAGCAGATGATCAAGATCCACCAGTATGCGATCATGTGCGCCCCCACCACCAGTCAGTACGCCGGCATTGAGGCGCTGAAGAACGGTGATGAGGATGTGGCGGTGATGAAGGAGCAGTATGACCAGCGCAGACGCCTGATGCTGCATGAGTTTGAACGGATTGGTCTGCCCTGCTTCGAGCCCTTCGGCGCGTTCTATCTGTTCCCCTGCATCCGGAAATACGGGATGACCAGTGATGCGTTTGCAACGAAACTGTTGGAGAAGGAGAAGCTTGCGGTGGTGCCGGGAACGGCATTCGGCGCCTGCGGAGAGGGCTACATCCGGATCTCATACGCCTATTCCGTGGACAATCTCAAGGCGGCTCTGGCCAGACTGGAGCGTTTCCTTGTTTCACTGGAAGCAGGCTGAGCGTATTTTGAAAGGAGAAAGAAATGAAATCCATTGATTATAAAACAACAGGAACCTGTGCCACCAGCATCCATGTGGAGCTGGATGGGGATGTGATCCGCCAGGTGGCCTTTACCAAGGGCTGCTCAGGCAACACCCAGGGCGTGTCCAGACTCGTGGAGGGGATGCGCGCGCAGGATGCCATTGATAAGCTCCGTGGGATCCGCTGCGGCATGAAGCCCACCTCCTGCCCGGATCAGCTGTCCTATGCACTGGAGGAGGCACTGGCACAGGCATGAGTAAGAGAATCGTTCTGACGGGCGGCGGAACGGCAGGACATGTCACGCCGAATCTCGCCCTGATCCCGCCGTTACAGGAGGCGGGTTATGACATCACCTACATCGGATCCTATGACGGGATCGAGAAGCGGCTGATCGCCGATTTCGGCATCCCGTATTATGGTGTGGCCACAGGAAAGCTGCGGCGGTACTTCGACCCGCAGAATTTCTCCGACCCCTTCCGCGTCATGAAGGGCTTCTTTGAGGCGCAATCGATCCTGAAGAAGGTCCGGCCGGAGGTCATCTTCTCCAAGGGCGGATTCGTCTCCGTACCGGTGATCCGCGCAGCGGGACTGCTGCGGATCCCCTGCATCCTGCATGAATCGGATATGACGCCGGGCCTGGCCAACAGGATATGTATTCCGGTGGCAAAGAAGGTCTGCTGCAATTTCCCGGAGACCATGGCGGCACTGCCGCAGGATAAGGCGGTGCTGACCGGTACACCGATCCGGAAGGAACTGATGGAGGGAGATGTGGCTGCGGGACGCAAGCTCTGCGGCTTCGAGGACGACAAGCCGGTGCTGATGATCATCGGCGGCAGCCTGGGCGCGCAGTCGGTGAATGAGACCATCCGTCTGGCACTGCCGAGACTCCTGCCTCAGTTCAACGTGGTACACATCTGCGGCAAGGAAAAAATGGACAACCTGATGCTGAATGTCCCGGGCTACAAGCAGTTCGAGTATGTAAAAAACGAACTGAAGGACATCTTCGCCATGGCGGATATCGTGGTCTCCCGGGCGGGTGCCAACGCGATCTGCGAGATCCTGGCCCTGCGCAAGCCCAATATCCTGATCCCTCTGTCCCCCCGCAACAGCCGCGGAGACCAGAGTCTGAATGCGGGTTCTTTCCAGGCGCAGGGATTCTCGGTCGTCATTGAGAATGACGATCTGGATGAGGACATCCTGGTGGAGAGCATTGAGGAGGTCTATAACGACCGCGATACCTACATCGAACGGATGAATCACTCGAACCAGTACAACGCGACGGCGACGATCCTGGGACTGATTGACTCCCTGACGCAGTAACGGCGCATCGGACCGGCCGCGCGCTCATCGCGCGCGGTCTGATGCAAAATCCTCCGGATGATCGCGGAAATGCAGAATCATGGTCAGCGTGAGACTCGTAACATTGGTCTCGTCGGCGGGCGCGCTGTTCAGCGTCATGACGCTGCCATCGGTGTTGATCTCTGACCGCGGGATCCACTCAGCCACCGCCAGTTCCTCCCCATCCGGCCGGATGACTTCAGGATCGACGGCCTCACAGTAGTAGCCCAGCAGCAGGTTCCCATCGAAGCCCCAGGGCTGCGTCGCATAGTAGCGGATATGGTCCACGTGGACGCCGGTCTCCTCCAGAACCTCTCTGGCGACGGTCTGCTCCGCTTCTTCCCCGATCTCACAGAAACCGGCAACCAGACTCATCCCCCGGTAGGGGCGGTCCCTGTAGCGTGTGACAAGGATCCGGTCGCCCCAGGTGACCCCCACGATGACGGCGGGGGAGATACGGGGATAGATGATGTTGGTACAGGCGGGATCCGTACAGGAGAGGGCCCGCTCGATGTGATGCAGCGCCGTCGGATGGCCACAGCGGCCGCAGAAACGGTTGTCGCGGTACCAAACCGCTAGATGCAGCGCCGTCATTCCCGCGAAGCACATTAACTGCGGATTCATCCGCCGCAGGTAGAAGGTGTTCTCGAAGGAGTACCCGGCCGGCAGCTGCGCCTCCTCCCAGGTCCTCAGCAGGTAGCAGGAGCGGTCATCCAGCCGGAAGAGGAAGATCAGGGTCTGTGCGGCATATGCCTCCAGCGCTTGTGTCAGGCCACCGGGCAGCGCACGGATCTGAGGAAAGGACACCCCGGCCTCCGGATCCTGCAGCGCATAGATCTCCCGGTCCCGGAAAATGAAGACGATATCCTCCGCCTGCGGCGGCTGCGGTGTGTATTCGTTGTGGTAGACATGGGGCGCAATTCGCTGGATCATATTCTTTTCCTCCTGTATATCCCGCTCAGACTTGACAAATCTGCCTGTATATATTATACTACAATCTGCTTCGAGGCGTGGCTCAGTTTGGTAGAGCGCTGCGTTCGGGACGCGGGGGTCGGGGGTTCGAATCCCGTCGCCTCGATTTACTGCGAGCG
>JAFSYF010000296.1 GCA_017443695.1 Butyrivibrio sp.
CGATCACACCGGAGGATGAAAACCTGGCTACAGAACTGGAGCGCATCCTCCTTCAGCCTGAACGCCTGGCACACTACGGCAGCAAAGCTCGTGAACGTGCATTACAGATGACACCTGCGCACTACCGTGAAGAGTTGCTGCGGATACTTGCTGCGCTGGATACTCCATAATTCACGTTGACGAGCCTCAAACCACCTGTGCCGGCACGCCTGCCAGATGTGCCCCCCGTTGCTGACAGGATTTCGTTACAACCGCATTGGCCCCGATCTGCACCTCATCAGCGATCTGTATGTCACCAAAAACCTTTGCACCGGGGCCGATGTAGACATGATCGCCAATGATCGGCGCCTTATCATGATTTGCTCCGATACAGACACCCGGATGCACCTTGCAGTATTCTCCGATCCTTGCCTGGCCGTTGATGATCACGGAACCCAGATGCTGTATATGAAACCCTTTCCCAACCACATCCATGGGAATGGAGAGGCCATATTTCACCTGTAGCCTTGTGAGACGCAGCAGGTACAGCTTCCGTAACGGGTTATGCCTGTGGTAGGCATATTCTGCGGTCCGGAGATACAAATAATGCCGGTATAAGATCTGTCCTTCTGTCAGATGGAACGGCAGTACATAATACCAGCGGTAACCATAGATGGAGCGCGCGATCTGTAAATCCTCCTTCAGTTCTCTGACCATCCCATACCTCCCTGCGTGCGCAGATTTATATGCATCAATCCTCCTCCTCCATCACCGCGGCCTTGGGCAGGGAGAATACGAACTCCGTCCCCACATCCAGTGTACTGATGACATTGATGTTCTCGCCATGGGCCTTGATGATCTCCCGGACGATGGAGAGACCCAGACCTGTGCCCTTCTTATCCTTGCCCCGGGAGAGATCGGTCTTATAGAAGCGGTCCCAGACCAGCTTCAGATCCTCCTTGGGAATTCCGATTCCCGTGTCCTTGACGGAGATGAACACCTTGCTCTTCTTCTCTGTGGTCTCCAGACGGATGGAAGAATCATGGTGGCTGAACTTAATCGCATTGTCGATGAGATTGTAGAGCACCTGCTGGATCTTCCCCATATCGGCATTCACCACCATCCGCTCATCGGTGAGCACGAGGTCGAAAGAGATGTTCTTCTCCCGGCAGAGTCCCTCAAAGGAGGCCGCCGTATCCCGGATCACCTGATTGATGTCAAAATCCATCCTGTCCAGCAGGATCCCCCGGGCGCCCACATTGTTCAGCGTCAGCAGCTCATTGGTCAGCTTCGTCAGACGCTCCGTTTCGTTCAACACCACACGGAGATATTTCTCATGGAGCTCCGCAGGGATCGTCCCATCCAGCATCGCTGTCAGAAACCCGCGGATCGATGTCAGTGGGGAACGAAAATCATGGGAGACATTGGCGATGAATTTCTTCTGGTCCTCCTCCGCCCGGGCGATCTCTCCCGCCATATAAGAGAGAGATGCCGCCAGATACCCGATCTCATCCTCCGATTCCACAGTGAATTCATAGTCCATATTGCCGGCCGCATACTGCTCCGTGGCCGTGGTGATACGGCGCAGCGGCACATAAACAAGCTCCGTGAAGAAAATCAGGATAATCAGGGAAAGGAGAAACAGCAGGATCAGCAGCAGATAGGAAATATTCAGATACTCTCCGGCCTCCGCCTGAATCGTCGTCATCGGCTGATGGATGACCACATATGCCTGCACCTTGAAGTTGGCCGTGATGGGGGCAAAAACCGACAGCACCTCCCTGGAGAAGGAACCCCAGAAATTACCGACCGTATAGTAGGTCGCACCCGTCGCCGTCGGGTCAAAGCCGGTGATGATCACCTCCTCCTCCTGTGAGAGTGTGCGGGAGGAATCCAGCACCAGACGGCCAGAGGGGTTGATGATCCAGATGAAGGCACCGTCCAGGAATCTGGACAGGGCCTGCAGCTGCTTCTGTACGGCTTCCAGCGAGGTCTCACTGTTGTACAGATCCGCTGCATAGGTATTGGCGATCTGGGTGGCCTCTGCGTAGAGGAGCTCCGCCTGTTCCCGCCGGCAGTGCTCCAGCGTCGTATTCGCAATGAAGGTGGCGACGACGATGAAGCCAAAGATTCCGAACAGCAGATACCCGATCAGGAATTTGAGATACAGCGTCCGTTTCACAGAAGCTGCTCCTCCGTCCGGGCTCCCGCCAGATTCGCGGCATACCACGCCGCAAACCGGCGCAGTCCCTCCCTCAACGGTGTATCCGGATGATAGCCATAGTCCTCCTCCAGCCTGTGGGTATCCGCATAGGTCACCGGCACATCCCCCGGCTGCATGGGGACAAGCTTCATATGCGAACCAATATCAAACTCCCGTGGAAGCACACCGGCCCGGATCAGCTCCTCTGCCAGTGTCCGCACAAATGTCATCAGCTGCTCCGGGTGGCTGTTGCCGATGTTGTAGATCGCATAGGGCGGCACCGGCAGGCCGTCCGCGCCGGTGCTTCGCTCCGGTGCCCCCTGCATCACGCGCAGGATCCCCTCCACCACATCTCCGATGTAGGTAAAATCCCGCTGGCACTCTCCGTAATTGAAGATTTCGATGTCCTTCCCTGCGCGCAGCTTCTCCGCAAAGCTGAAATATGCCATATCCGGCCGTCCCGCAGGCCCGTACACCGTAAAAAAGCGCAATCCCGTACTGGGGATATCGTACAGCTTGGCATAGCTGTACGCCAGCAGCTCGTCACACTTCTTCGTTGCGGCATAGAGGCTCACCGGATGATCCACCACATCCGTCTCACGGAATGGCACACTGGTATTGCCGCCATAGATACTGCTGCTGCTCGCATAGACCAGATGGTCCACTGGATGGTGACGGACACCCTCCAGGATATTGTAGAAACCGATCAGGTTACTCTGGATATATTCATCCGGATGATCGATGGAATAACGTACCCCGGCCTGTGCCGCCAGATGCACCACGACAGAGGGTGCCGTACGGGTCAGGATCGCCTCCAGCATCTCCCGGTCCGAAATGTCCGCCTCTTCAAACTGCCAGTTCTCTCCGTTGGAAGCCTCTGCGATCATGGACAGCCGCATACGTTTCAGTTCCGGATCGTAATAGGTATTCAGATTGTCCACACCGACGACGGTCACCCCCTCTGCTGTCTCCAGCAGACGTCTGGCGAGAAAACTCCCGATAAAGCCCGCGGCGCCGGTGACCAGAATGACGCGGTTCTTCAGTTCTATTCTGTTCTTTCCCATATCCCTGTCTTACTTTCCCCTCTGATATATCTCTTGCAACCGTCCGGCCTGCTCGTCCACATCATAGCCTGCCGCCCGGAGCTGCTCCCGGATCTGTGCAGAACCGATCTCCCTGGACCCTCCGGACCGCAGTGCCAGAATCCGCCCGGCCCACTGCGCCGGATCCTCGTCGATGGAGCGGCGCTCTACTAACGCCGTGATATCCACCTCCGTTGAGATCCGATCGGAGATCAAACAGGGGAGACCGGAAGCCTGCGCCTCGATGACGCTGCCGGGCAGCCCCTCATACCGGGAGGGGAAAACAAATACATCCACTGCCTGCAGGCAGTCTGCCACATCCCCCCGGTTGCCCGCAAAGATGGTCTGTGGACGGATCCCCAGCTCCTCTGACAACGCTTCGATCTGTCCCCGTCGCTCCCCGTCCCCGATGAGCAGAAGCCGGACATCTGTACCCTGCGCTTTCAATGCGGCACAGATACGCAGCAGATACTCATGGTTCTTGGCATAACGGAAGCTCCCAACATGACCGATCACCAGAACCCCGTCCGGGATCCCGAATGCCGCCCGCATCCGCTCTCCCGCATCTCTGTCCGCATGGTATTGCGACAGATCAATGGCATTGGGCCAGAGCAGGACATCCCCTGCCTCCATCCGCCGCCTGCCGAAGACGGAGATGCCGGCCTCTCTCGTACAGGCCAGCCGCAGATCGCAGAAGCCCCGCCATGACAGCGGTAGTCTCAGCAGTCGCGTGACGAAGCCCTTGAAGCCCGGATCCACCCCGGCACTCCGGGCATGGGCGATGGTCAGGGGGACACCGTTCCTGCGGGCGATGGGCAGATAGAATGCCGCCGTACTGGTCATATGCCCATGTACCGCCGACCAGGTGCCGCGATGCGTCTCAAACAGCTGCTGCAACGCCCGGCGGTATGTCAGGAGATTCCGGCCATTGAAACGGGGGACACGGTATATCCTGGCCCCCAGCGCCTGTGCCTCCGCATCGTAGAACTCCTCCTCCTGTGTATGGACGAGAAAATCGAACTGAATGACGGTCCGGTCAATCCGCCGGTACAGATCCATGGTACGGCTCTCGGCACCGCCCAGCCCCAGGCGTCCGAAGATATGGAGGACACGTCTCACTTCACTCATGACAATACTCCTGACCTCAGACGGACGAGCAGCCGCTTGCTGCCGGCCAGAAACGGCTCGGTGACAGCCTGGAACGGTGTAAAGGAGCGGGGAACCAGCTCCAGCAGCGTATGATAGGAGATGAAACGGTCTCCGTAGGCAGCAAACACCCGCTCATACCAGGCAAAGTCATCGTCTGTCATCGCATCGGTGTGCACCACAAAGGTGGTGTAGCCCGGACATTCATTCTTCAGTACGGAACCGCGCCGCAGGGAGATCGGGAGAAATGTGAGTCCCTCCCTCGTATAGGGCCTGCGGCCGAAACCGTCGGTCACATACCGGAACCCAGCCGCCCTGAGTCCGCGGAGCGTTGCGCGGTCATAGCTGTGGGAAGGTGCCATGAAGATGTCCGTCTGTATCCCCCGGTCAGCGAGGGTCTCCCGGCCCTGCTGCAGCATGGACAGCTGCTCCCGATAAGGCAGACCTGCGAATTCCGACTGCCGGTTCAGGGGGAAGAGTCCGCCCTGCTCTGTCCGGTATACATGATTCAGGCCATGCATCGATACCGTCCAGCCCTGCGTGACCAGCCCGCGTATATCCTGCCAGAAGACCGTCTCGTCACCTGACACAGCGCTCAGCTTCGGATCCTGACACGCCGGTATCACGCCGATCAGCGGCTGAATCCCACGGGCATCCAATAAGCGCCGGAAGCGCTCAAAACGCTCCCGGTTCATTCCAGGCGTGATATCATCCAACCGGATCGCGATCTTCATCCGCCGACTCTCTTTACAGCCTCCAGTAATCGAAGCCGGCAGCCTCCAGCTGTTCCCGGTCATACATTCCCTTGATATCCATCAGGATGTGGCCGCTGTCACCCAGACGGAAAAACGCCCGTAGCCGCTCTGCGGTCCATTCCCTGAATACATCGTGTGATACGGCCACCAGCACGGCATCCATATCCCGGATATCCTCCAGCTGCTGGAACTGTATACCGTAGAGGTGCTTCGCCTCTGCCGCGTCTGCCTCCGGATCCACGATGAGCGGTGTGATCCCGTATTCCATAAGCTCTCTCCCGATGTCGATGACCTTGGTGTTACGGGTATCCGGACAGTTCTCCTTAAAGGTAAAACCGAGGATCGCCACCCGGGCGTTTTTCACCGGCTTATCCGCGGCGATCAGCCGCTTGACACAGGACTCTGCGATATACTTGCCCATATCATCATTGATGCGCCTGCCGGAGAGAATGATGCGGCTGTGATAGCCCAGCATTTCCGCCTTATACGTCAGGTAATAGGGATCGACACCGATACAGTGACCACCCACCAGCCCCGGCTGGAAATTCAGGAAGTTCCACTTCGTCCCCGCGGCCTCCAGGACGGATTTCGTATCAATGCCCATCCGGTGGAAGATCATGGACAGTTCATTCATAAAGGCGATGTTGATATCCCGCTGGCTGTTTTCAATGACCTTGGCAGCCTCCGCCGTCTTGATGTTGGCGGCCCGGTAGACACCTGCCAGCGCAACGAGCTCATAAACCTTCGCCACCGTATCCAGGGTCTCCGCATCCATACCGGAGACAATCTTGGTGATGGTATCCAGACGATGTACCTTGTCTCCCGGGTTGATTCGCTCCGGACTGTAGCCTACCTTGAAATCCACCCCGCATTTCAGGCCGGATTCCTGTTCCAGAATCGGCACACAGACATCCTCTGTCACCCCCGGATAGACCGTGGACTCATAGACCACGATGCTGCCCTTCGTCAGATGCCTGCCCAGCGTCCTGCTGGCGCCCTCCACCGGCCGCAGATCCGGTGTATGGTCATCATTGACCGGCGTCGGCACTGCGACGATATGAAAACGGCACTCGGACAGCTTCTCCGGATCTGCCGTGAATTCAACACTCGTCTCCCGGATTGCCTCGTTTCCCACCTCTCTGGTGGGATCGATCCCCTTTTGATACAGTGCCACCTTCTCCGCATTAAAATCATATCCCACCACCTTGATTTTTCTGGCAAACGCCACGGCAATGGGCATGCCCACATATCCGAGTCCTACCAGAGAAAGCCTCTCCTCCCCGGCAAGCAGCTGCTCATACAGTCCCATGTCTCCCTCCTTCAGATACAATCCGTGCGTATCACGTTATACTATCACAGCCGGTGGATCTCGTCCATATACGCATCCATGACCTGCTGCCTGTCAAAAATCCGCTCCATCCGCGCTCTTCCCGCCAGTCCCATCGTCCGGCGCTCCGCATCGGACAGCTCTGCCATCCGGCGCATCGCCTCGAACAGCGCATCCGCATCCTGTGGAGGACACAGGAACCCGGAGACGCCATCCTCCACAAGCTCCCGACACCCCGGAATATTGCTTGCAATGACCGGGCGTCCCGTGGCCTGCGCCTCCATCAGCACGTTGCTCATCCCCTCGTGATAACTGGGCATGACCACCACGTCCGCCTCCCGGTAGTAGGGCCGGATCTCCTTATCAAAGGGAATCCGCCGCAGATATCCACCGGCTTGCGCCGCCGCAAGCGCCTCCTCCCAGTCCTCATCGCAGTATCCGATGGCGGCGACACTGACCCTGTCGCCGAATACCTCATGAAGACGCTTCGCCGCGGAGAGGAGCTCCCCGGTTCCCTTCTCCCGCATGAGGCGTCCCACATAGAGGAAGCGGACGATCCCATCCTCATGTCCGGGATACGCCTGTACCGTATGATGCTTCAGATCCACACCGCTGCCGGATACCAGCCTCGTCCGGGCCGACCCCTTCAGTATCCCCAGTGTCCGGAAGATCTCCCGGTTTGCCTCGTTCTGGAAGAAAACACAGGCCGCTCCCGCCAGACCGCAGCGATACAGTCCGACGATGAGCCGTTTGATGAGACCCTCCCGCTGGAAGGTGGATCCCAGCCCCGTGATCGTCGTAATATACGGAATATGCCGCCATCTGCAGCATAATCCGCCGTATATATTGGGCTTGATGGTATAGGTCAGTACCAGGTCCGGCCGTTCCGCGGTCAGAAGTCTGAGATAAGCCCGCAGGAGTTTTAAATCCCGCAGCGGATTCGTCCCACGCCTGTCGATATCTGTGCGGATCACCCGGCAGCCCTCCCCGGAGAGCTCTGCCGTGCGCACCTCATCCGGCACGGAAACCACCACCTCTGTCCCCTCATGGATGAGCCGCAGGGGCAGATCATTCCGGAAGTCGTAGAGACCGCCGGAGGAATTGCACAGGATGAGAACCTTATGAAGCAAGCGCCTCCTCCTTCCGGATACAGAGCTCATTGTACTTCATCATGCACACGCCCTCTTCATAGTCCCCGATGGTCACCGGATTCTCCTCCCCACGGAGATTGTGCAGTACCGCCCTGGGGAAATTGACCCCGCAGGCATAGGCATGGGGGTATCCCCCGCCGAAGCGAGGATTCACCTCGCTGAAATACCATACACCATCCGGATTCAGGAACAGATCGATATCGATCATGCCACGGAAGCCAGCGCGCTCCACAAATGCCGCAATCGTACGAAACAGTGCCGGATTCTTCACGGATACGGATTTATCCGTCTCCCCGGCCCGCATTTTGATCTTCTTTTTCAAAAAGATCTGCGTACAGCGCCCTGAGATCAGATCGATATAGACATCCGCACCATATTCCTGCCCGTGCATGCAGGACTGGATCATCAGATCCCCATCTGTTGCGCACAGGGCACGCAGTAATGTGCTGTCCGGGATGAAATTGATACCGATGGAGGCGCTGCCATGGCGGGGCTTGACGAAGACCGGCAGCGCCGTCCCGGGATCGCCTGCCGCCGCTGCCCGCTCATAATCTTCGTATGTGAGATAATTCTGCGCCGTACGGAGCCCCTGCTCCCGGAAGATATGTGCCATCCGCTCCTTATCCAGACTGGCCTCGCAAAGCGCATAAGAGGATACCACCGGTGTGACGCCGATCTCTCCAAAGCGCTCGCGCTCTTTTGCGATCAGCGACAGCTCCGGATCAATCAGTGAGAACAGACCCGTGATCTGCTCTTTCCGGCAGATCTCCAGGATCCGGTCGATATAGCCCGGTGCATCGATCCGGGGAACTACATAGGCAGCATCCGCCGCATACAGTGCCGGCGCCAGACCACTTGCATCCGTTGCGATCACGCGTCCCCCGCCTCCCGGGCGCTCCGCTGCATCCTGTGCCAGCGTCTCCCGGAATGCCTCCACCACCTTGTTGCGCGTCCCCGCGCTGAGGATCAGGATATTCATCTTATTTTAACCCGTCTTTCTGTTTACGCCGGTAGATATCGAAATCCTCGGTCACCATCTCCGCCCCGGAGAGAACGCCGGATCTCGCAAATACCTTAGCCACCGTCTGCAGCGTGATCTTAACGTCCAGTGCAAAAGAGCAGGTACGGACATAGGTCACATCATAGGCGAACCGCTCCTCCCAGCCCAATGCATTCCGCCCGTTGACCTGGGCCAGTCCTGTCAGTCCCGGACGGACATCGTGCCTGTGGGCCTCCTCCTCCGTGTACCAGGGCAGGTACTTCACCAGAAGCGGTCTGGGACCGACAAAACTCATGTCCCCCCGCAGGATGTTGTAGAATTCCGGCAGCTCGTCCAGGCTTGTGGCGCGCAGCATCCGGCCAAACCGCGGCAGACGGTCCTCATCCGGCAGCAGCTCTCCCTTTTCATCCCTCGCATCTGTCATGGACCGGAATTTATACAGCCGGAAGATCTGGCCGTGCAGACCCGGGCGGTCCTGATGGAAGATCACGGGACTCCCCAGCCGGATCCGGACGAGCAACGCGACAACCGCCAGCACCGGACTGAAGAACACCAGCACAAACAGGGAGATCAGGATATCCAGTACCCGTTTGACATACCGACGATAGATCACAGGATGCCCTCCGGCAGCGGATATTTCACCTTATCCTCCACAGAGATCTCCTGGCCCAGCTGTACCTCAATGATCTGAAGATCCGTATGGGCCGTAATCATATGGCGGCTCCCCACAGGCAGCATCACCACATCCCCGGGACCCACATCTCTGCGGCGGCCGTCTACAATCGCACAGCCCTCGCCTGAGATCACATTCCAGATCTCCTCCCTGTGGGCATGGCTGTGATAATTCATCTGATGTCCCGCCATCAACGTCACCTTGATGGTCAGACTCCCATCCTCCACATCAATGACCCGGAAGCTCCCCCAGGACTTCTCCGCGAACATCGCCTTGCCCGCGATCTGATCCACATAAGGCTTGATGTAGCTGGACTGCTCCTTATCTGAAATGAGAATGCCATCCGGCGAGGCGGAGACGATCATATTTTTCAAACCCATGCAGAGAATGGGAAGATCCAAATCGCTGACCACGTGGACATTTTCGCAGGAGTCGGAGAGGGTCGCATCACCAATCACATTTTCCTCCATGGCCTCCGTCAGGGTGTTCCAGGTCCCGATGTCCCGCCATGAACCGTTGTACCGCAGGATCCGGATCGCCCGCTCCTTCTCGGCAACGGCATAGTCGAAGCTGATCTTCGGCAGCCGGTCATAACCGTTACGCAGTTCGGTATAGCGGTCCGATCCCAGCTGCTCCCTGGCCTGGCCCAGCAGATAGGAAAGTCTGCAGGCAAACACACCGGCATTCCACAGCGCTCCCTGGGCGATGAACTGCGCTGCCGTCTCCTTGTCCGGTTTCTCCCGGAAAGAACGGACCTCACTTACCGGTTGATCGTCAACAGGGATCACGTAGCCGTATTTCTCGCTGGGATAGGTGGGATGGATCCCCAGCACGGCCATATTGCATTGATCATCCGGAAGCATAGCCAGATCCTTCATCGCGCAGAAATAGTCATCCTCCACGAAGGGATCCACAGGACAGATCACCAACGGCTCCTCCGGAGATACGCCTTTCTGGTCATGCAGGAAGGAGGCTGCCAGCGCGATGGCCGGGAAGGTATCCCGC
This sequence comes from Butyrivibrio sp., assembly GCA_017443695.1. Taxonomy (GTDB): domain Bacteria; phylum Bacillota; class Clostridia; order Lachnospirales; family Lachnospiraceae; genus Butyrivibrio. Next base: position 10,322 of record JAFSYF010000296.1, read on the forward strand.
CTGCAGGGCTCCGCACAGATCGACACGCCTTCTCCCAGGTGGTTCAATAACGCGGATACCTGCCGTCTGGAGGTCGCTACCGTCACATCTGCCGCGGGATCCGCCGCCAACAGCTGCCGGTAGACCCGCTGTACCATCGAATGGTAGCTGCCATCCTCCCCCTTGAAGATCCGCAGAAACTGCTTCGAACGGATCTCATTGGACAGTGGCCATAACCGCATCCCGGACCCGCCGGATAGCAGTACATAATGAATCCTGCCTTTTCCCATCGTCATATCTTCATTTACCTCAACGCTCAGCTCTCATCGGATTGTTCAGGAAATCCTCGTACGCCAGCCGCAGACCATCCTCCAGCTCCGTCTGATAGGTCCATCCCAGGGCTGCCGCCTTACTGACATCCAGCAGCTTCCTCGGCGTGCCGTTGGGCTTCGTCGCATCCCACTCGATCCGGCCTGTATAGCCGACAACGGCCGCCACCTTCTCTGCCAGCTCCCTGATCGTCAGTTCCTTCCCCGTCCCTGCATTGACGGTTTCCTCCCCGCTGTAATGATCCATCAGGAACACACAGAGATCCGCCAGATCGTCCACGTAGAGGAACTCCCGCAGGGGTGAACCATCTCCCCAGCAGGTCACCACCGCTTGGCCGGTCTCCTTCGCCTCATGGAAACGGCGGATCAGCGCCGGCAGCACATGGCTGTGGGTCGGATGATAGTTGTCATTCGGCCCGTACAGATTGGTCGGCATGACGGAGATGTAGTCCGCCCCGTACTGCCTGCGCAGATAGGAGCAGTATTTCAGCCCGGAGATTTTGGCCAGCGCATAGGCCTCATTGGTCTGTTCCAGTGCCGAAGTCAGCAGACATCCCTCCGGCATGGGCTGCGGTGCGAGACGGGGATAGATGCAGGAGGAGCCCAGAAATTCCAGCTTCTTGCAGCCATTCTGCCACGCTGCGTGGATCACATTCATCTCCAGAATCATGTTGTCGTACATGAAATCCGCCGGTGCCTCGGCATTTCCAGCGATGCCGCCCACCTTCGCCGCCGCCAGAAATACATATTCCGGTTTCTCTTCGGCAAAAAAGGCCTCCACCGCCTCCTGTCTCTTCAAATCCAGCTCCGCATGTGTCCGGGTGATAAGATTCGTATAGCCCTCCCGCTGGAGACGTCTCAGGATGGCGCTGCCCACCATGCCTCGGTGTCCCGCCACATAGATCCTGCTGTCTTTCGCCATCGGTGCGGCCTTCTGAAAATTCTGCTCCGACATCACTGCTCACCTCCTGCCGTCTCGGCCATCCTGCGTTCCATCCGGGCCAGTTTCCGGTCATGCTCCGCCATGATGCGGACCAGTTCTTCATAGGAGGTCTTCTGCGGATTCCAGCCCAGCTCTGTTCTGGCCTTGGTCGGATCCCCCCAGAGATTGTCCACATCCGTGGGCCGCAGCCACTTCTCATTGACCGTGACCAGGACCCGGCCGGTGGCCGTGTCGATCCCCTGCTCCGCCGCACCGGTTCCCTCCCAGCGCAGCGTGATGCCGTTTACGTCAAAGGCCCGCTCGGTAAAATCCCGTACGGTATGCTGCTCGCCGGTCGCCACCACGTAATCCTCCGGCTTCTCCTGCTGCAGCATCGGCCACATGCATTCCACATAGTCACGGGCATAGCCCCAGTCCCGCCTGGAATCGAGATTGCCCAGCTCCAGGGTCTCCTGCAGCCTCTCTGCGATACGCCCTGCCGCCCGTGTGATCTTACGGGTTACGAAGGTCTCTCCCCGCCGTTCCGATTCGTGATTGAACAGAATCCCGTTGACGGCGAACATGCCATAGGCCTCCCGGTACTCCCTGATGATCCAGAAACCATACTGCTTGGCTACCGCATACGGACTGTACGGATGGAAGGGCGTTGTCTCCCGCTGCGGGATCTCCTCCACCTTGCCATACAGCTCGGAGGTGGAGGCCTGGTAGATCTTCGTCCGCTGTGTCAGTCCCAGCGTCCGAACCGTCTCCAGAATCCGGAGCACGCCGAGAGCGTCCGCTTCCCCGGTGTATTCGGGTACATCGAAGGAAACCTGCACATGGGACTGCGCCGCCAGATTGTAGAGCTCATCCGGCTGGACCTCCGCGATGATGCGTACCAGGGAGGAGGTATCGGTCAGATCCCCGTCGTGGAGCCGGATTTTATTCCTCTCCAGCAGCGCATCGATGCGCTCCGTATTCACCGTTGATGCGCGGCGCACGATTCCATGCACCTCATACCCCTTCTCCAGCAGAAACTCTGCCAGGAACGATCCGTCCTGGCCGGTGATGCCTGTGATCAGTGCCTTCTTCATCTGTATTCTCCCCCCATTCCTCAGTCGAAGCAGCGCCTGACCAACTCAATCACCTGCTCCTGGTCCTCCACTGCCATCTTATTATCGCTGGGCAGGCACAGACCCCGGGCGAATATATCCGCGCCGACATCCTCCAGGCCCTCCCGTTCAATGTATGCGTTGCTGTTCGCCCGGCCGTCACCCTGTGCGGTCATGAAGGGATGCATGCGGTAGATCGGCTGGAGATGCATCGGTTTCCAGATCGGCCGCCCCTCCGCATGAAAAGCGGAGAATACCTCCAGGATCTCGGAGGGTGAGCTCTTCCCCCTTTCCGCCTGCCACAGGCAATCCCGTTCTCCCCTGCAGTGCGGCGCACATGCCGCCTCATCAATCAGCAGGCAGGAAAGCCAGTAGTTCGGCTCCGTCCCCGTAAGGAACGGATTCATTGTTACCGGCAGCTCCGCGAAGCCCTCCCGGTAGCGCTCATAGATCCGCTTCTTTTGCAGTCGGTGTTCCTCAATATGAGCCAGCTGTCCGCGGATGATGCCCGCCACGATATTACTCATGCGGTAGTTATAACCCAGCTCCTCATGCTGGTACCAGGGCGCATCCTCTCTGCTCTGGGTCGACCATTTGCGGATACGGTCCGCATCCTCCTGTGTATGACACAGCAGCATACCGCCGCAGCTGCCGGTGATGAGCTTGTTACCGTTGAAGGACAGGATACCGAAATCTCCGAAGGATCCGGTCTGTCTCCCGTCCACCGTAGCGGAGATGGACTCTGCCGCATCCTCGATGATCAGCGCCCCATGGGCATCCGCGATCTGTCTGATCCTTTCGATCTGTCCGGGCACACCGTAGAGATGGGCCAACACGATGAGCCGGACCTCCGGATACCGGTCAAAAGCCTGCTCCAGTGCGGCCGGATCCATGTTCCAGGAGTCCCGCTCCGAATCGATGAAGACACACTCGCCACCCTCATACGCCACTGGATTCACCGTGGCATCAAAGGTCAGGTCACTGGCAAATACCCGTCGTCCCTCCAGTGAACCATGTCCGACCCTGGGTGCCCCATAGAGCTTCTGTCCCGCCAGACGTATCGCCAGATGCAGCGCTGCCGTACCGCTGGAGAGTGCCACCGCGTAGGGGACATCGATCAGCTCCGCGATCTCCTGCTCAATGACATCGATATTCTCCCCCACCGTGGAGAGCCAGTTGGTATCAAATGCCCTGCGGATCCACTGCTGCTCCTCCTCATGCATCGTCGGGCTGGAGAGCCAGACGCGCTCCGCAAAGGGTTCCATGCCGGAGAAACGTGCGTCATTTCTCAATGCTTCCATCCGATTCGTCTGTCTGATATCTGACATGCTGATCTCCTTTCCGAAATGTCGACTGTCATCCGACGATTCACGACACGTTGATCCGCTCTGCCACCCGCTCCAGCGCCTCCTGATGCTCCCTGGTATGGTCGTCCTCATTGGAGACCGGGTGATAGGTGGTCACGATCTGCTGGACAAGGCGCCGCAATTCCTCCGGATCCGCCTCGTCCTTTGAGGCATGCCCCAGCTCCTCCAGCTGGGCAAAGAAGCGGGTCTCATCAATCTCGATGGGCCGGCCGATATGAATCATCCGGTTGGCAGTATCCTGCAGGCCCTCCTCGTCCATCAGCAGCTCCTCATAGAGCTTCTCTCCGGGGCGCAGGCCGGTGAACTCAATCCGGATGTCCTCTCCCACCTTGTACCCGGAGAGACGGATCAGATTCTCCGCGAGATCCAGGATCCGGACGGGCTCTCCCATATCCAGCACGAAGATCTCACCGCCTTTGGCATAGGCGCCTGCCTGCAGCACCAGAGACACCGCCTCCGGGATGGTCATGAAATAGCGAATGATGTTTGGATCCGTCACCGTCACCGGTCCTCCGGCTGCAATCTGTCTCTTGAACAGCGGAATCACCGATCCGTTGCTCCCCAGCACATTGCCGAAGCGTACGGCGACAAAGGTTGTATCATAGTGCTTGTCAAAGGTCTGAATGATCATCTCACAGATCCGCTTGCTGGCACCCATAATGTTCGTCGGGTTCACCGCCTTGTCCGTGGAGATCATGACAAACCGCTCACATTGGTGCTGTGCCGCTGCCATGGCGGTTTTGAAGGTACCGAGTACATTGTTCTTGATGGCTTCTCCGGGGGAGGCCTCCATCAGCGGTACATGCTTATGCGCCGCTGCATGGTAGACGATCTGCGGCTTATGCTGCTCAAAGATCTGCTGCATCCGCTTCGTATTGCGTACCGACGCGATCAGCACCACCAGCTTCAGCTCCGGATACCGCACCCGCAGCTCCTGCTCGATCTCATAGGCATTGTTCTCATAGATGTCGACGATGATGAGCGCCTCCGGTCCGTGTGCCGCCAGCTGTCTGCACAGCTCTGAACCGATGGAGCCGCCGCCGCCCGTGACCAGTACCCGCTTACCCCGGACATAGCCCGCGATCTGATCCAGATCCACCTCAATGGGATCTCTGCCCAGCAGATCCTCCACCTCCACATCCCGGAGCTTGCTGACATTGACTTCTCCATTGACCAGCTGATAGACACCGGGCAAAGAGCGCATCTTACAGCCCGTATTCTTACAGATCTCCAGCAGCTCCCTCAGCTGCATGCGCGTAGCGGAGGGGATCGCCACAATGATCTCATCAATATCATACAGATCGGCGCACTCCGTGATCTTATCCCGTCCGCCCACCACACGGATCCCCTGGATGTACTGTCCCCATTTGCTGGGATCGTCATCGATGATGCAGCGGATGGACATGGTGGAGAAGCTGGAACCGACGATCTCCTTGATGATCACATTACCGGCCTCCCCCGCACCGATGATCATCACGGAGGTGGCATTATCCCGGTTGCCCTGCCGGTGCTTGACGCTGCGCAGGAAACGGTAGCTGAAGCGGCTGACAAAGATCAGTGTGATCAACAGGAAGATGTAAAAAAAATAGTAGCTCTGCGGAACAGGCTGGCTTGCAATCTTGTAGAACCGCAGCCCCACCACAGAGACCAGTCCTGACAGCACGCAGGCAAAAACCAGATTCTGCAGCTCATTCTCACCGGCAAAGGCCCAGAGACTGTCATACAGCTTGAAGAACCAGAACAGGATGATCGTCAGTACGATACTGATGGGCAGGAAACGCTCCACCGGCAGAAGGAACGCCTCCGGAATATCCCCCAGCCTGAACTCATACCGCATCCAGAGCGCCAGAAAAGAGGCTGCAACAATACTGAATACATCATAGATGAGCAGCACCAGTCTGCGGTAGAACTTCACCCAGTTAAACCCCCCGCGCTTCATTGCACGGGCCTCCGCTTCCACTTACCTGTCAGGAGCGGCACCACGGCCAGCATCGCCGTGATGGTCATCGGGTTACTGAACTGGAAATTCCACTCACTGAGGCCCGCCACGGTAAATGCCACAAGGAGGGCAAAGGACAGCAGCTGCATATCCGCGGAATCCTCCTTCCGGTATGCAAGCCGGAACGCCCCGGCACTCCGGATCAGCAGCAGGATGACCAGCAGCAGGAAGCATACTGCCGTCGGAATTCCACAGTCATACATGGTCTGCAGGAAGCTGTTGTGCGCATGTAGCGCACGCTCTCCCCATGGCAGCAGTGCACCCATCTCCTCATGACCGGTCATATTGGCCTGCTCCAGATAGGCCCGGAAGATCACCAGACGACCATTGAAGAAGGAACCGGCATCCAACGCCAGCTGCAGTGACTCGGAGGACTCCTCCTGTGAAACCGGTATTTCCTCTGTGGTAGTCTCCTCATCCACAGCGGCCTCCTCCGTCTCCTTCAGCGGATCCTCCTGATCCCTGGTTCTGCGGACGATCTTCTTCATCTTCTCCGTGGACTCCCCGGATTCCAGCAGATCATCCAGCTCCGTGATATGGGCGCGGGACTGCTCCGGCGTCAGGAGAACACCACCCACACCATAGATCGGATCGCCCTCTGCGGTATAGTTATACCGATCCTGCGGATAATCATAGCTTGGCATATCCATTCCAAAAACCTTAATGCCAAAGAGGGTAACCAGGCGCTGGACATTCATATACCGGGGATTATCCCATGAAACATCACCCTTCAGCTCCACATTCTGGGTTTCCGTCATGAACCACTGCGGCCTTCCCGTCATGGCCGGTATGATCCGCTGCATACTGTAGGTCGCAGGGAAACAGAGCAGTACCGCGCACAGCATCATCAGCACCAGTCTCCCCATGAGGCGCCCGGCCTTACGTCCGGCCACCACCACACCGGACAGCAGGATCAGCAGTACCATGACCGCACAGGCCAAAAAACCCGTCCGCGACATCGTAAACAGCAGATACGAAGATACCACACCGAAGAAGACCAGCTCCCGGTATACCGCGCGGAATCTCTCCCGAAGGGAACTTTGCGCCGGGAGTCTCATCAGACCACGCAACAGCAACACGGTGGCAACCGCTTCCATGATGGACAGATATTCCGCTGTTACGGTCACCGTGTGGAAGATGAACGGGAAGCGTCCGGTATAGAACGCGGGGAATCGCCGATACAGCAGGCTCCAGCCCATGGCATAGATGAAATGCAGCACACATCCGCCGGCGATAACACAGAGCCAGTCATCCCGCCGCTTCCTCCGCGATGTACTGCCGGGTCTTAAGGTAGAAACCTCAAAACGCCATACCGCCATTGCTGCCGCTATCCCCAGCACCAGTCCCCAGTACCTGCCGTTGCTGAACACCACCCCTGTGATGGCGAACAGCAATGCCAGTATCCCACAGAGATTCGGCAGGATATAAACCGTCCGGGCCTTTCTGCCGGGACCGAGGGTGTGCATCAGCCACAGGATGAAATTCCACAGGAGTACCGCAGAGAGCACCGCAATAATTACTGCGTAGAGCGAAGCTGTGTTATGCAGATCGTACTCCTTCTCCGTCTCTGCCAGCAGCCTGCCATGGCGCCATACGGCACCGATGACGGCTGTGACCACAGCCACCACCAGATTGGACACCCGCAGCAGCTCCCTGCCGGAAAGGGTCAACAGCAGGAAAACCAGCAGACCGATCACCTCCCTGCGCTCCGCCAGTGTCTGATAGATGGTGAAAAATGCGTTCATATATTCACAACAGGCTGCTATGATCCAGGCAAATGCCGCCATCATCAGAACCTGCCGGAGAGAGAAGCCTCTGCGGCTCGCGTCTGCTTCCGTCACAGAGGGCCGCCAGAGCGCATACAGCAGGAAGGCCACCGTAATCATCACACCGACAGAAAGCAGGAGGATATCCGGCAGGCGGTATCCAAACAACTGCAGCGGAATAATCATGATAAGAAGTATGAGCCCTGCGGCTGCGACCAGCGGTGTACAGACATACCGGATGAGCTGGCGCACAGTGATAAGAGGGGCCTCCCCCTGCCGCTTTTTCCCAAGGAAACCGATCAGCCACCACAGGCAGAGCGTCAGCACACAGATCCCCGCCAGAAGGAGGAGCGATGGCAGCTTGGCGATGGGCTGGCGATAGTGGAAGACGCAGTCCAGATGAAAATTGTCCACCGTGGATTCATGGTAATAGACCGGTCCGATGGTGGGATCCCCGGTATCCGCATCCAGGATGTTGCCGCGGTACTGCAGGCGGTATGTGGATCTGGCGCCGTCCAACACCAGAAAATAATTCTCTCCCACCTCCAGCGGGAGCCCAATGGGCAGAGACACATATTCGTCGTTTGCACCATCGAGATCCACATAACAGCGGTACAGGACGTTCCAACCCTCATCCAGGATCCGGACCTCCATATACCGGCCATGGTTCACCTTCCTGACCCAGACATCCACACTGTCCAGATGATCATAGGCCGCGGTGAAAAACTGCTTCACATTGTGCCCGTCCGTGATCCTTCTAGATTCCTCCCGTGCCTCTGATCCTGCACTGATCGGGAGATCTCTGGTCCAGATCCGTGCCGGCCAGACCGACAGCAGGGCAAGACACGCCAACAGGAGAACCACCGCACGCAACGCAGCAGTTCTCGTCAGTACCTTCCTCATCCATTTCGTTACTGATAAAATCATATCTTATTATTATACCACAACTCAGGATCCCGCGATACCGTCCGATTCCCCTGTGGTATCCCTTATCACATACTGCGGACTCTCATTCTGCGAGATATAGATCCGACCTATATACTCCCCCACAAGTCCGATCATCAGCATCATCATCCCACCCATGAAGACAACGGCCGTCATAAGCGCTGAGAAGCCCACGATGGGCAGCTCCGGATGCAGGAGCTTCTTGATGATCGTATATACCCCATAAGCAAATCCCATCAGGGCAAACACAGCCCCCATCAGCGTTGCAATCCGAAGCGGCTTGACGGAGAAAGCCGTGAACCCGTTGATCCACAGCGCCAGGAGCTTGCCCAGTGTATAGCCGCTGCGTCCGACCTGCCGGCTGCGATGTGTCACATCGACATTGACGATGTTGCGTGTCGCCCTGAGCACCAGTCCGATCACATAGGGATAGGCACCCGTGTAGCGGAGCATCTCATCCACCACAAAACGGCGTGCCGCAAAATAGCTGCTGACATACAGCTCCCTCGGCTTGCCCAGCATGGCACTCGCCATCCACTCATTCATGGCCGTGCCGAAATTCCGGAACATACTGTGCTGCTTGGTCTGATATCGGGCATATGCCACATCCGCACCCTTCTCCAGCGCATACAGGAGCTTGGAGGCTTCATCTGCCGGCGTCTGCCCGTCGTCATCGAGACAGACGACAAAATCCCCCCGAGACTGCTTCAACCCGGCCATCAGTGCCGCATGCTGTCCGAAATTCCTGGACAGATTGTACCCGCGAACCTCCTCATGATCGGCGGACAACGCACAGATCTTCGCCCAGGTTGCTCCCTGATCCGGTGAACCGTCGTTCACAAGAATGATCTCCCATGTATACTGGACGAGCAACGGCATATTCTGTTCGATCTCCGTGATCACCGCCTCGATGGTTCCCGCCGAACAATAACAGGGGATGACAAAGCTGATGAGACGATTCTTCATGTGCTATCCTTTCCGTTATCTGCCTGCATCAGAACCATATCCCGGATCTCACCGTCGCTGCAGCGCACCTGCGGCAGATCCTGAATCACCCGGAAGCCGGCCGCCTCATAGCTGCGTCTTGCAGGAGTATTCTCCACAAAGACGCGTAAGATCAGGGAGCGCAGACCGGCCACCTCCAATGCCCATTGTACCACAAGTCGGGCGGTTTCTGTACCGTAACCCTGTCCGACCGCGTCATCCTCCCCGATAAAAACCCCGTATTCCGCGGTCTGTGCCACACGGTCCACATCACGGAGATAAACACTACCGACGGGCCTGCCACCCATCCGATTGACACAGATGATAAACTGGATCACCCCGCCAGTCGCCACACGCTCTGCCAGCCACTGTCCGTGGATCTCCGGGGTAATTTCCTCCCTGAAGATGAAATTGTGCCGTACGCGGGGATTGGCCCGCCACCGGACAATGAGCGGTGTATCCGCCTCCGTGATCGGCCGCAGGGTGACCTTTGTCCCCGTCAGCAGCGGTTCTGTCGGCAGCGTTCCTGTATTCTTCCGACTCATGGTGTCACCCTCCTGACCCGACAGATATCAAACACCTCCGCCACACAAGCCGTACGCTCCACCTGCACGGGTATACCCTTGGAAGCATAGAATGCGCACAACCAGTCCGTCTCCTCCCCGACGGCTGTCACGAAACAGACCTTTTCCTCCAGCAACGCCTCCCCCATTTCTACGGGCAACCCTCTGTCCGTGAGCTTGGCCTCCTGGGCCGGACTCTTGCAGTACCAGCCACCGCAGAGATCATGGTTCATGCCTGCAGCCGGACGCGCTGTTCCTGTATGCGCCGGCATATGGAACATCTCGGCGGAATAGGTCACCGGCGCCGTATGGTCATAGGATACGCTTGTATAGACATCCATCAGGTAATACTCCTCCGGGTGCGCCGCAAATGTCTCCTCCAGCTGCCCGTAGGCCTGATTGAATGACCGCCGGTTCTCTTCCTCCCGCGCGACCATGCGCAGCTGTGCCGGCAGATAACAGATTGCGATGAGTAACAGGCCGGCGGCGCAAACCAGCTGCGCTTTGCCGGCAAAAGCACTGTCGGTATCTGTCACAGCGGCCTCCCTGCGCAGCAGACACCCCGCCAGGATCAAGGTCTCTGTCAGAAAAATCCCGTGGGTGATCCGAACGGGATCCCGCCCCACCGCCATCATGTACAGCAGGAGGCCGGAGCGGACAAAGAACAATAGCACCGGCTGCCAGATGAAGCCCATCACGGCCCGCAGCAGCTTTCGACCTTCCCTGACCTGCCCGACAGCGTGACGCAGACCCGCGATGCACCAGAAAAGATAACCCAGGCCGATGAGCAGGTTCCATGGCGCATCTGTCTGCGGGGTCTCCACACTCTGAGGCAGGTGGAAGTTTCTCAGTCGGTACAGGTAGAGCGGCAGTGCCCGCCACATACGGTCAAGGAGACTGCCGTCCGTGCGCAGTGACCGGGCATAATCCGCTACAGCACGCAGGGTTTCGGCATCGATGGCTTCATCGAGGCCGAAGTTATAGTTCTCCAGCAGCACCTGCTCCTCCTCCGACAGACCGATGCCATCATAAAAGGCGCGGTGGCTGGCGTAATCCGGGATGAACTGAAAATCATAGAGCTCCGTGCGGGCATCGAAGAAGTCGTTGTAGGCACGCCAGCCGGGGGCACTGTAGGCGGCATGGTTCCACAGCGTCAGGAGAGCCAGCCCGGCCAGAAGGATCAGAATCCAGGCCACACTGGGGATGATCCGGCCATAATCCGGGGGCTGGCTGTGCCCGCGATCCCGGTCAGCCCCGGCAAGTTCATCGGCCATGCGGAACAGCAGCACCACCCCCACCAGCGGGAGAAGGAGCAATGTCATCTCGGAGCGGAGGGTGTAGGCGAGGAGGAGGAATACCAGCGGCATTATCCGGGCCCTGGTGGTCAGAAGCAGGTACGCAGCCGCAGCGACGAGCATGGCGGTGGTTATGCTGTATTGAACGAAGACCAGCCGGGGCAGCATCACCGTGAGGAGACAACACATACCCAATGCGGCGACAAACCACGCCGTTTTCTTCCGGCCGGCCATGCACCCGGCCGCACAGCACCCGGTCAGCGCCACACACCCCCACTGGCACAGCAGCAGAAAACCACCATACCAGTCGATCCCCGACGCCCCGGGGATCCGGTACAGCAGACCGATGAGCAGCCCCAGCGGGTAGAGCTGCTGGATATCCCGCGCCTGTGGCTGCCCGCTGTAGATACCGGACAGGATATCCCGGATCAGTACATCATCATTCAAATCGTACCAGTACCCGAATCGCAGGCCCAACAACACCGCTACTGCCGCTGCTGCCGTACAGACCGGAACGAAAACCCGCCACGGTTGCTGCAGCCGCTTCGTCATCTGCTCTCGTAGAAGGTGCGGATGCTGTCGGTCACCTCATGGAGATCCTCTTCCCGCAGCTGATAGTACATCGGCAGACGCAGGAGACGTTCGAACTCACGGGTCGTATAGCGATCCTCCCCATGGAAACGGGCGTATTTCACACCGGCCTCAGCGGAGTGTAACGGCACATAATGGGACGCCGTCAGGATCCCCCGGCTCTCCAGATACTTACGCAGTGCCTCCCGCTCCTCCAGGTCCGCACACTTGATATAGAACATATGGGCATTATGCTTACACTCCGCCGGTACGGTCGGCAGCGTCAGCCGTCCGCTCTCCTGCAGGGGCAGGAGGGTATCATAATACCGCTGCCAGCTGCGCAGACGATCCTCACCTATCTCCTGCGCCATCTCCAGTTGCGCCCAGAGATAGGCGGCGCTCATGTCACTGGGCAGATAGGAGGATCCCGGCATCAGCCAGGAGTACTTGTCCACCTTGCCGAGCTTGTACAGGGTACGGTTGGTCCCTTTTTCCCGGATGATAATCGCGCGGTCCACATAGGTCTCATCCCGCAGCAGGATCGCCCCGCCCTCTCCGCAGCTGAAATTCTTGGTCTCATGGAAGCTGTAGTTGCCGATATCCCCGATGCTGCCCAACACCCGTCCCTTGTAGGTGGCGCACACGCCCTGGGCGGCATCCTCCACCACCGCCAGATGGTGCCTGGCCGCAATGTCCAGGATGGTATCCATCTCACAGCCGACACCGGCATAATGCACCGGTACAATCGCCCTTGTCCGTGGCGTGATGGCGGCCTCTATGAGCTGCTCATCGATATTCATGGTATCCGGACGGATGTCCACAAACACCACCCTGGCCCCGCGCAGCACGAATGCATTGGCCGTGGATACGAAGGTATAAGAGGGCATGATGACCTCATCCCCCTCCCGGATATCCAGTAACAGCGCAGCCATCTCCGTTGCATGTGTGCAGGAGGTGGTCAGCAGACATTTCGCCACCCCGGTCTGTTCCTCGAACCAGCTGCTGCAGCGGGCGGTGAAGGGACCGTCGCCGCAGATCTTCTGATTGTCTATGGCCTCCCTGATATACTCCAGCTCCTTACCCGTATACGGTGGAACATTAAAGTTGATACGCATACAGCCTCCTTAATCAGCAGACAGGAATTTCTTTCTGGTGATAAAATTATATACCATGACCACGCCGGTGGCCCCGAATTTGAAGAAGATATTCTTGGCAAAACCCTCACTCATCACCCTCTGAAGCCATCCCCAGTGGGCATAAATCAGATCAATGCCCACATAGAGGCACAGCTCGTTCAGACCCAGACCGATGACCGACAGGATGAGGAAAATCAGGAACTCCCGCCGTCTGCTCATATCATCGCGACGAACAAATACATACTTCATACTCAGTAGATAGTTGACGATCACAGAAATCACAAATCCCAGAAAGGCAGAGATCAGGTAATACTTCGGAAATACCGATGCCACCACCGTTCTTTCAAATAGGGCATTGGCACCGATGTAGATAAAGTAATCAATAAAGAAACACAGTACCCCCACGATGCCGAATTTCATGATTTGCGCCAACAGCTTCTTCATCTCTTACATCCCCCTGACTTTACTTTGCCCGATAAACCTGACAATTCTCATCCTCATAGCAGATCCCATAGGCCTGTTCTTCCAGAAACCGCCGCAGTGCGATATCCTTCTCCCCATTCGCTTCCTCTCCGGTGGGTCGCGTGACCACGACGGGAAGCGGTTCGCCCGTATCCCGATGCTGCACGGACAGCTGTCCAAGGTCCTCCACGAAACGCTCCGTCCGGTAGGAATCCAGACTCGGCCATGTGGTAGGCAGTGCCGGAGACATCCCGAGGAGATAATTGAATCCCGGCGCATCCCCGTAGACGAACAGTGCCGCGTCTGACTTCCCCTCACGATCAATGGCATTTGCCACCTGCAGCAACGATGACGCGCGGTCCTCAGAGGTATGTATGGCGGTCGTTACGGTCATCAGACGGATCGCCGTCTCACCGGAAAGCTCCGCACCTCGGCGCGCGGACGCCACCGTCCCTGTCCGGGGCGCTCCGTCATAACCATCCCCAAACCCATACTGCAGATGGAACAGCGACGCCTGGACGAACAGCACCAGGAACAGCGCCATCAGGAAGCCCTTCCAGGCAAAATGCACCTCTTTTCTGCCAAGCTGTCTGGAGGTCGTCCCCGCGAACTGTCTGATCCTGCGGAACAGCCACAACAGCACCGGCAGCGGGAGGAAGAGATGGTTCAGCAGCGGATAGGTGGCATTGTTGCTGCCCACCGGCGCCAGAAGGAGGATCAGAATCGAGGCCAGCGCCAGAGAACGCTCCGATCCGCCGCCTCCCAGACGTCTCGTCACCCCCATGAGATACAGCACCAACCCACTGAGCAACAGGAGCTGCGCCAGCTCAAACACACTGTCCAGATAGCGGTAATTGCGTGTAAAAAAACCATTCCGGTAGAACTGAAAGAACAGCACCAGCAACCCCGCACCGCAGAGGATTCTTTTCAGGTAATAATACTGTCCCGGCCGCAGCAGTAGCAGGATCGCCCCCGCCAGCAGGCAGGGCACAATGATCACCGCTGTCCGCAGGGTGTGTCCGTAAGAGGCAAGGATGAGGTACAGCTGGCCACTGCCGGAATAATCCGCCGTCTGTCCGCTCATACGAAGCAACTCCGTCATCATCTGCGGATAGGCTGCAAAGCCGTATTTCACACTGATCATCAGAAGCGGCAGACCAAAGCCAAATCCCCAGCCCAGAATACACAGACCGGTTCGGGAGAGGAGCCTCTTCCTGTCCCACCGGTGGATGCTGCCGTAGAACCACAGCAGCACAATACAGACTGCCTGGACGACATTGGGCAGCCGGACCATCACATTCAGGCCAAAGCAGACCCCGGCCAGTACATATTTCCACTTCTTTTCATGATAATCCGTACAGGCGTGGAGTAATATCAGGATCCCCAGGACGAGAAACAGACTCGTCAGTGTATTGTACAGAATCACGGTTGGACACCAGAACAGACTCTCCGCCAGGAACAGCCCCAGGAAATTCATCCATCCCGGAAACCATCTGCCCAGCAGCAGATAGGCCGACAGGGCGGTGACAGAGATGATGAGGGTGCAGTAGATCTCCATCCCCAGCATCGTCCCGCCTCCCGGCAGCCTTGTAAACAGGGCGCCCAGTGCGTTGGCCAGCCAGGTGGAGAACAGCCACATGGGATCCAGCCGGTCCAGATAGAGGTAATTCCCCAGTGCGTAGGTCGTATCCGCCAGATCCAGCCCGTGACCCACCCCGGCAAAGGGCCAGATCAACAGAATGACCGGCAGCACATAACGCTCCACCGACCGTTGGACCTTCTTCAGTGCACCGATCACCCGGTGCGCGACAGAGAACAGATTCATGCCACCCTCCTCTCTGCCAGCCCACGCAGCTGATCCACCGCCAGTCCCACGACAAAGACCATCAGGATGCTGACGGTAAAATGCAGCAACAGCAGGGCGGGCTGCCCTGCCGGCACCCTGCCGATGAGCCCTTCGATCCAGCCGAGCCATCTGTCCCTGATGGCCGGATGCTCATGCAGCAGATATACCCCCAGCATCGACGGCGCCACCCTCCGGATCAGCTCCGGCAGACGGCCCTCCGGCAGCTTCAATCCACGGAAGAGCTGGAACATGGCCATCGACGCCGCCACATTAAACACATGGTTATACGCATAGAACACATTCATGAAATCCAGGAAATGACCGGTACGCAGACCCAGGGCATGGAAGCCGAGGGTGCCCGCCGCAATCCCGGCAAAGCATCCGGCCAGCAGAAGCCCCGGCTGCGGAAGCCGGATCTCAAACTTACGCAGATATCTGGCCAGCAGGAAAAGCACAATGAACCATCCGGCCTCATAGCCATCATGATCCGTCGGAAAACGAACCGGCACCACACTCTTCAACAGCACGCTGAAGAACAGGAGGCACAGCAGCATGGTTCGCGCCTGACCCCGGGTCAGCCGGTCCATCCCCATGCAAAGCACCGGCGAAAGGATGTACACGATGATGTAAGCACTCATAAACCAGTAGGCGCTGCCGGAGATCGGCAGAAGGCGCTGCACCACACCGTAGACACCACCCAGCTCCTCCCGGGGCATGATACCTGTCAACAGCATGCATCCATAACCCAGCAGCAGGTAGAAGTAGACCTCCGCCAAAAACAACAGCAGCCGCCTGAACCGGAAGCTCCTCTCTGTCATATAGTAGCCGGACAGCAGTACCCATCCGTTCAGACAGACGATACAGACCGATTCCAGTATGGCACCCACGAACTGCCCCTCTGCCAGCGGCACGCCGGCCTGCGGCAGGAGTCCCGCATGGGACAGATAATGAACCCCGATGATCTGGAGCATCAGGATGATCCGCATGAGCTCCGGTCCGACTTCCCTTTTTTCTCCCGTCATCCGCGCTCCCTCTCTGCCAGTCCGTCCCGGATCCGATACACAATATCACAGTTCTCAATCGTCTGAAGACGATGCGCGATGATCACCAGCGTCTTCCTTCCATGGAGATGATTGATGCTCTCCATGACCGCAGCCTCCGTCTCACCGTCCAGCGCGCTGGTCGCCTCATCCATCACCAGTACCTCCGGATCCTCATACAGCGCCCGGGCGATGCCGATCCGCTGCCGCTGTCCGCCGGAGAGCCGGATCCCACGCTCTCCCACCGTGGTATCCAGTCCATCGGGCAGCCCCCTGACGAAATCCGCCAGCTGTGCCTCCTCCAGCGCCTGCCAGACCTGTGCCTCGTTGATCTCCTCCGCCGGCACACCAAAGGCCACATTATCCCGGATGGTCGTATCCAGCAGGAAAATACTCTGGGGAATATACCCGATGTTCTTCAGCCACTCCCTGTAGTGTTCCCGCACCTCGACCCCGTCCGCCAGGATCTGCCCGGTCTCGATGGTCAGAAGTCCCAGCATCACATCCACGATGGTCGTCTTGCCGGATCCCGTGGTACCCACGATTCCCACGGAAGCGCCGACAGGTATCGTCATCTGCGCATGCTGCAGCACATAGCTGCTGCTGTTCGGATACCGATAGGTGATATCCTTCAGCTCGATCCGGTCTGTCACCGGCAGCTTGTCCACCGGCCGTTTCCTCCGGTAGTCCGCTGCGTCATAGGAGATGGTGCCGTCGTGAATCTCCTCCTGCAGATGATCGGAGACATTCATGAAGAAGGGTTCAAAGTACGCGATGGAGGTCAGATAATTATTGATCCGGTTCGCACTGGGCAACAGTCTGGCCGCGGCAGCCGCCAGGACACTCAGCTGCGGCAGCAGATTCGTGAGGCTGGCACCCCGTGCCATAACGAAGAGCATATAGCCCACCATGCCGCCGATTGCCACCGTCTCGATCAGCAGACGGGGCGTGGAATTATAGAGGTTGTACCGCTGCACCGCGGAGACATAGCCCGCACCGCAGTCCGCGTATCCGTTGATAAAGAAGGCCTCCCTGCCTGCGATCTTGATCTCCTTGATCCCCAGCACAGACTCCTCAATCCATTTGAACAGACCGCTGTAGTAATCCTGGTTGTCCTTGCCGGCCTGGATCATCACCGGCTTGATGACAAATTTGGTGATGAGCAGCACCACCACCAGGAGTCCCGCAATAAACAGCGTCATCTGCGCATCCTGAACCAGCAGCACCCCCACGAGACAGACGAAGACAATGATCTCACTGGTGAGCTGCAGACAGGACAGGATCAGCCCGTACATATTATTGACATCGGAGGTGATGCTGCGCTGGATGACAGAGGTGTCGGCATTCAGATAATACTCATACGGACGCATCATGAAACCGATCATCATCCGGCGGGAGGTGGCAAACTGGTTGGTATAGACGAACCGCAGCTGGACTCTGGTCAGAATGAACAGAAAGATATTCTTGACGATAAATACCAGGATCAGCGTGACCATAATCAGTGCCGCCAGCTGTGTCGCATCGTTCATCCGGAAGGTCCCGTACAGCCAGGACAATACCGCGTTCCTCTGTACCTCTTCGGGATCCACCACCACCGTCATCACCGGCACGATCAGTGTGATACCCAGCGTCTCCAGGACTCCGCCGATCAGCATCAGCACGATGATCCCGGCCATCTGACGCTTCTGGCGCGCATCCAGAAGCAGCGCCATCTTCTTCAGGATCTTATTCATTGATGTTTTCCCCCTGCAGGGCAAGCAGTGCCTCCGCAATACGGCCAGCCCCCTGGCCGTCGATCAGTTCTGCTGCCCGCTCCCCCAACGCCACCCGGCCATCTGCCCCCAGACGGTTGATGGTATGCAGCTCGCGGATGATCTCCGCGATACAATCCTTCCAGTCATCCCGATAGTCGCCTGCACAGGGGATCAGTCCCTGTGCTGCGAAGAATGCCGCGTCCCCACGCTGCGCATCCGACATATAGAAACTCACACCCGGGAGACGGCAGGCACAGAATTCATACAGCACATGTCCTCCCGGCGCAACGCCTGCCTCGCACTGGCACATCAGCCGGGCCGGCGACTCCTCTCCCTCATGGTGGAGGAACACCCGGCCATCCTCCAGGAAGATCTGCAGCTTCTCCGTCACCCGGAAGAACAGCCCGCAGTAGAGATGGATATGGACATCCTTCAGCTCCGGATCCCGCAGGATTCCGGTGACGATCCGCTCAACCATCCCGCCGGGATCCGCGCCTGCCAGCGTCAGGAACAACTCCCGGATCGGCTCCAGTCCCGCCTGCCGCAGAGGCGCATTCGTCTGAATATCCTTCAGCTTGGATTCAGAAGCCAGCTCCGGCTGTACCGGAATCTCGATGTT
The DNA here is from genome assembly GCA_017443695.1 of Butyrivibrio sp. Lineage (GTDB taxonomy): Bacteria > Bacillota > Clostridia > Lachnospirales > Lachnospiraceae > Butyrivibrio. Next base: position 29,010 of record JAFSYF010000296.1, read on the forward strand.
CGGTAACGGTGCGCTCTCTCTGCGCCATTCCAGCACCCGGGATCTCGAAAACTCCGCAGAAAGCGGCTGGTATGCCGGCCCGAGCAGGAACCGGATCTGCGCGGGATCAGGAACATCCGGGATCGACTCCTCTTCCTCATCGCCCTCCGGCTCCTCTGCTGCCGTCTCCGTCGGCTCTGATGCTTCCGAGTAAAAAGCCATGTAATCCGCCCGCCGATCCTCCGGCAGCGGGTTGATCAGCAGTGCCACATCGTAAGGAAAGCGCGGCACGTCATCCAGCATGGCCAGCCGAATCCCGGCCTCCCGCAGATGCATCAGGTAGCGCGGCGTGGTCCGGGGCTGATCCAGAAGGAGGATATCGATCTCCTCCTCCTCCAGGTAATCGATCAGGACGTCCACCTCCGGCTCCGGATCCCGCCAGTCGGAATCCAGCAGATGACAGCCAAAGCCGGTTCCGCGGATATAGGGCGTCACCCCGTCATCTGCCGTTACGAAAAGGACGCGCGCCCGCTGCTCTCTCAGCTGCTCAGCGATGGCGAGACACCGCCGGATGGGCACATCAGAGATGGCGGGACAATAATCCACCCGGATGGCCACCTGGGGTCGTTTCTGCGTGCGGCGGGGTTCTGAAGAGAGATCAAACTGCATGCCACCTCATGCTTTCTGATAGTAAGCACACAGCCTGCGGACCGCACGGATCACATCGTCCACATCCTGATCTGTCATGGCGGAATAGAACGGAATGGAGAGCATCGACGCATAGAGTGCCTCCGCCTGCGGACACAGGCCCCGCTCATACCCCAGTTTCTCATAATACGGCAGACGGTACACAGGGATATAGTTGACATTGCAGCCCACGCCCTCTGCCTCCAGTGCGTCAAAGAATTGTCTGCGGTCGATCTGCAGTCTGTCGGGATTCAGCCGCAGCACGTACAAATGCCGCACAGCCTCGGTCTCCGGCAGGGACTGCTGCAGGATCAGCTGTGGAATACCGGCAAAAGCCGCATCATATTTCTCCCTGATCTGCCGCCGTCTCGCGGCAAAGTCAGCGAGATGGTTCAGCTGACTGTCGATCAGCGCGGCCTGAATGTCCGTCAGACGGTAATTCATGGACAGAGTCTGCAGCTCATAATACCACGGCCCCTCGGAAGGATATTGCAGCTCCGCCGGATCTCTGGTGATCCCGTGTGTCCTTAAGGTACGCAGCTTCCGGTAGAGCTCCTCATCGTCCGTCAGTACGGCACCGCCTTCTCCGCCGGAGACCGTTTTGATCGCATGGAAGCTGAAGGTGGTCATATCCCCCCATGTTCCGACCTTTTTGCCCCGGTATACGGTTCCCAGCGAATGGGCCGCATCCTCGATCATGGTGAGATGATGCCTGTCGCAGAGTTCCCGGATCTGCTCCAGTGCCGGGGTCTGTCCCGTATAATCCACCGGAACCACCGCCCTGGTCCGCGGTGTGATCCGCCGCTCGATCTCTGCCGGATCAATCTCCCAGGTCTGCGGGTCAATATCTGCAAAAACCGGTCTGGCCCCCACATACCGGGCACAGTTCGCACTGGCGGCAAAGGTGATGGGCGTCGTAATGAGTTCGTCCCCCTCCGTCAGACCTGCTGCCATGACGGCCAGATGCAGCGCTGCCGTCCCATTGCTGACGGCCACCGCATATCTGGCACCCGTCACCTCACACAGATGCGCCTCCATGCGGTCAATGGCCGGTCCTGTCGTCAGAAAGGTCGTATGCAGTACATCCTCCACCGCCCGGATATCCTCCGCAAGGATCTGGGGTCTGGCATAGGGCAGACGGTTCACCGCCTCCCGCACCGGATGTCCGCCGCAAACCGCCGGAATGTCTTCTGTCCGCTGCTGTTGATTCTCACTCCTCATATCGGTCTGCTCCTCAGTGATCCACCGCTTCCGGCAGGCGCCTGCGCAGATCCTCTACGGACAGCCACTCCGTATTGTTGCCCGAGCTGTAGGAGAAACCTTCCGGCACCTTCCTGCCGGAGGGATCCGGCTCCTGCCGCTCGTTGTAGATGACCTGCGGATACACGATATAGTGCCGGTCATACTCATAGGTAAAAGGCGCATCCTCCGGCGTGATCATGATCTCGTCCAGCTTCTCGCCGGGCCGTATACCGATTTCCTTCGTCGGGTACCCCGGTGCGATGGCTTCTGCCAGATCCGTCACCCGGAAGGAGGGGATCTTGCTGATAAAGGTCTCTCCCCCTCTGGCCTCTGCCAGTGCCTTTAATACCAGCTCCACACCCTCCGGCAGGCTGATCCAGAAGCGGGTCATCCGGCGATCCGTAATGCCCAGCTCCGGCGCCTGTGTCTCCAGCGCATGGCGGAACACCGGGATGATGGAACCCCGGCTGCCTGCCACATTGCCATAGCGGACGATGGAGAAATTGATGTCCTTCTTGCCGGCATAGGCATTGGCCGCAATGAACAGCTTATCGGACACCATCTTGGTGGCCCCATAGAGATTCACCGGATTCACGGCCTTATCGGTAGAGAGTGCCACCACCCGCTTCACCCCGGTATCCAGTGCGGCATTGATCACATTCTCCGCACCATTCACATTGGTGCGGATGGCTTCGGTGGGGTTGTACTCGCAGGCAGGCACCTGCTTCAGCGCTGCGGCATGCACCACATAATCCACACCCTCCATGGCGCGGGTCAGCCGTGCGGCATCCCGTACATCACCGATAAAGAAGCGCATCTGCGGTTCATGCTCCCGGTAGACCGCTTCCTGGGACATGGTGAACTGTTTGAACTCATCCCTGGAGTAAATAATCAGTTTTTTCGGGTGATAATGTGTCAGAACATACTGGGTAAAACAATGACCAAAAGAACCGGTTCCCCCTGTGACCAGCACCGTCTTGTTGTCCAGAATATGCGAATCTCCCATGATGGCTTCCTTTCCCAACGACTTGATGATGGATTGTGCCGCATTTCATCCGATGACAATCCTACCCATCATCATATCACAGGTCCGGGAGGTGAACAACAATGTCCGTTTCAATCCAGCCCCGGGAGCAATCCCCCAGGCGGCCTGTTCGCGCTGTCTGGGGGTCACGAACCGCCTGAGGGTTGCTCCCGTGGCCCATTGTACTTGTAACTGTAACACAATTCCGGAGGTCACGAGGCAGACAAACACTCCACCGAACGCCGGATCACGAGGTTGCAGGGCATCAGGATCCGCTCGCAGGGTGCCGCAGGCATTCCCTGATCGATGATCCTTACAATCTCCTCTGCCGCCCGCAGACCGATCTCCCTCAGAGGCAGCCGGTTGGTGGTGAGCTCCGGAATCATAAATTCCGCAAACTCCATATCATCGTAACCGCAGATAGAGACCTTTTTTGCGGTCTGGGTGCCCAGATACTGGTATACCCCCGCCGCCATCCGGTCACTCATTGCCCACAATACCGTCAGTGCGGGATCCCGGAGGAGCTCCTCTGCTGCACTGCAGGCGGCATGCATCTCCCAGTCCCCGGATTTCACCCAGGCCGGGTTATAGGGGATCCCGGCTTCAAACAGGGCCCGCTGGAATCCCCGTAATCTGTGAATGGTATGCAGATTGTCCTCTCTGCCTGTGATTACGCCGATATTCCGATGCCCCTGACCGATGATGTAGCGGGCCACATCATACCCGCCCTTCTCATCATCGATCAGAATGGAGGGAAAACGCAGATCTCCCGACCGCCCATAGGCGATGACGGTAGGGATGTGATAATCCCTGGGAAAACAGTTGATCTCCCTGTCATGGCCGGCAACATAGACCACCCCATCCACCTTGATCGACTGCATCTCCTGCAGCATCGGATGCAGCACCTGCTCCAGCTTCTCATCATCGTCGTACCAGGTGTCCTGCCAGCGGTCATACATCCGCATGTTCATCAGCACGGTGCGATAACCGAGATCCTCACAGCGTGCCATCAGGAACTCTACAATGGTCGTCGTGGAGAACTGCGCCAGATCCTCGGTGATGACCGCGATAATCTGTGTGCTGTTCCTGCGTATACTGGAGGCAAAGAAATTGCGCCGGTATCCCGTCTCTTCGATCTTATCCAGTACGCGTCTGCGGGTCTCCTCACTGACATTGGATTTACCGTTCAGGATATTGGACACCGTCGACGGCGAAACATCACACATTCTGGCCAGGTCTTTTAATGTCACCATAGCATCACCATCTTATCACCTGCGGGATCATTTGTCACTCTCAGACTGTTTCTGCGGACAACCGCCACAACTGATCATTCACCAGGAAGTGCGCCAGATTGTTCTCCTCCGGCGAAGGCTTCGCCCCCTCCCCCGTGAAGTTCATCTCCATCCGCTGATCCGCGGTGTATGGCGTCCACTTCGGCAGTGCCACACCGCCCCTGCCGATGCCGTTCGGATCACCCGTACGGACAAAGTTGGCAAAGTAATCCGCCATCTGGAAGGCCAGCTCGAAATGCCTGCCGGCAAACGGCCGCCAGCATCGGTTCAGTGTCTCGAACCAGAACCAGAGATCACTGGAGTGGAAGCATCCCGGATTATCCCAGCCAGGCATATCCGGCATGAAACGGTAGTAGTAATGCGGCGCCGATGCCTGATGCTGATCCGCGGACAGAAATGCCGCCTTGGCGGTGCACTCGATCCCGCTGACTGCCGCATAACCGGCCTGAGTCCGCACCGCCGTACCCGGGCAGGACAGGAACGTATCCGCTTCTCTGCCATAGCGTTTCCTGGCTTCCACCCACAGCCCATCCATCGAATCCGCCTCCAGGGTATTCAGGAATTCCACATCGGTATTGCCGGAGATCACCGGGATATTCATCGCCTTTCCAGCGGCAAACAGCTTGATCGGATCCCCGGGCTGGAAGGTGCCGTCGATGGCGTTGAGCATGATCCGGCGGTTCGCTGAGAAAGCCTCGTACTGCTTCTGCAGCTCCTTTTCCGGGATCTTCCGCGCCTCGTCAATGCTGGAAGCGCCCACATATTCCAGAAATGCCTCGGAGAGCTTCTGCGCCTCCTCCATGGTCCGGGGTGCCACCGGCCCGGAGGTGGATGCATCCTGATACGGCGAACGAATCATGGCACTCATGATCACCGCCCTGTGGAACAGACCCCTGTTCTCCGGACAGACCATCTGTGACAGTACCGAACCGCCACCTGCGGACTGTCCGGCGATGGTGACCTGATCCGGATCCCCGCCGAATGCCGCAATATTCTCCTGCACCCACCTCAGACCTGCCTGCTGATCCAGGCTGCCGAAGTTGGCCACCGCATCCTTTTTCTTCTTCCGCAATCCCTCATGGGCGAAGAATCCGAATACACCGACCCTGTAGTTGACGGAGACCACGATGATCCCGCGTCTGGCCAGACGCTCCCCATCGAACTCCATCTCAGAAGGATATCCGCACTGCAGTCCGCCGCCAAAGAACCACACCAGCACCGGCAGCTTATCCTCCGGTGAATGGGCGCCGGTCCAGACGTTCAGATAGAGGCAGTCCTCGCTCATGGGTGTCTCCGGATCCACATGCCACTCTCGGTCATAAATGTTATTGCCCTGCCCGGGCGTATACTGCATGGCAATGGGCGCGAAACGGGCGCAGTCACGCACACCTTCCCAGTCCTCTGCCGGCTGCGGTGCGCACCAGCGCAGCTCCCCCACAGGCGGTGCCGCAAACGGGATTCCCTTAAATGCCGTTATCCTGGGATCCGCTGACGGAATCCCACGTACCACACCGTTACTTACCCGAACCTCTCTGAGCATTTTCTTTTTCCTCCTGTTATTATCTGCGCGGATCGATATCCAGCGCTTCTCCTACCAGACAACCCTCTCCGCAGAAGCCCGGCAGGACGGTTTCTGCAAATCTCTCTCCAAACAGTACCCTCTCTTCAATCCCCAGTGCCTCACAGATCGCGGTGCTGGAAACCGGCTTCACCTCGGTCATGGATTCCGCGAAATGCCGCTGGTTCATATTCGGCCACATCGGCCGCGGTGACGACTGCTCCTGATAGGCCAAAGTCAGCTGCTCCGTATCCAGCGTCAGATCGAACCATCCCTCCTGTCCCAACCGGTCGAAGCCCTCAAACTCCTGCCAGGCCGGCAGATGGAGACAGACCTCCGGCGCGGGATACATCACGCGAAGGTAGCCGCCCTTCTCCCGCACATAGAGATTGCCCTCCGCCCGGTTGTCTCTCGTCGGGAATGTGATGGCTGCCTCCTCACACTCATAGAACAGATTGCCTGCGATACGCGCATCCCTGGAGGTCCCGCCCCGGTCCATGGGGCTCATACGGAACGCCACCGGCTTGGCGTAATACCCGGATCCCCGGCAGCAGCCGATGAGATTGCAGGCAATCCGCAGATGATCCGTACCCTCGCCATAGACCGCGTACCCGTTCACCGTATCGTTCTCCACGGACTTGTACCATCCTGAGGAGCCGGGCTCCACCGGGATCTTTGCGGGATCAAAACGCCCCTCGATGTTCCAGAAAATGTTATGATCAATGAGGTTGATCCCCTCTCTGGTACACTCGATGAAGATCGCCTCCCGCTGCTCTCTCCCATCCAAGAAGAGGTTGCAGGTGATCCGGTTGTTTTCGTTGCCGCAGTCCAGCCACAGATGATCCGCCCGGAACGTCCCGCGGAACACATTTCTGCGGAAAAGACTGTTGACACTGTTGTGGAGCTTGATGGCACCGGCCTCCCAGGACAGCTCCATCTTCTGCCAGCCGGTTCCCTCGATCAGATTATCCTCCACCAGCAGCTCCCGGGCGAACAGACCCGCAATGCCGCATACGCCGCAGTCCTTCAGATGACAACGGCGGATCACGCTGTATCCGATCAGCTGTTCCGGGTCCACGGTATGATGCCAGCACTCATTCCCCACATCGATACCCACCGCATTGGACCAGTCAATGGTGCAGTCCTCGATGATCCAGTGATGCCCGCGGAAAGCGGAGATTGCGCCTCTCTGTGGAACTGGCGCTCCGGTGGCCGCATGGGCACAGGTCAGTCCCCGGACCCGGATATACGACAGGAACGGAATATCCGGTGCAAAGCACTGCTCCCGCACAGTGATCTCGATGCAGTGGTCCGCAGGATCCTCATCCCCGGGCAGACGAAAGTGTACGGTCTGCCCATTGGCCTCCACCCAGTAACTGCCGGGTGTCTCCGCCATATGGCGGTACAGTGCCACCTGCTGCAGGGGCTTGCCATCACAGAAGACCATCCCCCGGCGGTTTAAGTAGGTGGACATATCCGTCTTGTCGTATTCGATGAACAGACGGTCATGCAGGATATTGACGCAGCAGAACGGATTGTAACCACGGAACATATCCGGATCCAGATGATGCGCATAGATACGTACCTCCGGATCTGCCAGGCCTCCCGGGAAGGTGCAGCTCCAGCCGGTGCTCGGGATAAAATCGGTAACGACCTCCGATGCCTTGATGAACACCTCTCCGTCACCTGCGGCCTCATAGCTTACCGGATGCGCCGCATCCGACCCGCCCTTCTTCGGCCGGACACACTCCCTGTAGGTACCGGCATGAATCAGGACCCTCGTTCCGGGACCGGCAACTTCTGCCGCCTGCTGGATCGTCGGAAACGGACTCTCTTCACTGCCGTCCGGATTCCGGTCTGCCGTTCCTGCTGCCTGCTGTGCCACATGGTACGTTCTGTCAAATACCGGTTCCTCCTCCCAGAAGGAGAACCTTGTTCCGTCGGGAAGCAGCTCTGTCGTCTGCTCAGATATCCATTCAGCCGCCATTGTTTCCCTCCTTTTTTGGAAAAGGGGCGCCGTTGCCGGCGCCCCTCTCTCATCGTCAGCTCTTTTACTTCAATGCTGCCTTCTTTGCCTCATACTCGATCTCATATCTTGCGGTATCGTCTGCCGCCAGCTGTTCGAATCCGAGACCATTCAGCTGCTCTGTCATCTCATCCCACATAGCGTCGAAAGTCGCGTCATCGTCCACGAAGATCATCCGCCAGCTGTAGTCGTTCAGAGCCTCTGAGCACTGATTACGGATCACGCTGATGTCGTTGGAGTCACTGGGCAGTGCCACGGATACGTTCGGGCTGACCGCCAGCTTGTTGTTCTTCTTCAGGTAGTCCACCTGATCCTCCGCACCGAACATCTCCTGCCATTCCCTCTTCATGTCGGTCATGGTCTGTGCCTTATAGCTCGCCCAGTAGGTGGAGTTGTAAGGCTCGCCAGTCTTCGGGTTGATGGTCAGAGAGTGCAGCAGCCACTGGTTGATGGCGTTGTTACCATCGTTATAGCCTGCCCCGCCGTACTCCTCCGGAACCGGAAGGTTGTCCATCAGTGCGTTGTCGTTTATCGGGATGTACTTGCCGTCATCACCAACCTTGTAGTTGAAGTCCTTGATGCCGTGATGCTGGAACTCCAGACCATCGGGACTTGCGTACCAGTTCAGGAACTCGAGGATGCGTGCATACTCCTCATCCGTGACATTGGAGCCGATGGCCCATACACGGGGATCGCCGTAGTAAGCGTCACCATCTGTGTAGTAATACTGATCCTGTACCGGGATGAACATCATGGCGGTACCATTCTGCTGACGCTCCAGGCTGTTCCAGAAACCGGTCTGCCAGCTGTACCAGAACAGGTAAACCTGACCATTGCTCATCTTCGCGCAGGCGCTGTTCCAATCCTGGGTACCGGAGTCCGGATCCACCAGACCGCGGCGATAGCCTTCGTTCAGGAAGTGCAGAATGCGGTAGTAACCTGCTGCCTTGTCTGTCAACGGTAAGAAGCTGCCATCGGGCTGCTGGATGATGGAGCCCTTGATCTTCTGGTCATACCAGGTGGTCAGCTGTACAACGTTCGCGATGCCTAGCATGCCGTCGCCGCCATCCCAGTCTGCCCACAGGGAGAACGGATAAGCCGGATCACCCGCCTCGTTGGTGGGGAATTTCTCCTTCATCTCCTGAAGGACATCCAGCAGGCCTTCCAGATCCTTGATCTCCGGTGCGCCGATGGCCTTATACAGATCCCAGCGCAGCAGCGGTGAGGAATAAATGGTTTCCTGAGAATACTCGGTAGGGGAGGTTCCCAGCATCTGGCAGGGGATACCGTAGATCTTGCCGTCCGCGTTGTTGTCCAGTCCCTGATTCAGTACATCGATCTGCTTCCTGTAGTCCGCCAGATTGGTGATCTGATCGATGCCGTCGGTCATATCCCTGATCAGGCCGTTGGCAACACAATCCTTCCACTGATCCTTCTCCAGGATGAGGATGTCGCCCAGATCGCCCGCGCTGGCTCTGGTCTGATAGATGGCATCACCGGCCACCTGCGGCGCGATGATGTTGATCTCGATGTTGCAGGCATCCTTCAATACCTTGGCAAACCATCCGGTCTGATCGCCCTGATAGTTGGCAGCGACATCATAGATCTCCAGCTTCATGGTCTCGCCGCTGTCCGCTGCAGGCGTCTCTGTGCTCGCCGCTGTCGTATCAGCGGGCTTGTCCGTGCTGGTGGCTGTGCTGGCCTCTGTCTTGGCTGTAGAACCACCATCCGAAGGGGTTGATGTTCCGCCGCTGCTTCCTCCGCAGCCAGCCAGTGATCCGGCGAGCATCGTCGCGGACACTAACATTGCCAATGCGCTCCGTTTCCTCATAATGCTTGTTCCTCCCTTTCTTAAGTGAAATTACATGTTGCGATTTATTTGCCTGCTCTGTCCGCGTATCACATCATATGGCGGCCAGAGAGAGGTTTCTCGCCGGAGTATCCATTAGCCCTTCACCGCACCGATCATGATGCCCTTGGTGAAATAGCGCTGGAAGAAGGGGTATACGCAGATGATCGGGATCACAACAACGATGGTCACCGTCATACGGATGGATGTCGCCGTCTGGGCATGCGCCAGACTGGCCAGCATGTCCGCACCTGCGTTGGAATTGTTGACCAGGGACTTTAAGGAGCTGGCCTGGTTGATGTACTGATACAGCAGGAACTGCAGCGTATACAGCTTGGAGTCTGTCACCAGCAGCAGCGTATCCTGGAAAGCGTTCCACTGGTTCACTGCTGAGAAGATGGCAATGGTGGCGAGAATCGGTTTGATAATCGGCAGCATGATGCGGAAGAAAACCGTCAATGTTCCCGCGCCGTCGATCTCTGCCGCATCCTGCAG